>JAFQUB010000017.1 GCA_017408735.1 Lachnospiraceae bacterium
CATGCATTAAATGCAAAGGAATCCGGATGTAACGTAATCATTGGTCTTTACGAAGGTTCTAAATCATGGGACAAGGCTGTAAAGCAGGGATTTGAAGTATATACAGCAGCAGAAGCTGCAAAGAAAGCTGACATCATTATGATTCTTATCAATGATGAACATCAGGCGAAATTATATAAGGAAGATATCGAACCAAACTTAGAAGCAGGAAACATGTTAATGTTCGCTCACGGTTTCAACATTCATTTCGGATGTATCGTACCACCTGCAAACGTTGACGTAACTATGATTGCTCCTAAGGGACCGGGACATACAGTACGTAGCGAATATCAGGCAGGAAAAGGTGTTCCATGTCTTATCGCTGTAGAACAGGATGCAACAGGAAAAGCTCAGGAAATTGCTTTAGCTTACGCATTAGCAATCGGTGGAGCAAGAGCAGGTGTTCTTGAAACAACATTCAGAACAGAAACAGAAACAGACCTTTTCGGAGAACAGGCAGTACTTTGCGGTGGTGTTTGCGCATTAATGCAGGCTGGATACGAAACATTAGTAGAAGCCGGATATGACCCAAGAAACGCTTACTTCGAATGTATCCATGAAATGAAATTAATCGTAGACTTAATTTATCAGTCAGGTTTTGCAGGAATGAGATATTCTATCTCTAACACAGCAGAATACGGTGATTACATCACAGGACCAAAGATTATCACAGAGGAAACAAAGAAAGCTATGAAGAAAGTACTTTCTGACATTCAGGATGGTTCTTTCGCAAAAGAATTCTTATTAGACATGTCTGATGCAGGAAAACAGGTTCACTTCAAGGCTATGAGAAAATTGGCAGCAGAACATCCATCAGAAATCGTTGGAGAAGAAATTCGTAAGCTTTATAGCTGGAATAACGAAGAAGATAAATTTATCAATAACTAATATTGAGATTCATGAAAAACTAGGCAGAATTATTTTGCCTAGTTTTTTGGAATGTGGGATTCAAGTTATGGCTTCCAGGACGATTCTGTCTCTGACATGGGCGTACTGGTAGCCAACAAATTAAATTGTACCCGTTTTTTTGAAGGAGGTTCTTATGCATCACAAAATTTCCAACTTAATCATATACGGAGATATGGAAAAAGATTCCATTCTCTACCAACTGGGCGAGATTTTTCGAAAATTTGAAGAAAGAAAAGTATCTGATTCAGAATTAATTCAGAACATTTACACTCAGGTAAAGAAATTGCTGGTTGTGGCAACAGATTTTGGGTTTGACCATAATTTGTGGCATAATTATTTGACTTTTTATCTGGTGACCAATGAAAATCCATTTAGCATTACCTGTGAAAAAGTAGGGGCAAATGATGGAAGCGTAAATAATTTTGCGAAAAATGATTTCAGAGTATTTAAGGCATTATTTGATTATGATTTTTCCAAGATTGAGCAGGCGTTGGGAATTGATTGTTTTTCACAGATATCAAATTATAAGGCTATTGAGAAAAAGGAACTGATGTACAACAAGAATGTCAGCGAGAAAATCATTGCCTTGAGTAGCAAGCTGGAACAGGCAAAGGATGAAAATGAATTCTTTGACTGCGTTACGGCATTTTACAAGGATTATGGTGTGGGAATGTTTGGTTTAAATAAAGCTTTCCGCATCAAGGAAAAAGCGGACGGAGAGATTGAATTTCTTCCAATTAATAATATGGATAAAGTCATGTTGGATGACTTGGTTGGCTATGAAATTCAGAAACAAAAGCTGGTAGAAAATACAGAAGCTTTTGTGCAGGGACGTAAGGCAAATAATGCACTGTTATTTGGTGACAGCGGAACAGGTAAGTCCACCAGTATCAAGGCAATTGTCAATGAATTTTACCCACAGGGACTGCGCATGATTGAAATATACAAGCACCAGTTCAAAGACCTATCTAACGTGATTGCACAGATTAAAAACCGTAATTATCGTTTCATTATTTATATGGATGATTTGTCCTTTGAGGAATTCGAGATAGAGTATAAGTTCCTGAAAGCAGTGATTGAAGGTGGCGTGGAAACAAAACCGGATAATATTTTGATTTATGCTACGTCCAATAGAAGACATTTAATCAAAGAAACATGGAATGACAGAAATGATATGGAACGTGGCAATGGAATCCATCGTTCAGACACTATGGAAGAAAAACTTTCTCTTGTAAATCGTTTTGGGGTAACTATCAATTATTCAAAGCCAAGCCAGAAAGAATATTTCAAGATTGTGACAGAGTTGGCACACAGACAGGGAATCAAGATGTCCGACGAAGACCTATGTAAAGAAGCCAACAAATGGGAATTAAGCCACGGCGGTATTTCCGGACGTACGGCACAGCAGTTTATTAATTATCTGGCTGGGAAAGAGCTGTAAAAGTGTAAGGGAAAAATATGCATCGTCAAAAAACGTGCATAATTTATTGACGAAATGGTATATAATAAGGTAAAATAGAAAAAAATCAGGCGGGTTTGAAATATGTTAAAACGAAAAATTTATGACGATGTTTATTTAAAAATTATGATAGTTAAAAATGGAGATAAGGGCAATGAAAAGGCTTGCATCCCTGGGATGCAAGCCTTCTTTCTTTAAATTTATCAAATTAAAAACTCTTAATCCAGTTAATCAGTGAATCATAATGAGTATTATTATAAACATCATTTTTCATCTGTTCCGTTACAGGACCATTTTTTTCCATACGTGCTATAATGGCAGCCTGTAATCCGGCAATTTTTCCCTGTTCAAAAGCATCGTTGTCATTGTGGTGTTCCACTGGTACCCGTGCTGTGGTGCTATCCGGAGCCATAGCTTTAGTATCTGGAGCTGGAGTTTCGTCTGTCGGTTTTTTTGGAGCAGTCTTCTCTGGAGCCACAGCTTTAGTGCCTGCAATGGCATCAGCCACATTTAACTTTACGGCTTTGTCAGTGGTTTTTGAACCGGAAGTTTCTGGAAGCCAGATTTCACCGGAATTTGCATCTACAGTTACAGTAATTGTACCATTATTTGCGGTAACCTTTTGACCACTTAAGGCACCTACAAACGTAGAATAATTGCCACAGCCTACAGTTAAGGTGCAAGGATTATCATCATTATTTACTGTTACGATAGCACAGTCATCAGCAGTGTTTCGGGAAAAGGCATACTGGCGGTTTGTTAAAACTAATTCCTGATAATCACCGTAAGACAGGGCTTTTGACTGTTGACGTGTGCGTCCTAAAGCGGCAATCAGAGCCGTAAAGGAGTTGGTTTTTACCGCATCTTTAAAGTCCTCCAAAGATAAGGCCGGACGCAGGGAATCATCGGAAAATTGTTCTTTCTTTCCTTCGATACCAAATTCAGAACCATAGTAAAGAGATGGAATTCCCGGAAGTGTGTATAACAGTATGTGTACCGGTGCAAAATGTGCTTTATTGCTTAATTTGGTATAAATTCGTTCTACATCGTGATTGTCTACAAAGTTATAAAGTTTTAATCCATCCGGTTTATTACCGCCCATTTCATAAAGACGTTTTACAGTGTGGGCAATTTCAAAATAGTTATGGTCATTGTGACCGGAAAATAGAGCTTTGTGAAGCTGGTAGTTGGTTACGGAATGCAAAGTTCCCTCATTTACCCAACGGCTGTAATCACCGTGGATTACCTCACCCATCAGCCAGAAATCAGCTTTCACTTCATTTGCAACCTGACGCAGGGCGCTCATATATTCAAAATCCAGTACATCAGCGGCATCTAAGCGGATACCATCGATATCATATTCATCTACCCAGAAACGAATTACATCGCAAATATAATCTCTAACGGCAGGATTTTTCTGATTTAATTTTACTAATAAATTATAACCGCCCCAGTTTTCGTAGGAAAATCCGTCGTTGTATTCATTATTTCCCCCAAAGTTTACATTGCAGTACCAGTCTTTATATGGGGAGTTCTCCCGATTTTGCTGCAAATCTTTAAAAGCAAAGAAATCTCTGCCGGTATGATTAAAGACACCGTCTAAGATAACCGTAATTCCTGCTTTGTGACATTCTGCTACAAAATTTGTTAAATCCTTATTATCTCCCAGACGGCAGTCTAATTTTTTGTAATCCGTGGTTTCGTAACCGTGTCCCACAGATTCAAAGAGTGGTCCGATGTAAATTGCATTACAGCCAATTTCTTTGATATGAGAAATCCATGGAAGCACAGTGTTTAAACGGTGTTCCACTTCTCCGTAGTTGTTTTCCTTTGGCGAATTTGTAAGACCAAAAGGATAGATGTGATAAAAGATTGCTTCGTCGTACCAAGCCATGACGTCTACCTCCATTTTTATATAGTTTTCATACAATTTTTAACAATTATACCATAAATTCTAAAGAGTCACAAGAAGGGAGCAAGATGCTTACTTAGCACGCTCCCTTAATTTTTTGTTCATGGTATCTGCTTCTTTCTGGGCTGCTAAAGAATAAATGATAATAGTACTTGCAAATACGACGATAATACATAGTTCCATGCCGGCAACCATTTTCCAGTTGGAAAAAGAAAACCACTGAAAATGGTATCCGGAGGCAAGCACCACAACATTCACAAAAGCAAACAAAACCCAGAAACGGATTAACATTTGTTTTTTGGAGAATTCTGTTTTTTCATTATATAATATCAAACTTCCCAAGGAACAGATAGCGGACACCATTAAAATCTGCCATAGAATCTCCACACCAAGGTCAATATCTGTTCCCCAGAAAATAAGAATAAAAACAGTAGTCACACAGGTGACTCCGGTGACAACAGTGGAAAAAGCCGTCCATAAATAATGGAGCATATTGAAAAATTTATTCATCGGTTTCCCATCCTTCCTATATTATATGCTATAATCCTAATTTTTCCTTTAAAGTACTTACATACTGTCTGGAAATAATAACCTTTTCACCGTTTTTTAAAAGCGCTTCAAACCGGCTTCCAAAGGCAGGGGTAAGGCTTTTGATTTTATTCAGGTTTAAAATAGTAGACTTGGAGGAACGCAGAAAATCCAAAGATGGTAATTCTGCTTCCAGTTCATACAGTTTGCTTTTTACTTCAAAAACTTCCTTTTCACAGTAGGCAAAGGTATGCTGGTCTACTGATTCGAAATAGTAGATATCATTTGGTGACAGCAAATGAATATTTCCCTGCTGATAGCCGGTAAGTTTCTGGCTTCCCTGCTTAAAGCTGTTGATAAGCTTTGCCAAGTCATCGGTAATATGTTCACATTTAATGATGATTTCCGGTTCTTCCTCAGGGGGTAAATCTAAGATAGTGATTTTCAAGTATTGCACTCCCTTCTTCTTAAATTGATGTAACAATTAATGTATTTATCGGTCACTGATGTGTTTATGTTTAGCGACAATTAGGGCGGCGATGAAAGCCACAACACCGAATGCTGCCATAAATGCTAACTGGAAAGAGGAAGAAACAGTAATATCATTCATTACTATGGTGATTCCCATTTCTTCTTTGTAGATATCTAAAACTTCTGGAGGCATTCCTTCAAAGGTTTTGTTTAGGATAGATTCACAGCATACTTTTCGCATGAGCGAAGTGCCGTGAAGCAACGGAAGACAGGTTAGTACATTGCCTACTTTTTCCGGCAGTGAGCCCATTGGGAGGTAGATAGCTCCTACAAATCCTACCAGAGTACCTACGATGGTGGCAACACCGGACCAGGCACCCGGACTTTTTACAAAGAGTGCAGCCAGATACATAATAATAGAAAAAATGCATACATTTACAAAGATATAGAACAGAATTTGTAAAATGGCAGAGAGGGATAACACAGTTCCACCGGTTGCTGCAATAAAAATCAGGGCAATGATTAAAGTCAGTACACAAAACAGGGTGCCAATCAGGATGGCTGAGGTTACGTAGGAAAGAGCCACCACAGATTTGCTGATTGGTGCAGTATAAAAAACTTCCAAACGGTTTTCATTGGCATCGGTAATCATGATACCAATGACAGTAAGGGAAACTGTTAAGGAATTTACCACTAAAATACCGGCAAGTGTCCAGTACCAGACCAGTTCTTCGGCGTTGGCAGTGTCTACGGCGGCATCACGAATTCCACCGTATTCTGCAAGTAAATTGGTAATGCTGCTTACATTCAGATTGCCTAAAAATACGGTAGTTAACAGCATTACAATCAACATAGAAAGCAGAGAAAAGAATACGGAAGACCGATCCCTTAAAAATACAAGACAGTTTCGTTTGGTAAGACTTAGATATTTAGACATAATTCATATCTCCTTTCATTGCATTTAAAAATACATCATCCATAGTACCCTGAATTACTTCAAAGCCATGAAGTAAAGATTTCCCCTGTTCTAACACAGGCAGGGCAGATAAAGTGGAGTCCATTGCCACGATATAGGAATTTTCTTTTTTGCGATAACTCAGGTTTGCAGTTTGAAGCAGAGTGGTAAGGGCATTTTGAGTTTCCTCTTTGGGAATTAATCTCAAAGTATCTTTAGCATATTTTTCTTTTAAAGAAAATGGTGTGCCATATTCTATAAGATGTCCCTTGTTCAAAATAGCAATGTGGTTGGCTTTAGCTGCTTCCTCCATATAGTGGGTGGTTAGAAAAACCGTCATCTGCAGTTCCTTTTGCAAATTGTGGATGGCGGACCAGACTTGTTTTCTGGTGGCAGGATCTAAGCCGGTAGTAGGTTCATCCAGAAAAAGAATGTCCGGGGTGTGCATCAGTGCAGCGGCAATTTCAGCCCGACGTTTCTGACCACCGGACAATTTTCCGTAAGGACGTTTCAAAACATCTGTAAGAGATAAAATTTCACTGACACGCCCCAGATTTTCTTTTAATACATTCCTGCTGTGATGATAAAGTCCTCCCCGCAGTAACAGATTTTCCTGAACAGTCAGACGTTTGTCTAAGCTGTTGTTCTGGGCTACCACACCAATGTGGTGTTTAATCTGGGTGTTTGCTTTTCCTAATTTTAGATTGCAGATGCTAACTTCTCCTTCGGTGGGTGGAAACAACGTAGTCAACATCTGAATTGTTGTGGTTTTTCCGGCGCCATTGATGCCCAAAAAGCCAAAAAGCTCTCCTTTTTCTACGGTGAAGCTGATATCATCTACGGCTTTCACATCTTTAAAATATTTTTTCAGGTGCTTTACTTGAATAATAGATTCCATATAAATCCTCCTCCTGCGTGAATACAACGTAAACTTATTGTTTGATTGCAGTATAAAAGCTTATTGTCAGAGGTACAAGAGGGGGAAAGGTAAGTGGAAAGAATCAGCGGGTAAGTTGCAAAATGAAGTGGTAAAATGCGGCTGGCGCGGGTTGAACCAATGTCACAATTATTATGTAAAATAGTGGCGAATAGTGTTGAAAATAACCCGAAATTGATTTAAAATTAAGATTAATACAAGGAAAACGTGGAAATATTCTGACACTATTGGGTAAACTAGTAATGATAGGAGGGTTTCTATGAAAAAAGAAATGAAAACAATTGGCGTTTTGACCAGTGGTGGGGATGCACCGGGAATGAATGCAGCGGTTCGGGCGGTTGTTAGAACTGCCATTTGCAAGGGGATAAGAGTAAAAGGAATTATGCATGGGTACAGCGGACTTCTGAATGAAGAAATTGAGGACATGGATGCCCGTTCTGTATCGGATACCATTTCAAGAGGCGGCACCATTTTATACACGGCAAGGTGTGAAGAATTTAAGCAGGAAGAATATCAGGATAAAGCAGCGGAAATCTGCAAAAAGCATGAAATTGATGGTCTGGTGGTAATTGGTGGTGACGGTTCTTTCAGAGGGGCGCAGACACTGGCAACAAGAGGGATTAACACCATTGGAGTTCCGGGAACCATTGATTTGGATATTGCCTGTACGGACTATACTATTGGATTTGATACTGCAGTGAACACGGCAGTGGAAGCCATAGATAGGATTCGTGATACCTCTACCTCCCATGAACGTGTCAGCGTAATCGAGGTAATGGGGAGACATGCAGGATATATTGCTTTGTGGTGTGGAATTGCCAATGGTGCAGAAGATATCCTGCTTCCGGAAAAGCATAATTACGATGCAGATAAACTGATGAAGCACATCGTGGATAACCGGAAACAGGGAAAAAGGCATCATATTATTGTAAATGCAGAAGGAATCGGACATTCTGAAGAAATGGCAAAAAGGATTCAGGAAGAAACAGGGATTGCAGCCAGAGCTACCATTTTAGGGCATATTCAAAGAGGAGGCAACCCAACAGCCACCGACAGAGTAAGAGGCTCCGTTATGGGAGCATTTGCAGTGGACTTGTTTTGTGAAGGAAAAAGTAACCGTGTAGTGGCATATAAGGATGGAAAATATGTAGATTTTGATATGGAAGAAGCGCTGGCAATGAAAAAGGATTTACCGGAATACGTATATCAGGTAAGTCGGTATCTAACTATATAAATATAGTCAAAATAGCCAAAAAATGTTTAGCAAAACTAGATATAAGCATCAAAATAGCCAAAGTCAATTGACGTTATAGAGTGTGGGGCTTATAATAAAATCAAGATAGAAAATTGATTTTCGGGTGTGTCAGACAACGAAAGAAGGGGTGAGGTCTATGAAACTTGCAGTAGTAGGAAGTATTAATGTGGATATGACTGTTACAGCGGAGAGAATTCCTCTTAAAGGTGAAACCCTGATGGGGGATAGTATCAGTTATATTCCGGGTGGAAAAGGAGCCAATCAGGCGGTTGCTATGGCAAAACTTGGAGCAGAAGTTGAAATGTTTGGTTGTGTGGGGGATGACAGCCATGGACAGAAGATGATTGACAACTTAAAAAACGTAGGAGTAAAAACAGACCACATTAAAGTGCTTTCTGATGTTCCAACAGGAATTGCAATGATTACAGTTGGGGATAATGATAATACAATTATTGTAATTCCCGGAGCGAACGGTAAAGTTGACAAGGCATATGTGGACAGTATCAAAGATACGCTTGCAACTTATGACATGGTGGTACTGCAGCATGAAATTCCATTGGAAACCGTACATTATATTGTGGATTTTTGTGCAGAAAGAAAAGTACCGGTAGTATTAAATCCTGCACCGGCAGCAGAGGTACCAATGGAAATTATTGAAAAGGTTACTTATGTGACACCAAATGAGCATGAAGCAGTACTTATCTTTGGAAATGAAATGAGTACAGAGGAAATGCTGAAAAAGTATCCGGAGAAGCTGGTAATTACCCAGGGTTCTAGAGGTGTATCTACCTGTTTGAAATCCGGAGAAGTGTTAACCATTCCTGCAAGACCTGCAAAGGTTGTGGATACTACAGGAGCAGGCGATACATTAAATGGAGCATTTTCAGTACAGGTTTCGAACGGAGCAGATATGAAAACAGCACTGACTTATGCCAATACAGCAGCCAGCCTTTCCACTGAAAAATTTGGGGCTCAGAGTGGAATGCCTACGTCTGAGGAAGTAGAAAAAGAACTTCGGGGGTGAGTATTATGAAGAAACAAGGTATTTTAAACAGCGATATCTCCAGAGTTCTATCCTATATGGGGCATACAGACCGTATTTGTATTGGGGACTGTGGATTGCCGATTCCGGAGGAAACAGAACGGATTGACCTTGCAGTTAAATTCGGACAGCCTTCTTTTATGGATGTATTGAAAGAAGTTGGAAGCGATATGAAAATAGAAAAAATAGTTCTGGCGGAGGAAATCAAAGAAAAGAATCCGGCAGTGCTAAATGAAATAAAAACGTATTTTTCATCTACAGATGTGAAACCGGAGGTGGAATTTGTTTCTCATGTAGAACTGAAGGCGCTGACAAAGGAATGTAAGGCGGTAATTCGTACCGGTGAAACAACACCATACGCAAATATCATCTTACAATCCGGCTGTATTTTCTGAAAGGAGGGATAGACATGCAAATCGAGATGCGAGGTATTGACAAATCATTTGGCAGTAACGCGGTTTTGAAAAATGCAGGCTTCCTATTGGATCATGGAGAAATTCACGCTCTTATGGGGGAAAATGGTGCCGGAAAATCTACTTTGATGAAGATTTTAACAGGCGTGTATACAAGAGATGCCGGAACTGTAATTGTCGATGGTCAGGAAGTTTGCTACCAAAATCCTCAGGAAGCAGAAAAAGCCGGAATCGTATTTATTCATCAGGAATTGAACGTATTATTTGACCTGACTGTGGAAGAAAATATGTTCCTTGGAAAAGAAATTAAGAAAGCTTTTGGCGTATGTGACAAAAAGGCAATGCGTCAGGAAGTAGAGAAAATTCTCGACAAGCTGGGAGTAAAGATTGATCCGGCACAGAGAATGAGTGAATTATCTGTAGGTCAGCAGCAGATGATAGAAATTGCAAAAGCCCTGATGGTGGACGCAAAGGTTATTATTATGGATGAACCTACAGCAGCTCTTACTCAAAGTGAAACAGATGTATTGTTTGAAGTAGTGAAATCTTTGAAAGCAAAAGGCGTTTCCATCGTTTATATTTCTCATCGTATGGAAGAAATCTTCTATCTTTGCGACAGAATTACTATATTGCGTGATGGTTCCTATATTGGAACTAAGAAAATCGCGGATACTGATATGAATGATGTTGTTAAGATGATGATTGGTAGAGAGATTGGAGAACGTTACCCGGTAAGAGATGTAAAAATTGGAGATGTAGTTTTGGAAGTAAAAGGTCTTACTTGTCCGGGGGTTTTCAAAGATGTTAATTTTCAGGTGCATGCAGGAGAGGTTCTTGGCGTTTCCGGTCTGATGGGAGCAGGAAGAACAGAAATCATGCAGGCGATATTTGGAAATATGTCACATGTAACAGGAAGTCTTTATTTGAATGGACAAGAGATTAAGAACAAAAGTCCGCAGGCTGCTATGGCAAATGGCTTAGGTTTCATTACAGAAGACCGTAAGGTAGAGGGACTGATGCTGGAAGAGAGTATTATGAAAAATATTTCTTTGGCAAACCTTGGAAAAATCTCAAAAGCCGGTGTTCTTAATAAGCAAGAAGAGAAAGAATTGGTTCAAAAAGGGATAGAAGAAGTACATATCAAATGTACAGGTCCTCAACATGAATGTAATAACCTTAGTGGTGGTAATCAGCAAAAAGTTGTTTTTGCCAAGTGGATTCATACGAATCCAAAGGTTCTGATTCTTGACGAACCGACCAGAGGTGTTGACATTGGAGCAAAGAAGGAAATCTATAATATTATAAATGATCTTGCTGCCCAAGGTGTTGCCATTATTATGGTATCATCAGAACTTCCGGAAGTTCTCGGTATGTCAGACCGGATTATGGTAGTCAGAGAAGGTGTTGTAAGAGGTTGCCTTGCAAAAGAAAAAGCAAATCAGGAAAATATTATGATTTTAGCGACAGGAGGGGATTTAGATGAAAAATAAGAAGATTAATTTTCAGGATTTTGGTGCATTGATTGCGCTGATTCTTTTGGTAGTTGTAATAGGGATATTTAGCCCGGAATTTCGTACTCCGTCAAACTTTTTATCCTTGCTTAGACAATCCTCCATCAATGGACTTATCGCATTTGGTATGACCTGCGTTATTCTTACAGGTGGAATTGATTTGTCGGTAGGTTCGGTATTGGCACTTACCACAGCACTTTGTGCAGGATTTATTTCCAATGGAATGCCGGTAGGAGTGGCAATGATTCTTTCGTTGATTTTAGGAACAGCATTTGGTGCAATCAGTGGTTTTATGGTAACAAAAGGACGTCTGCAACCATTTATTGCAACACTTATTACAATGACTGTGTTCCGAGGATTAACCTTAATTTATATGAATGGTAAACCAATTTCTAATCTTGGAAGCAGTTCTTTACTTAAATTTGTAGGAAAAGGAAGTGTTCTTGGAATACCATTTCCGGTTATTTTGTTTATTGTGGTATTTATCGTATTTATGTTTGTTTTGGAAAAAACCACCTTTGGCCGCAGGGTCTATGCCACAGGAAGTAATGCTCAGGCGGCGAAACTTGCAGGGGTTAACATTAACAAAACAAAATTGATTACATATGCAATTTCTGGTTGCATGGCAGCTTTATCTGGGTTGATTCTTTTATCAAGACTTGGTTCTGCACAGCCAACGCTTGGTGATGGATATGAATTAGATGCAATCGCATCTGTAGCTCTTGGCGGAACCAGTATGAATGGTGGCCGGGGACGTATTTGGGGAACATTTGTCGGAGTTCTTATTATCGCAGTTTTGAACAATGGTCTTAACATTCTTGGAGTATCTTCATACTACCAAGATGTGGTAAAAGGTATTGTAATTTTGATTGCGGTATTATCTGACAGGAAACGTTAATTTAAAATACTTATGTTGATAAACAATAAGGAGGAGATTGGTATGAGAATTAGAAAGTTAATGGCTGTAGTAATGACAGTAGCAATGGCATTTACAATGGTAGCATGTGGTGGAACCTCAACATCAGGTGAAAGTTCAGGTGATACATCAGGAGAAACTTCAACAGAAGCATCAGGAACTGTCGGATTTTCTGTTTCTACCTTAAACAATCCATTTTTCGTAACTCTTACAGATGGTGCGGAAGCAAAAGCGAAAGAAGCAGGTATAGAACTGATTGTAGTTGATGCAGGTGATGACGCTGCAAAACAGGCAAGTGATATTGAAGACCTTCTGTCCAAAAATATCAGCGTTCTGATTGTTAACCCGGTAGATTCTGACGCAGTGGCACCGGCTGTGGAAGATGCTATTGCACAGGGTGTTAAAGTAATTGCAGTAGACCGTGGTGTCAATGGTGTGGAAATCGATTGCTCTATCGCTTCTGATAACGTTGCAGGTGCAAAGATGGCTACAGAATATCTGGTAACTCTGGTTGGAGAAGGTGCAAAAGTTGCTGAATTGGAAGGTGTACCGGGCGCAAGTGCAACAATTGACCGTGGAGAAGGTTTCCATGTTGTAGCTGATGAACAGTTGGATGTGGTTTCTAAACAGACGGCTAACTTTAACCGTTCAGAAGGCATGACAGTTATGGAAAACATGCTTCAGGCAAATGCTGATATTCAGGGTGTATTTGCTCACAATGACGAAATGGCATTAGGAGCATTGGAAGCAATCAGCGGAAAAGAAATTGTTGTAGTTGGTTTTGACGCAACAGATGATGCCATTGCTGCAATCAAAGAAGGAAAAATGGCAGCAACAGTAGCTCAGCAGCCGGAACTTATGGGTTCAACAGCTGTAGAAACAGCAGTAAAATTACTTGCCGGAGAAACAGTAGAAGCATCTATTCCGGTAGAAGTTACATTAATTACAGCAGATAATGCAGAATAAGTTGTAAACAGGGTATAAGTACTTGTTTAGGATATCAAAAAGAGAGCATGCCGTGCAGGGCGTGCTCTCTTTTTGTAACTGGGTACTTGACAATACCAAGTACTTGTGATAATTTGTTTTTAAGCTACTTGATAATGCCAAGTAGATGATGAAAGTGAAGTCTGGTAAGTGAATTAGAAAAAGAGATGGTGAAACATGGACGATACGCAATTAATGAAGGGGATTTTGGAAGGCTGTGTCCTTGGGGTAATTGAAAAAGGAGAAACTTATGGCTATGAAATTTTATCTATTTTAGAAAAATGTGGTTTTGAAAGTCTGGGAGAAGGAACTCTTTATCCGGTGTTAACCAGACTGGATAAGAATGGTTTTATCAGCTGTAGAAAGGCAAAGTCCCCATTAGGACCAATTCGAAAATATTACAGTATTACAGAAACCGGCAGGCAGCGGTATGAAAGTTTCAAGGAAAACTATAAAAAGGTCACCGAAAGCGCCGAAAAAGTGTTGTTTGAAGGATGGGAGTAAGAACATGGAAAGTTATCTGGTAGAAAAGAAAAACTTGAAAAATGAATATAAGGAATGTTTTGAAAGAGTGGAATCTTATGCTCTTTTAGAGAATGTGGATGAAAAAAATTTGGAAGAAATGATGATGAATCTGGTGGATGTGCTTTATACCGCTCAGAGAAAAGGCAAACCGCTGGAGAAGATTGTGGGAAAAGATATGGAGGCTTTTTGTAAAAGTTACTTTTCTGAGTATCACAGTGTAATTCAGTGGGTAAAGGGATTTCCAAAGTGGATTTATCGAATCAGTTGTCTTGAGTTGTTTTTTTATTTGTTTGAAATTGCAGTCCTATGGGAAGAAACTGATTTTCATTTACTGACAGCAACTACGGATGTAAGTGGATATGCAGGCGGAGTTATTCTGGGACTTATTGTTGCATTATTGTCAAAGTATATAGGACAGAATCTGATATTCCGCGTAAAAAGGGTAAATGCCACCGTGGTTTCCATTATTTCAGTTGCAGTGTTTTTTATATGTTTGATTCCGGCGTCTGTTTTTCTGGCAGATAAGGTAATTGCCGTACCATTGCTTGCGGTTACGGTTCTTTGCATTGTGTATTGTATTGGATATAAAGTGATAGAACTTCGCACACGGTACCGGAAATATGGAACGATAAAGAAGCCGGTGGAGCCGGGAAGTGCAAAGGCAGTTTATCAGGCAACTATGGAAAAAAATATTGAGCAGTGGCCTGTAGAGTTACAAAAGACTTTTGAGAGGAAAAATAAAAAGCGCAGAAGAAGAGGCAAAACAGAGTTGACCATAGAAAAATACATGGAAAAGCTTCGCAGAGAATGTCAAATAGTAAAAATATGTGATGGTATAATCCGGCTGCTTTTATTGGCGCTGTGTATCGTTCCCATTGTTATGTTCTGGATGGATGATGGAATTTCCGGTGCAGTATTTGGTGGAGTAATTCTTCTTGCAATATATTATGGAATTTATAAGATTTTTATGGATAATAGTCTCTATAAAGCTCAGGAAGCCTATTTAAAACAGTGTGAGGAAGAGGGAATTACCATTCTTGAACTGGCAGAGCGGATTAAGGAAGCGGATGGAGAGGAGTAGGAGAAATGGAAAGTTATATAGAAGAAAAACGAAAGTTGAAAAATGAATATCGGAATGTTTTTGAAAAGGTAGAAACATATGCGGCAGTGCGGTGTGTAGAGGTAGAAACCAGAGAGGAAATGCTGATGAATCTGGTGGATATGCTGTGTACGGCTCAGGAGGAAGGAAAGCCGGCAGAAAGAATCGTCGGAAAAGATATAGAGAAATTCTGCAAAGGTTATTTCTCCGAATATAACGATGCAGAAAGCAGAGTAAAGGGATTTCCAGGATGGTTGAATGTTATGTGTTGGTGCGTATTAGGGTTATGCTTACTGGAGTTTATTCCTACAGACCAGAATGCAAGCTTTCATATTATGACTGCAAAAGTAGAGTTGAGCGGTTATCTTTGTGGCATTTTAAGTGCAATTCTGGCAGAAATAGTTGTGCTGTTTTTAGGAAGACAGATGATGTTCCGGTTAAAGAATATGAACAGAAAAATACTTTATGGTTTAAATGTGGTTTTGGTGCTGGTGTTTTTAGGAATAACGCTGTGTATCTTTGGGGAAAAAGAAAATGTGTTACAAGTGCCACTTTTTCCAGTGATGCTCTTTTGCACTGTGTATATCGCAGGCTATAAAATTGTAAAATTTATGATACGCTATAAAACATATGGCACAATAAGAAAACAGAAGAATCCGGAAAGTGAAACATTGGGCGAAGTTTTCAAAAAGACTTATCAGCAGACAATACAAAAGGAATTACCACTGGAGTTAACGAAGAAGTTTCATAAGAAAAATCAGGTGCTAAAAAGGAAAGGAAAAAGAGAAATTACGCCGGAAGAATATATGGGAATACTACGGGAAGAAAATAGACAGATAAAATATGGAGGGATATTATTCCTGGTGTGGTTTGTTGTTATTTTGGGTGTATGGCTTTGGGGGATGACTGTGGAGATTACAGTTGTTGAAATTTTTGTGATACCGTGCTTTTTGGTTGGCTATTGCTGTTTTTATGGATGGATAATAAAATATATAAGATACGAGAAGCAGTGTTGGAACAATGTGGAAAGGATGGGATTACGGTATTGGAACTGGCGGAGAGGGTAGAACTGGACGAGGATAAACATCATTACTAAAAAACGTGTAAATGCACAAAAATAAGGAGTGATAGGGAAGTATTTTGAAATGCAATTCGAAAAAATACTAATTTGTCGTTTCATTTGATAAGTATTTGGTGTAAAATGACCATAGGGAATATTACTTTTAGTGGATAGGAGGGAAATAATTGCAGAAAATAGCAATAAAATATTTAGGTCCTGTAAAAGAATTGGAAATGGATATTAAAGATTTTAATGTGCTTATAGGCGAACAGGCAACGGGAAAAAGTACTGTGGCAAAAGCAATATATTTTTTTAGAATAATTAAAACAACAATGACAGATTACCTTTGTCAGCTATATGATACTTCTTTATATAATGGAAATGATGCCAGTAAAGGATTCAATAGTGTTTTGAAAAAAGAAAGAAATATATAAGCGTTAGATATTCTCCAAAACTGACTAAGGAAATAACACGTTTGGAAAAAGAGGCATTAGAATTATATGTTCAAAAACCTGATACTACTACGATAAGTCTTGCATATGCAAGCAAGGAGCGACTGAGAAATTATGATAATTTGAAGAATAGCGTGAATAGAATTTTTGACGATTTTAAAGAAACATATTATATACCGGCAGGACGTAGCATGATTACTTTGCTAGTTAATAATCGTTCATTGATTGAAAATGATAATTTGGATTTGATAACACGACAATTTATGCAAATTATTGATAACATTCACGGAGCATTTTCTGATGGGATTCGTAATGTTCATAAGCGTTATCCGGACGGAGAAAGAAAATTTGATGTTGGGAAAATTTCAGAAATGTTGATTTCTGATTTAAAAGGAGATTACCAATATACTGCGGGTAAAGAATATATAGTTATACAAGATAATGAATCCTGTAACGAGAAAATACCAATTAATTTTGCGTCTTCTGGTCAACAAGAAGTATTATGGTTGCTTAATCAATTGTATATTTTAATGTTGAAAAAAGAAAATGCGTTTGTAATTATAGAAGAACCAGAAGCACATTTATACCCGAATTTGCAGAACGAAGTAGTTGAATTTATTGCATATTTTGCCAATATTAACAATAGTTCAATTTTGATTACAACACACAGTCCATATATATTGACTTCGGTAAATGCACTTTATTGTGCGGGAAAAGTAATTCAAGAATTTCATGATTTGTCAAAGAAAGTATATGATATTATAGGTAATAAATGTGAAATATATCCTGAAAGAGTTACAGCATTCAAAATAAATAAAGATACTAGTGTTCAGAATTTGGTAAATGACAGCTTTGAAGAAATAAATACGGAAATGATTGATGAAATTTCAGATAGTGTAAATGAAAAATATATAGAGTTATTCTATCTTGTTTCTGAGAAAGATGTAGAGAAGGGAGAGTAAGATGGGGAAAAAAGGTAGGTCAAACAATAAGACAGTTCCTAAGGGAGTAGAATTAAAAGAAAGACAGCTTTGGAAGAAGCTTGTACAAGTGGGAAATAAATCCCAAATAACCGATTTAGTACATTATGTGAAGGTTACTAAATCAGATAGATATAGTAATAATAATCAAATAGTATGCTCGGCTAAATCACCTGTCATAATTCCATTTAAAAATTGATGAATTTATAAAGATTTTAGAAACCCGCAAACCCAGTAAAATCAAGGGTTTGCAAAAATTATCAGAAAACTTTAGCACTCACCTCTTGACAGTGCTAACAACCGGTGCTATAGTTGCAGTTAGGAACGAATAAAACACATTGAAACGTAGCAAAATACGTTAGAATCATGTCAGGAGGTAGTGCAATGAACATTAACAAATTTACACAAAAGTCTATGGAAGCAGTAAATAATTGCGAAAAGCTGGCATACGAATATGGGAATCAGGAGCTTGAGCAGGAGCATTTATTATACAGCCTTGTGGCTTTGGATGACAGCTTGATAGGAAAGCTGATTGAGAAGATGGAAATCGATAAGCCACACTTTATCAACAGGGTAGAGCAGGCGTTACAGAAAAGAGTGAAGGTGTCCGGCGGTAAACTGTATGTGGGACAGAAGTTGAATCAGGTATTGATTAGCGCCGAGGACGAGGCAAAGCAGATGGGGGATGAGTATGTTTCTGTAGAGCATATTTTCCTTTCCATGTTGAAGTATCCCAACACAGAAATCAAAGAAATATTCAAAGAATATGGTATCACCAGAGAACGTTTCCTGCAGGCTTTATCTACCGTTAGAGGAAACCAGAGAGTGGTAAGTGACAATCCGGAAGCAACGTATGATACATTAAATAAATATGGACAGGATTTGGTGGAGCGCGCTAGAAAGCAACAGATGGATCCGGTTATCGGGCGAGATACCGAAATTCGAAATGTAATTCGTATTCTGTCCAGAAAAACAAAAAATAATCCGGTTTTGATTGGTGAGCCGGGAGTTGGTAAAACTGCGGTGGCAGAAGGAATTGCCCAGAGAATTGTTCACGGGGATGTACCGGAGGGGCTGAAGGATAAGAAGATTTTTTCCTTGGATATGGGAGCTTTGATTGCCGGGGCAAAATATCAGGGGGAATTTGAAGAACGTTTGAAGGCAGTGTTGGACGAAGTAAAGAAAAGCGATGGAGAAATCATTTTATTTATCGATGAGCTTCATACCATCGTAGGTGCCGGAAAGACAACCGGAGCATTGGATGCGGGAAATATGTTAAAACCAATGCTTGCCAGAGGAGAGCTTCACTGTATTGGAGCTACTACATTAGATGAGTACAGACAATATATTGAAAAAGACCCTGCATTGGAACGACGTTTTCAGCCGGTGCTTGTGGATGAACCAACGGTGGAAGATACCATTTCCATTTTGCGTGGTTTAAAAGAAAGATACGAGGTATTCCATGGCGTAAAAATTATGGACAATGCGTTGGTATCGGCAGCGGTATTATCAAACCGTTATATATCTGACCGTTTCCTGCCGGATAAGGCAATTGATTTGGTGGATGAAGCCTGTGCGTTAATCAAAACAGAGTTAGATTCCATGCCGGCAGAGTTAGATGAACAAAACAGAAAAATTATGCAGTTAGAAATAGAAGAAACTGCTCTTAGAAAAGAAAATGATAATTTAAGTAAGGAGCGTCTGGAAGAACTGCGAAAAGAACTGGCAGAACTGCGAGAAGACTTTGCCGGTAAAAAAGTTCAGTGGGATAACGAAAAGGCAGCGTTGGAAAAAGCAAGCAAGATTCGTGAGCGTATTGATGAAATTAACCGTGAAATAGAGGTCTGCTCCATTAAAGGGGATAATGAGCGTGTAGGTGAGCTGATGTATGGTGAGCTTCCTAAATTAAAAGCTCAGTTGGAAGTGGAAGAACGCAATATCAAAGAAAAAGATTTGCGTCTGGTGCATGAAACCGTCAGTGAAGAAGAAATTGCAAAGATAATTTCCAGATGGACAGGAATTCCGGTAGCAAAGCTTACAGAGAGTGAAAAAAGCAAAACACTTCATTTGGATGAAGAACTACACAAGCGTGTAATTGGACAAGACGAAGGCGTAACCAAGGTTACAGAAGCGATTATTCGTTCGAAAGCAGGAATCAAAGACCCAAGCAAACCAATAGGTTCGTTCCTGTTTCTTGGTCCAACCGGTGTAGGTAAGACAGAGCTTGCAAAAGCATTGGCAGCCAGCTTGTTTGATGATGAAAACAATATGGTGCGAATTGACATGAGTGAGTACATGGAGAAATATTCCGTTTCCCGTCTGATTGGAGCACCTCCTGGATATGTGGGGTATGAAGAGGGAGGACAGTTGACGGAGGCTGTTCGTAGAAAACCGTATTCTGTAGTGCTTTTCGATGAAGTGGAAAAAGCACACCCGGATGTATTCAACGTGCTGTTACAGGTTTTAGATGACGGACGAATCACAGATTCTCAGGGAAGAACGGTGGACTTTAAAAATACGATTTTAATTATGACGTCCAACATTGGTTCCCAGTATATTTTGGATGGAATACAGGAGGACGGAACAGTAGAGGATACAGCAGAAGCAGCGGTAATGGAAGAATTAAGAGCTCATTTCAGACCGGAATTTTTAAATCGTCTGGATGAAACCATTATGTTTAAGCCGCTGACGAAAAATAATATTGGCGGTATTATTAAGCTATTATTGGCAGATGTAAATAAACGTTTGGCCGATAAAGAAATCAGTGTGGAGCTTTCTGCACAGGCAGAGCAGTATGTGATAGATGGCGGCTACGACCCGATATACGGTGCAAGACCATTAAAGAGATTTCTGCAAAAGCATGTGGAAACCCTTGCTGCAAAATGCATTTTAAGTGGAGATTTAAGTGCAGGTGATGTGATTTTAATTGAAGTGGATGAGGATAAGTTGACAGCACAGGTGAAAAAAGGCTAATATATATAGGAAAGCAAATTTGTAAAAAGAGGAAGGAGTAAGAATTATGCCATTTATTGATTCTAAAATTACATTGAAGGTTGCACCGGAAAAGAAAGAGGCTATTAAAACAGAGCTTGGAAAAGCAGTTTCTATTTTAAATAAGCCGGAAAGCTTTCTTATGGTAGGCTTTGAAGATGATTACGATTTATATATGGGCGGAAATAAACTGGAAAAAGGTGCCTATGTGGCAGTCAGCTTATTTGGAAATGCCTCCTCATCTGCTTATGAACAAATGACAGAAGAAATCTGCAATATTTACGAGAAAGAGCTGGGAATACCGGGAAATGCGGTGTATGTGACTTATCACGGTGTAAATGATTGGGGTTGGAATGGAAGAAATTTCTAGAAATGAAATAAAGAAAAAACGCTTTTTTATAGCGGTAATCGTTGCTGTGTTGCTTGTGGGCTTTGTGGCAATTATATCCAATTTTAATGATAAAAGTGGGAAAGAATTATATCCCATGCCGGAAAAAATGGTAGTATATTATAACGGAGAAGCTACAGAACTGACCCAACAGGACGAAGCTTTTTCAAAATTATATATGCTAAATACGTTACCTAAGAAGAAAGATATCATGGAAACAGCCATAGACCCGGATGGTGTTGCAGAATGTAAAGAAGATATGGCAGTGGAATTTGTATACGGAGAGAAACAGATGCTTCCACTGAATCAGGGAGAAAGAAATTTTACGAAACTTTTGTTTGTATATTCCGGCTGGTGCGAAAAGAATGTGATTTTTTATAACGATGGAGCGTATCAGTCAGGAACCATTTCACACAATATTTCAGAATACAAAGTTAGAAAGACCTATGAAGAATATATAGGAGGATAAAACCATGGCACGCAGTGATGGATATAAAACTAAGGGAAGACAGTTAATATTAAATTATTTAGAAACAACGAAAGAACGCACTGTAACGGTTTCCGAAATAGAACAATTTATGGAGCAGCAGGGAAATCCTGTAAACGTATCTACCATATATCGTAATCTGGATGCCTTAGTTGCACAGGGAAAGGTAATGAAATCCGTGTCAGAAAAAGGCGATAAATCCACATATCGCTATGTGGAACCGGAACATAACTGTCATAAACATCTTCATATCCAGTGCGTAAAATGCGGAAAAATTGTTCATTTAGAATGTGGTTTTATGAACAGCATCGAGGAACATATACTGAAAGACCATGGAATTTCCTTGTTGTGTGAGAACTCCATTTTGTATGGAGTATGTGAAGAATGTAAATAGTGCAAATAGTGAACAGTTCAACGTTAGGGTAGCCGGTACGCCCCCGATATAGAGAGAAGCTTTCAGAGCAGAACCAAACAGCTCTGAAAGCTTCTCTCTATATCGGGGGCTGTGTATGGCAGTTCCAAGCGTTGAAATGTTCCAATTCGTGGAATGGAGGTGAAAATAGCTCATAAGTGTTCCATCCAGCAGTTCCAAGCGTAAACTTGTGGCAATTCGCATGTAGTGGTTTCCAAGAACAGCTTATAAGAGTTACAACGTCCGTCCGGAAAGGCATAAACATCCTCCTGCCTTTCCGGGCGGACGTTGTAACTCTTAGGAGCGTCCTTTCAACCACTCCCCCATTCGAATTGCCACAAAAACGCAACTAATTTGCAAATTCCCTTGACATTTACTTCAAACCATATATAATTAAAATGCAAATGAATTGCAGATTTGATAGTAGGATATTCAATGTGGAGGATTTCGGGTTATGAAATTAGGGAAGAAAATAGCAACAGGATTATTCCTGTCAACAATGACGGCAATGTTGTTTTGTGGCTGTGGAACAAGCGGACAGGCAGACACAGATAGTGAAAAGGATAAAATTAAGATTGTATGTGCATCTTTTCCGGAATATGACTGGACAAGACAGATTGTGGGGGAAGAAAATGAAAATATAGAGCTTACCCTTATTGTGAACAATGGTATGGACATTCACAATTATCAGCCTTCTGTGGAAGATATGGTCAAAATAGGTGATTGTGATTTAATTATTTACAACGGTGGAACTTCAGAAGAGTGGATTGAGGATGCCGTAGAAGACAGTCAAAAGAAGCCACAAATGATTTCTGTGATGGAATTTTTAGAAGATGATGTTGTGGAAGAGGAAGTAGTGGAGGGTATGGAAGAAGAGGAACATGCCCATGAAACAGAAGCAGACCATGAAGAAGAACATGCTCACGAAACAGAAGCCGGACAGGAAGAAGTTGACCATGAAGAAGACCATGAATATGATGAGCATGTGTGGTTGTCCTTGAAAAACGCTGAAAAAATGGTAAATAAGATTGCAGAAGCGGTAGTGAAAATAGATTCAGAGCAGAGGGCGTTATATGAAACAAACAAAAACGCTTATTTAGAAAAATTAGAAAGCTTAGATGCTTCTTACGAAGCAGCAGTACAGGAAGCCAAAGGGAAAATATTGCTGTTTGGTGACCGTTTTCCGTTTCGGTATTTAACAGAAGACTACGGACTTACCTACTATGCAGCATTTCCGGGGTGTTCTGCGGAAACAGAGGCTAGCTTTGAAACCATTGTATTTTTAGCAGATAAAATAGAGGAATGCAAGCTTCCATGTATTTTAACCATTGATGGTTCAGACAAAACTATAGCAGAATCCATTCAGAAAAACGTAGATGGTGATGTAGCTATTAAAGAGCTGAATTCTCTGCAGTCGGTGTCAGAAGCACAGATAACAGAAGGAATTACTTATCTTTCTGTTATGGAACAAAATTTAGAAGTGATAAAAGAAGCTTTGCAGTAAGTGAAGGAGAAAGAATATGTCACAGTTAAAATGTAGTGATGTTTCACTGGGATATGAAGGACGAACCATTATAAAACATTTGAATTTTGAAGTAAATGCAGGGGACTATCTGTGCATTGTGGGAGAAAACGGTACCGGAAAAAGTACGCTGATTAAGACGTTACTGGGTCTTCGTCAGCCGTTAGAGGGAAACATTGAGTTTGGCGAGGAATTAAAGCCTACGGAAATCGGTTATCTGCCACAACAGACCATGGTGCAGAGAGATTTTCCTGCATCGGTATGGGAAGTGGTTTTATCGGGAAATTTAAATAAAAGTGGTTTCCGTCCTTTTTATAGTAAAGAAGAAAAAGAACGTGCAGAAGCTAATATGTGTAAACTTGGCATTGAAGATTTCAAAAAACGATGCTACCGAGATTTGTCCGGCGGTCAGCAACAGCGTGTGCTGCTGGCAAGGGCTTTGTGTGCAACAGGAAAAATGCTTTTATTAGATGAACCGGTGGCAGGTCTTGATCCAAAGATTACGGTAGAAATGTATGAGCTGATTCAGAAGCTCAATGAAGAAGGAATCACAATTATCATGGTAAGTCACGACATGGCAGCCGCATGTAATTATGCAGACCATATCCTGCATATTGCCCACAAACCATTGTTTTTCGGAACAAAAGAGGAATACTTGAAAACAGAAACAGGAAAAGCTTTTACAGAACTGGTGAAAATGGAAGCTTTGGGAGATGATGAAGATGATAGATAAATTAGCGTTATATTTTGAATACCCTTTTGTAAAATATGCGTTGCTGGTGGGAGTATTGATTGCTCTTTGCTCATCACTACTGGGGGTAACGTTAGTATTAAAACGTTTTTCCTTTATTGGAGATGGACTTTCTCATGTGGCATTTGGAGCAATGGCGGTGGCAGCCGTGTTAAATATTACAAATCAAATGTTGATAGTGCTTCCCATTACAGTTGTGGCAGCAGTGCTTCTCCTTCGGGGCAGTCAGAATGCGAAAATCAAAGGGGATGCCAGTCTGGCGATGATTTCCGTGGGAGCATTGGCTATTGGTTATCTGCTTTTAAATGTATTTTCCACATCTACCAATATTGCTGGAGATGTGTGTACTACCTTATTTGGTTCCACATCTATTCTGACACTGAATATTACAGATGTGTGGCTTTGCATTGGAATGTCCGTGGTGGTACTGGGAATGTTTACTTTTTTTTATCACAAAATTTTTGCAGTAACATTTGATGAAAATTTCGCCAAAGCAACAGGAATTAAGGCGGACAGATATAACTTGATGATTGCAATAATTACAGCAACGGTTATTGTGCTTGCAATGAAACTGGTAGGTTCTCTGCTTATTTCAGCATTAATTATTTTTCCGGCTATTTCAGCCATGCGCGTGTTCAAAAGTTTTCGCCTGGTAATGATTGCATCCGCGGTGATTGCAGTAGTCTGTGCTTTGGCAGGTATGTTGATATCTATTTTGGCAGCCACACCGGTAGGTGCGACCATTGTAGCGGTTAATATTGTAGTATTTGCGATATTTAGTGTAATTTCAGCAATAGTATTGAAACTATAACTACTGGCGGGAAGATAAAATTGGTATTATCTTTAGTACAAATCATGTATTAGGGGATTATGTTATATTAGAAGTGAATCAGTAAAGTGTATAGTGGGTAGTTAGCTGTAATGGCTGACTACCTGCTTTTTTCATTTTACATATTGACAGAACAGTATATAGTGTATATAATCAGATATATACAGTATATACTATATGAACAGAACTGCAAGAGCAGTCACAAACAGTAAAGTGAGGAGAAACATGAGAATTGTAATATCCAATCAGTCGGAACTCCCTATCTATGCCCAGATAAAGGAGCAGGTAAAAGAACAGATTTTAAATGGACTTATTAACGAAGGAACTGTGCTGCCGTCCATAAGACAGTTGGCGAAGGAACTAGGTGTCAGTGTTATAACGACTACAAGAGCGTACAATGAGTTGGAAAATGAAGGATTTATTTCGTCCGTACAGGGCAAGGGCAGCATTGTAAGAAAACGTGATAACAGCATGATACGGGAACAGTATTTAAAGCGGATTGAAGAAAGTCTGGAAAATGCCATTGCCACAGCAAAACTTATCGAAATGTCAACAGAAGAATTGAGAGAGATTTTTGAAGCATTATTGTAGGAGGATTTCATATGAATACATTAGAGGTAAAGGGATTAGAGAAAAAATATAAGGATTTTGCATTGCAAAACATTACACTGGAACTTCCAAAAGGATTTATTTGTGGTTATGTAGGCCAGAACGGCGCCGGAAAGACGACCACATTAGATTTGATTACCCATCAGAAAAAAGCAGATGCCGGTGTTGTCAGAATCGACGGTATGGAATATGAGGAAAATCCTAAAAAGTATAAGGAGATGATAGGTTATGTGTGTGATAAGTGCTATTTTCCGAATGATTTTACTTTATTGGATGTTAAAGGGATTTTAAAGGACTTTTATGAAACATTTCAGGAAGATAAATTTATGAATCTTTGTAAAAAATGGGATTTGCCGGAAAAGAAAAAGGTGAAAGATTATTCTAGAGGAATGACAATTCGACTTATGTTTGCAGGAATTCTTGCAAGAGATACCAAATTACTTATCTTAGATGAGGCAACAAACGGGTTAGACCCGGTAGTAAAGCAGGAAATTTTAGAAATTTTGCAGGATTACATTCAGGATGGAGAGAGAAGTGTACTGTTTTCCACTCATATTTTAAGTGATTTGGAAGAAATTGCAGATTATATTTTCTTCCTACATAATGGAAAAGAAGTATTCTTTGATACCAAGGAAGAAATTGCAGAGAAATATTTGCTGGTAAAAGGTGGATTGGATGAATTAACAGAGGCAGTTTCAAGAAAAATCAAAGGATTAAAGAAAACCAGTGTAGGATTTGAGGGAATTATAGAAACAGATGACAGTGTATGTGTAAGCCGGAAATGTGTATTAGAAAAACCAACAATTAATCAGATTGTGATTTCTTATATTAAGGATATGGAGGGTTAAATTATGGAAGCTATCAAATTTATGAAAATGGATTTTTTAAAAATGAAGACACAGATAAAACTTATTGTGTTAACAGTAGCAGTGGTTCTTCTTTTTACCGGTAAAATGGGATCGCTGTGGGGAGCTATGTATATGATTTTTATGGGACTTATTTTTTGTTCTGTACCATTCAGCATTGACTCTATGAGTGGAGAAAGTTTTATGAAGCTGCTTCCGGCAAAGGCACAACACAGGGTTTATGGAAGATTTTGCTTTTCCGTTGCTTTTTTAGGAATATGTAGCGTATTGATAAGCTTAACATATATTAAGGGAATTCTTGGTGGAGAAATAACTGCAAGTTATATTTTTCCTAAGATAATTATGATTTTAAGTGTGGGATTATGTATGAACGCTATACAATATGTATTTTCTTACTTTTTTGAAATTAAAAATCAGCAGTTATTAAGCATAATGCGAATGGTTCCGGGATTTGTATTTTTCTTTGCAGGTTCTTATCTGATAGATACCATAGCGGCAATGCCAAAAGGAGCAGTGGAGGCATTGGGAGAAGTAGTAAATTATGGAATGACTCATCAGCAGGTAGCGGCAGCAGTTACTCTTGTAGTAGCGTTAGTATTCAATGGGTTATGTGCAGTGATTTGTGGAAAACGAGAAGCGATGAAAGAAGCATAAAGTATTGTAATATATCAGGAAAATTTGATATACTATGACCAAGAAAATAAAAGAAAAGAGGAAGCCATATGTTACCAAAAGATCCTGTAATGCTTTTAAGCTTTGTAAATACCCAGCTAAGGGATAATTATAGTACATTAGAAGAATTCTGCAGTGTATATAATGTATCGAAGGAAGAATTGACAGCAACTTTAAAAAACATAGATTATGAATATGAAGAAGGTCAGAATCAGTTTGTGTAAGGGTGACTGGCATGGAAGTTTATCAGAAATTAAATATTCAGTTAAATAAACAGATAGTGATGGAACGGCTTCAGGGAGATAAGTCCGAACATCTTAGAAAGGCAGTAGGAAGTGACTATGAAAGGTTGCTTCCTGCCTTTTTGCAGTGGATAAAGCCGGAATACAGAATTCAGGCAGAGCCACAGGAAAAAAGAGCGTATATTTTATTGACACTGGGTTCAGAGATTGTGAAAGAAATAGAATCCAAAATGCAGGAAGGCAATGTGATGGAAGCATTGCTGCTAGATGCCATGTCGGATACCTATTTATTCCAAATGGATGGAGAAATAGGAGAATTGCCCAAGGAATTATTTGCAGAAATGAAGCTGGGAGTAGAGAAACGACTGGACCCGGGCGTGGATTTGGAACTGAAAGAACAGCTTACTATTTACGAAAGAACAAAAAAGGACAAGGATGAAATCAGTATCACAAAAGGTTATATGTTTAAACCGGTAAAAACCTTTGGATATATTCTGCAACTGACCGAAAACAAAGAGATATTCCGGATGCAGCATGATTGTAGTAAATGTAACAATCTACAATGCAAGATGCGGGGCAAAATTCAGCTGGAAATGGGGGCGGCCGAAAGCTTTTCTGTCATTACGGCAGGAACTAACATATTCACTGAAACAGAAGAAAAGATGCAGCCACCCTTTCAAATTGCAGTGGATTTGGGAACCACCACCATTGCCATGCAACTGTTGGCAGGAGAAAAAGCAGTTCCGGTAAAAACTTATACTGCTGTAAATTCCTGTAGAAAATATGGCAGTGATGTGATTACACGAATTCAAAATGCAAACAGTGGTGGTATGGAGCTTCTGCAAAAACTTTCCAGAGCAGATTTGCTTCAAGGGGTGAAAGCTTTATGTGAAACTGCACAGATTACACCGGCAGACATTGAACGGATTGGAATTGCAGGAAACACTACGGTAAGCCAGATATTGCTGGGACAAAGTTTGCAGGGACTGGCCTCCTATCCATTCACGCCAGTAACATACAAATTACAGAAACTGAAATTTCAGGAAGTATTTGAAAACAGTGACTCTCAGGCAGAGGTGATTGTGTTTCCACCAATTTCCGGCTTTGTAGGCGGTGATATTGTAGCCGGTTTGTTTCAGTGTGGATTTCTCAACAGAAAACGACCGGCAATGTTGATAGATATTGGAACAAACGGAGAAATGGTAATAGGGGACGGAGAGCATCTTTTGTGTACTTCCGTTGCGGCAGGTCCTGCTTTTGAGGGCGGAGGCTTGCGAAATGGAGTGGGAAGCATTGCCGGTGCCATTAGTGCCTTTGAATTCAATGGCAAAGTTACCACAATTCAGGGAAAGAGTCCGGTAGGAATATGCGGAACCGGTATGGTAGAAATATTATCGGAATTAAAGGATGCCCGTATTTTAAATAAGGAAGGAAATCTTCTGGAACGCTATGCGGGCAATGGTTATGAAGTGACAAAAACAGAGTCCGGCCAGTCAATCAGCATTTATCAACAGGATATCAGGGAACTGCAGCTTGCCAAAGGAGCCATTGGAACAGGAATTGAACTGCTTGCCAAAGCATATGGAAAAACATACCGGGAAATACCGGAAGTGTTTGTGGCAGGCGGTTTTGGCTATCGGATGAATATTCGAAAAGCAGTGAATATCGGAATTTTCCCAAGAGAATTTTTAGGAAAAATAAAAACGGTAGGAAATACTTCCTTAGCTGGTGTGGAGAGTTTTTTGCGAGATTCCAATGCAGAGGAAAAAATACAGAAAATTACGGAGATATCCAAAGAAGTAGTACTTGCAAAAACCGAGGAATTTGAAAAAACTTATGTAAAACATTTAGGACTGTAGAATGAAACATATTTTCAGGTGAAACTGAGTAAAATGTACTAAGAGTTTTCATTGATGGGAAAGCAGTAGAGCATGAAAGAAAAAAATAAAAAACTGTTCCTTCTTTTGGGCATTAATATAATCCTGCTACTTATCAATATCATATTTATATCAGATATACCCCTTTCAGCAAGCTGTGCAACCCAATTTGCAGAAGTTACACCGGCAGAAAGTGAAAATCAGATAAAGAAAAAAATAGCACTTACATTCGATGATGGACCCCATGAAAAGTATACTCCTATGCTTTTGGATGGTTTAAAGGAACGAAATGTAAGTGCCAGTTTTTTTTTAATGGGAAAAAATGCAGAAAAATATCCGGAGATTGTAGAGAGGATGAAAGAAGAGGGGCATGTGGTAGGAAATCACAGTTATTCCCACGTACAGTTAAATTCCATGAAAGAAGTGGAAGCCTGTAAAGAAATGACGAAGGCAAATGAAGTGATAAGAAAAATTACTGGAGAAACGCCTAATTACGTTCGTCCGCCCTTTGGCGCATGGAGCAATAATTTGGACTGTATTACAAATATGATTGTGGTATTGTGGGATGTGGATACACTTGTAACAAGAGTATAGATTTTAAGAAAAAAAATTTTTTCAAAAAGTTTTGGAAATTTGTTGTATTTTTGATATCTACTTGTGTATTAATGTTAAGACAATGAATTTCAGAGGTTTTTATAAGTGATAAAGAACACATATAAAAATATCACGAAAGAAGAAAAAATCAATCTTTACTTGAAATTTATTGATTACTTAAATTACAAGGAGGATATCAAGCGTGAGCAGAACAGAAGCAATTTACGCAAGACAGAGTGTAGACAAAAAGGACAGCGTGAGCATTGAAACCCAGATTGAGAAATGCGAATACATAACAAAAGGAAATGTAGAAACTTATAAAGATAAAGGATATTCTGGAAAAAATACTGCTAGACCAGACCTTGAGCGTTTATTAAAAGATATTAAAGCAAATAAAATCAGCAGGGTTATCGTTTACCGACTAGACCGTATCAGTAGAAATATTACAGACTTTTATAACCTATATTCCATTATGCAGGAGCATGGAACAGAATTTTTATCAGTAAACGAAAATTTTGATACTTCTAATCCTATGGGGCGGGCAATGATGGGAATTTTGATTGTGTTTGCACAAATGGAACGAGAAAGCATACAAGAACGTGTGAAAGATAATTATTACTCTCGTATCAGCATGGATGGGCGTTGGGCAGGTGGTCCTGCTCCTTATGGTTTTACAAATGGAAAGACAAAAGATAAAAAGCCAACACTTAAAGTAAATATTGATGAAATGGAAATCGTGAAATATTGTTTTAATCAATATGCATATTCTCCTAATATATCTATGCAAAAGATATGTAATCATCTCACAGAGAAAGGTTATAGGAGCAGACGTGAAAATGGAGCATGGGATAATGTAACGATTGCTCGAATGCTTCAAAATAGTGTGTATGTTATTGCAGATGAACGACTAAGAAAATACTATGAAATACGGAAGGTCAAATTCTTAAATGAAGGAAAATGGGATGGTACAACAAGCTGTCATATTGTAGGTAAAAGAGTTGGAAATGCAAATGTTAGGAAATATACAGATTTAAAAGAACAAAGTATTTATCTTACAAATTTTGCAGGTGTTATTGACAGCAAAACCTTTATCATGGTGCAAGAACGTTTAGCGAATAATGAACAAATAAAACGTGCAAATTCTTCGGGAGCTTTGCAGGAATTAACTGGATTGCTGAAATGTCCGAAATGTGGATATGCCATCAAATGTCATAATAAATCAGCAAAGGGAGTGCCATATCTTGGATGCCATGGAAAATATACCTTGAAAGTTTGCGATGTTACATTTAAAGGTGTAAAGTTTGCAGATATTCAAGATAAAGTGGGAAAGGAAATACAAAAAGAACTAGATAAAATTGCAAAAATGATTATAGACGAGATAGCTTCTGACAAGAAGAAAGAAAACAAAATAAATGAATTAAAGGATAAGATAGACCGACTTCTTGAACTCGCTTCTCTTGGTGGGGAAAGTGTTAATATGGTACATAGTAAGATTGAAACTCTACAGCAGGAAATAAATGAAATACAGCTTACAGAGTTTATGAATACTAAAACGACTGAAAGACTTCGTGTTTCGGATAGATTACCGCTAGTTTATAATCGCCTATCTATAGATGAAAAGAAAAGTATCTGTCAGCAGATGATTGAAAAAATACTTCTTTCTTCAAACGGAGATATGGAGATTATCTGGAAGATTTAATATTTAGCTGAAAATAAAAAGAGAGACTTGAAAAATCAAGCCTCTCCATGTATAATCTAATTAGAAAGGTTATCGGATGAGTTATCCGATTGCCCTCTGTATGAAAATGAATTACAAGAATAGCATCCTCAACTTTGGACGGTCTGGGATGCTATTTCTTTTTGTTACGATTGTCTATATATGACAGAGCCGCGAATATTACTAGCAATAAAGTTAAAACTTCCATTGTGTTCATAGGGCATCACCCTCCTTATGTACTAGAGGGCATCGTTATCGGAAACGCATCCGCTTCTTTCTTTTCGATTATGAAAAATATTGTAGCATGATTTAATGGGGATGTCCATGGGGAATTGACAAAATTTGACTTGGAATAGGAGCATATTGCTTTTAGATTTAATTATACACATTATTTTTTTAATAATTATTTTTCGGATTTAATATTTATTATTCTTATCTATTGATTTTTATTTGTATCGAATGATACAATCTAAATGTAGAGGTTTTATAACTTCCACATTTAGTTAATCAGTAACAATTAACATTGTTAGAAAGTAAAGTGTTTCAAGCTCTCTGCTACTTGCAGGGGGCTTTTTTTCAGCCAATTCCAGAGGTGGCAGAGAAGCAGAGAAACCCAACCCACCACATGCAAATAATTATTTGAATGTGGTAGATTGGGTTGGTAAGGTTGGACAATTCCGGCGGAGTATAGAGTTCTTCGTAACCTTTTCACAAAACCATTAACAATGGATAATTCTCAACTGCCCTTGAATTTTACTTGTATACTTCATTTTACACAGTACCTAATAATAGGTGTTTTCCTCCTGCTCTTTAAGATTATTTAATATATCTAGTTAGCTGGTTTGTATATATTGGAACAGTATTTTGTCAAATATATCGGAGGCAGAGATAATGTGGAAGATGTACCAAATGATATTTCTAAATTATTTGAAATGGTAAATTATACAACGAAAGATATTGTTGTTGGAAAAGATAACTATTTAATAACAGCAGACGATATTGATAGAATGCCTAATAATGCTTAGGTATAAAGGGATATGAGATTTATTTTTCATATCCTTTTTCTTTACTTTTGTATCAAACAGTGATCCATTGGATTGGAAATGTCAGAATAAAGATTTGGTGGTAAAAAGGGTGGTGTCAAAAGTAAAGGAAGATGATATAATACTGTTGCATGATTCCTATCAAAGTACCGTGGAGGCAACTTTCGAGATTATTGATACTTTGGAAAAGGAAGGGTATGAGTTTGTAACTTTAGACGAAATGATTTTGGAATAACCCCTTTGTTATGAGTGGCAGAGGATAGGATATAAGAGGATAAAAATGGATTTATTTAGCTATATGCGGGAAGAGAATTTGAAAAATGAGTCACCTTTGGCAGCAAGAATGCGGCCGGAAACTTTAGAGGAAGTGGTAGGACAGCAACATATCATTGGCCAAGATAAGTTGTTATATCGTGCCATTAAGGCGGATAAACTGAGTTCGGTTATTTTTTATGGTCCTCCGGGAACAGGAAAAACCACTCTTGCCAAGGTGATTGCCAACACCACCAGTGCGGAATTTACCCAGATAAATGCCACCATTGCCGGAAAAAAGGATATGGAAGCAGTGGTAGAGCAGGCAAAAAACAATCTTGGAATGTATGGAAAGAAAACCATTCTGTTTGTAGACGAAATTCATAGATTTAACAAAGGACAACAGGATTATCTTCTGCCTTTTGTGGAAGATGGAACTTTAATTTTAATTGGTGCAACCACAGAAAATCCGTATTTTGAAGTGAATGGGGCGCTGATATCCCGCTCCATTATTTTTCAGTTGAAGCCACTGGAAAAGGAAGATATTAAAACACTGCTTTGCCGTGTGGTGGAGGATGAAAAGAAGGGGATGGGTGCCTATAATGCGGAAATTACAGAGGATGCTATGGAATTTTTAGCAGACATTTCCAATGGCGATGCCCGAATGGCTTTGAATGCCATTGAACTGGGGATTATGACCACTGAGCGCGGGGAAGATGGGAAAATTCAAATTACCTTGGAAGTGGCGCAGGACTGTATCCAGAAGCGTGTGATTCGTTATGACAAAACGGGCGATAATCATTATGATACTATCTCTGCATTTATTAAAAGTATGCGGGGGTCAGACCCGGATGCGGCTGTTTATTATCTGGCACGGATGCTTTACGCAGGCGAGGATATCAAATTTATTGCAAGAAGAATTATGATTTGTGCTTCGGAAGATGTGGGAAATGCTGATCCACAGGCTTTGCAGGTGGCAGTGGCAGCGGCACAGGCAGTGGAACGAATCGGTATGCCGGAAGCTCAGATTATACTTTCTCAGGCCGTTTCCTATGTGGCAACCGCACCAAAAAGCAACGCAGCCTGTACAGGAATTTTCAAAGCAATGGATGTGGTGAAAAACACCAAAACAGCAGCAATTCCGCCATATTTGCAGGATGCCCATTACGGCGGTGCAGCAAAATTAGGTCATGGAATCGGCTATAAATATGCCCATGACTATCCAAACCATTATGTAAAACAGCAGTACTTACCGGATGAATTGGTTGGAGAGGTATTTTATGAACCTTCGGATAATGGGTATGAGAGAAAGATTAAGGAGCATATGGAGAGGATTCAGAGGGAAGCGGAATAGAAGTTTAAAGAATAAAATGGCACAGTGATTGAAAACTGTGCCATTAAAGTTTATTTCAACAATTCACTCATAATATATGCATAAACCGGTTGGCTGTTTTGTTCCCAGTTTCTGCATACCATTTCTGCATCTTCCAAAGTTGGAACGGTAATGGTTAAATCAATGAGAGGTGATTTTTTCTCCATAACACGACAGCGAACCGCATATTCATTGTCGGCATTTTTTTCAAAATCAGCTAGTATAGAACGTTCGTTGTACAATTCATAACCATGACTTTTGATATAGGAGGTAATATCCTCCTTAATCTGTTCTGAAATTCTGTTTTCAAAGAATCCCAGTGTTTCCATACCCTCCTCTGTAATATTATAGAGAGAATTCTTGGAAGAAGCATCCACCCGGATGAGTTTTACTTCCAAAAGTTCAGCCAGTGCCTGCTGTAATGTCAGGTAATCGGTATATTCCTTGTCCAGAATAAAGTCCGTAATCTGGCTGTTAGAAAGTGAAAAATTCACTTTGCTTAACATATAAAGTATGATTAATTTGTAAAGTGTAAATGGTTCTGACATGGTCTACCCCCTTATCTTTTTTTGCCCTGCCAGGTATTTCGTAGTCTGAATTCCTGATTAATAGTATTTAATACACGTTTTTTATCACCGCTCCAAAGTGGAGCAATCAAAAGATTTTTAGGCCCGTCCCCTGTAATTCTATGTACTACTATATTTTCTGGAAGACGTTCCACAATAGAAACTATAATATCAGTATACTGTGAAAGTTCCAAAACTTCAAACTTATTTTCAAAAAAATCTTTGGCAAGGTCGGTTCCTTTTAGTATATGCAGTAATTGCAATTTTATTCCTTGTACTGGTAAATCAGAAATATAATCGGCAGTTGCCAGCATATCAGCCTTGCTTTCGCCGGGAAGTCCCAGAATCATATGCACAATCACCTCAATACCTGCTTTACTTAGGCGTTTTACAGCATCTTGAAAACAGGAAAGTGGATAACCACGGCGAATGTATTGGGCGGTTGTCTCATGAATTGTTTGAAGACCTAATTCAACCCAGACTGGTTTTATGGCAGATAATTCTTGTAGTAATTGGATAATCTCATTAGAAAGACAGTCAGGACGTGTGGCAATGGAAAGAATTTTAATGTCCGGATGGGAAATTGCTTCCATAAATACTTTTCTAAGATAAGAAACAGGAGCATAAGTGTTGGTATAAGCCTGAAAATAGGCAATATAACTGTTCCCCTTCATTTTGTTGCGTACCCGCCTCTTTGCAGCATCTATTTGCTCTGTAATGGAATGTTGGGGATTTTCGGCAAAATCGCCCGAACCACCTGCGCTACAGAAGATGCACCCTCTGGTATCAAGGGTGCCATCTCTGTTTGGACAGGTCATACCTGCGTTTAAGGAAAGTTTATACAGCTTTTCTCCGTAGGTGTTTTTCAAATATGTATTCAGTGAATAGTAAGGACAATCCATCATTATTTTTTAATATGGTCTTTTACAGCCTTGCTTACTGCTTCAGCCACACGAGGGTCAAATGCTTCCGGTAAAATGTTTTCATCATTTAATTCGTCTTCCGGTACTAAATTTGCAAGAGCGTGAGCTGCTGCAAGTTTCATTTCTTCTGTAATCTGTGTTGCACGTCCTTCCAATGCACCTTTGAAGATACCAGGGAAAGCTACTACATTGTTTACCTGATTTGGAAAATCGGAACGTCCGGTACCAACCACTCTTGCACCGGCAGCTTTGGCAACATCTGGCATAATTTCAGGTACCGGGTTAGCCATAGCGAACAGGATAGAATCTTTATTCATGGAGGAAACCATTTCAGCGCTTACAATGCCCGGAGCAGAAACGCCAACAAAGATATCAGCATTCTTTAAAGCATCTGCAAGTGTTCCGGCTTCCTGATTTGGATTAGTCTGTTTGCTCATCTCTTCCTGCATCCAGTTTAAGTCAGGTGTGTTCTGGTTAATGATACCTGCTTTATCACACATGATTACGTTGGTAAAACCGTAACGAAGAAGAAGTTTTGTGATAGCAACACCGGCGCTTCCGGCACCGTTTACAACTACTTTACAGTCTTCTTTTTTCTTTCCTGTTACCTTAAGACCGTTGATGATACCGGCTAAAACTACGATAGCAGTACCGTGCTGGTCATCATGGAATACAGGGATGTCTAATAGTTCTTTTAATCTTTCTTCGATTTCGAAACAGCGAGGTGCTGAAATATCTTCTAAATTAATTCCGCCGAAAGCAGGTGCAATATTTACAACAGTTTTAATGATTTCTTCTGTGTCCTGAGTGTCAAGACAGATAGGAAATGCATTTACGCCGCCAAATTCCTTGAATAAAACTGCCTTACCTTCCATAACAGGCATAGCTGCTTCCGCACCGATATTTCCAAGACCAAGTACAGCACTTCCGTCAGATACAACAGCAACTGTATTGGATTTGATTGTGTATTTATAAGCAGCTTCTTTATCTTCTGCAATTACCTTACATGGTTCTGCAACACCAGGAGTATAAGCAAGAGCTAAATCTTCTCTTGAACTTACTTTTGATTTTGCTGTAGTTTCAATTTTTCCGTTCCATTGTTCATGAAGCATAAGAGCTTTTTCGTTCGTTGTCATTTCATTCACCTTTCGTAGCTTAAATTTAATCGAAAATCTGTTTTCAATCTATCTGTAAGTATAGCACAAAGAAAATATAGGGGCAAGATTGTAAATTATCCTTTGTGTTATTTGAAATCTTGTGATATACTATAGAAAGAAATGATTCTGCGCATCGTGCATCGGTTCTGATGACCTATCCCGAAGGAGAAAATGCACAATAGAATAGTTGATAAGTATAAAGTATAGGAGATTTAAAGGAGTAAGTATGAGAGAAAAATATGAGTCATTACCATTAGCTACTTTAAAAGAATTAGCAAAAACAAGGGGTATTAAAGGGGTATCTACTATGAAGAAGTCAGAAGTAGTAGAGGCAATGTTAGAAGAAGACAAAAAAGAAGCTGCCAAGGCACCAAAGCCTGAGAAAGCAGAAGAAACTTCCACAAAGTCTACAGAAGAAAAACCACGCAAATCACAGCAGAAAATGGGAGAAGTTATTGAAGATGCCAACGAATTGGCAAGATTAGACAGTGGCCATACGGTAAAGGGAATTTTAGAAGTATTACAGGATGGTTATGGATTTATTCGTTCCGCATTAAATTATCTTCCGGGAGAACAGGACGTATATGTAGCACCTGCACAGATTAGAAGATTTAATTTGAAAACAGGAGATATTATAGAAGGAAATACAAGAATTAAAACATCTTCTGAAAAATTCAGCGCATTATTATATATCAAGACAATCAATGATATGAAAATCGAGGATGCCATGAAGCGTTGTACTTTTGAAGACATGGTACCGATTTTCCCAGATGAAAGACTACGTTTAGAAACATCTTCCAGTGGAATTTCCATGCGTATTATGGATATTTTATCTCCAATCGGTAAGGGACAGCGTGGTATGATTGTTTCCCCGCCAAAAGCAGGTAAGACAAGCCTTTTAAAGGAAGTGGCAAAATCAATTACACACAACAATCCTGATATGCATTTAATTATTCTTCTCATTGATGAACGTCCGGAAGAAGTTACCGATATTAAAGAAGATGTAGAAGGACCAAATGTAGAAGTAATTTATTCTACATTTGATGAATTGCCGGAACACCATAAGAGAGTATCTGAAATGGTAATCGAACGTGCAAAAAGACTGGTAGAACATAAAAAAGATGTTACCATTCTTTTAGACAGTATTACACGTTTGTCCAGAGCATACAACTTAGTAGTGCCTGCCAGCGGTAGAACTTTATCTGGTGGTCTTGACCCGGCCGCATTGTATATGCCAAAACGTATTTTTGGTGCAGCAAGAAATATGCGCGGAGGCGGAAGTCTTACTATTTTAGCAACTGCACTGGTAGATACCGGAAGCCGAATGGACGATGTTATTTACGAAGAATTCAAGGGTACCGGTAACATGGAACTTGTATTGGACAGAAAGCTTTCTGAAAAGAGAATTTTCCCGGCTATCGATATTCCTAAATCCAGCACCAGACGAGAAGATTTGCTTCTTACTCAGGATGAACAGGAAGCAGTTTACATTATGCGTAAGGCATTGAACGGTTTGAAGTCAGACGAAGCGGTAGAATCTATCTTAAATCTGTTCGTAAAAACCAAAAACAACGAAGAATTCGTACAGATGGTAAAAAAGACAAAATTATTATAAAAATAGCTTGCACTTTATAAAAGTCTGTGATATACTTAGAAAGCTGTTTATGAAAAAATGAAATCAACATAAGTTGATTTAGAGAATAGAAAGTCTGCGAAGCGTGCTTTCTATGGTAGCTATAAGAATTTGGTAAAGAGGTGAAACGAATGAGAGAAGGAATCCATCCAGAATATTATCAGGCAGAAGTTACTTGCAACTGTGGTAACACATTTGTTACTGGTTCTACAAAGGAAAGCATCCACGTTGAAATTTGTTCAAAGTGCCATCCTTTCTATACAGGACAGCAGAAAGCTGCTAAGGCTCGTGGACGTATTGACCAGTTCAACAAGAAATATGGTATGGGCGAAAACAAATAAGTCTAACATAAAGATAAGGTTGAGGTTGCATAATCTCAACCTATTTTTGATTAAAGACATGGAAAAGCTTAGGTAAGCGTTTACAAATAGAGAGGGAATATACGGAGGTGACATGGCTTGAAGTCATCAGGAATTGGCGGACAGGCAGTGATGGAAGGTATTATGATGAAAAACGGTGATACCTACGCAGTTGCTGTAAGAAAGCCGGACAAAGAAATTGTCGTAAAAAAAGATGTACATAAGACTTTTAAAAAATGTGAGAAATTAACAAAGCTTCCTTTTATAAGAGGTGTTTTTAATTTTATAGATTCCCTGCTACTGGGAATGAGCACTCTGACTTATTCAGCAGAGTTTTACGAAGAAGACGAGGAACCGTCTAAACTGGACAAAGCATTGGAAAAGTTTATGGGCGGTTTTGGTGAAAAGTTTATTATGGGAATGACAGTTGCCGTATCTATTATTCTGGCAGTTGGCATTTTTATGATTTTCCCATATTTTTTGGCAGAATTGTTTCAAACAATTATTGTGTCAGATATTTTGCTGGCATTGTTAGAAGGCGTCATTCGTGTGGCAATCTTGTTAGGATACATTTTCCTGATATCGAAAATAGAAGATATCCAGAGAGTTTTTATGTATCATGGAGCAGAACATAAATGTATCAACTGCATTGAACATGGTTTGGAATTAAACGTGGAAAATGTAATGAAAAGCTCCAAAGAGCATAAACGATGTGGAACCAGCTTTTTGTTAGTAGTTATGGTGGTAAGTATTATTTTCTTCCTGTTCATCAGAGTGGATTCTGCATGGTTGCGAGTAGTCTTAAGAATTCTTCTGGTACCTGTAATTGCCGGAGTATCTTATGAATTTATCCGTCTGGCAGGAAGAAGTGATAATAAAATCGTGTTGGCTTTAAGTAAGCCGGGAATGTTATTACAGCGTTTGACAACCAGTGAGCCGGATGAAAGCATGGTGGAAGTGGCTATTAAGGCCGTGGAAGCAGTGTTTGACTGGGAAGCGTATCTAGAAGAAAATAAAGAGGGATTTGTGGCTGAGAAGGCAGAGAAAGAGCCTGAGGCTGAAATGGTGTCCTCACCTAAAGTTGGAGAAAAAGCAGAAGCCACGCAGCAGGAAGAGGCTGATGTTGTTCCGGAATATTCTGCAAGAGAAACAAAAACAGAGCCAAAGAAGGGACCTGCTGACATTGTGGAAGATAATACACTTCCGGCACCAAGACTTACCGAAGTAAATGATTCAGAAAAAGGCGTAATCCATTTACAGTGGGAAAAAGTAAAAAAAGCCAGTGGTTACGTTGTTTACAGAAAAAATGCAGAAGAAGACATTTATAAGATGTATTCTGATATAAAGAAGAACACTTTCGATGATGTGGAAGTTGAACCGGATATGATTTATTATTACAGAGTGCGTGCATTTGTTCAAAAGGGTGACAAAAAGGTTTATGGCCAGTTATCACCGATTGAATCCAACGGATACAGTTCTCGTGTGAAATCAAAATATTAGGTGGCTGTATGAATCTGAATGATTTAAATGAAAAAATTATTTCTATATTAAAAGAGGAAGAAATAAAAGAAGCAGAACTGGAAGCTTTCTATATTATTGAAGCGGTGATGAAGTTATCCCGACCTATGTTTTTTATAAAAAAAAGAGATGAAGTGTCAGAGCAGGATGTAAGTAGCTGTCTTGCCATCGCCCAAAAGCGAAGTGAGCATATGCCGCTACAGTATATTCTGGGAACACAGGAATTTATGGGCCTTTCATTTAAGGTGACACCGGATGTTCTGATTCCAAGACAGGACACGGAAGGTCTTGTGGAGGAAGTGTTAAAGCAGGTAAAACCCGGAATTAAAGTGCTTGATATGTGTACCGGTTCCGGATGTATTGCAGTAAGTGTTGCGAAATTTGCACCCAATGTTCAGGTAAGTGCTGCTGACATTTCACCGAAAGCATTGGAAGTAGCAAAGGAAAACGCTGCCACAAATCAGGTGCAGATAAATTTTATAGAAAGTGATATGTTTACAGAAATCAGGGAAAAGTATGATATGATTATATCCAATCCCCCTTATATCAAAAGTCAGGTTGTTACAACGCTGATGCCGGAAGTTAGGGATTACGAACCACATCTTGCATTAGATGGAAAAGAAGATGGTTTGTTTTTCTACCGAAAGCTTGCAAAAGAGTCAGGAAATTTCCTGACACCGGGTGGCATGCTGTGTTTAGAAATCGGTTATGACCAAGGAGCGGAAGTGGCACAACTGTTAAAACAGCAGGGATTTATACAAGTGAGAGTAGAGCAGGATTTATGTGGACTTGACCGGAATGTATATGGAAAATTACCGGAGTAGAAGAATACGTTAGATAGTTTTTAAATTAGGAGGAATATCATGTTTGACAGATTAGAGGATTTATTAGTTCGATTTGAAGAATTGATGAGCGAATTAAGTGAACCGGATGTAGCCGGAAATCAGGAACGTTTCCGTAAGTTGATGAAGGAACAAAACGACCTGACACCAATCGTAGAAGCTTATAAAGAATATAAGGCTGCAAAGCAGAATATTGAAGACAGTCTGGCAATGCTTGATGAAGAAAGCGATGAAGAATTAAGAGAGCTTGCTAAGGAAGAATTAAACGATTCTAAAGCAAGAGTAGAAGAGCTGGAACATGAGTTGAAGATTCTTCTTCTTCCAAAAGACCCGAATGATGATAAAAACGTTATCGTAGAAATTCGTGCCGGTGCGGGCGGTGATGAAGCGGCATTGTTTGCAGCAGAAGTTTACCGTATGTATATACATTACGCAGAAAGTCACCGTTGGAAAGTAGAAACCATGGAATACGAAGAAATCGGTATTGGTGGTATGAAGAACGTAACCTTTATGATTTCTGGTCAGGGTGCATATTCCAAGATGAAATATGAATCCGGTGTACACCGTGTACAGCGTGTTCCGGAAACAGAATCCGGCGGACGTATTCACACATCTACAATTACGGTTGCGGTTATGCCGGAAGCGGAAGAAGTAGACATCAAAATCGATGAAAAAGATATTCGTATTGACGTAATGCGTGCCTCCGGTAACGGTGGACAGTGTGTCAACACCACAGACTCTGCGGTACGACTGACTCACTACCCAACAGGTATTGTGATTTACAGCCAGACCGAAAAATCCCAGTTACAGAATAAGGAAAAAGCGTTCGCCCTGTTGCGTGCTAAATTGTACGATATCGAATGCCAGAAAGCCCATGATGCAGAAGCAGAAGCGAGAAGAAGCCAGATTGGTACCGGCGACCGTTCTGAAAAGATTAGAACCTATAACTTCCCACAGGGACGTGTAACCGACCATAGAATCGGACTTACGCTGTATAAGTTGGATAAGATTATGAACGGGGATATTCAGGAGATTATTGATGCTTGTGTTGCGGCGGATCAGGCGGCGAAGTTGGCGAATATGCAGGAGAACTAGGGGGGATTGGTCTATTGAATACAAATTGTAAGAGGTAAGGCTAATGCTAGAAATTAGATATGTTCAATCAGAAGATAAAGAGTTTTGGTATAGTCTTGATAAGCACCTGCCAGAACAAGAATTTGATAATAAAGTTAGAGATAAAAGAGGATACGTTTTATTAGATGATAATAAACCAATAGGATTGTTGAGATATAATCTTTTTTGGGATAATACGCCATTTTGTACAATGTTATTTGTTGATTGGAATTATCACGGAAAAGGTTATGGAAAGAAACTTATGGAACATTGGGAAAATGATGTGAAATCACAAGGATATGGTATGCTTTTGACATCTACACAGGTTGATGAAGAAGCACAGCATTTTTATAGAAAATTAGGATATAAAGATTGTGGTGGTTTTGTTATAGATGTTCCAGGGTATGAGCAACCAATGGAGATGTTCTTGATTAAAGGAATTTAGCAAATTCCAATTTGTAAGACGAGGAAAAATTTTTCATTGCATTCATGAGTATTTATGCTATTAAGTAATGTATGTGCATTGCACCCGACCAGGCGGCTAAGTTGGCGAATATGCAGGAAGACTAGGAGAGATATTCCCAGTTTTGGTGTGAGATTGAAAATGAAGATTTGAGATGCAAAAATAAAGTGCTCTATATCAGTTTATGTGGCTGATGTAGGGCATTTTTTGTGTGGAGAGGAAGGCGGATATGTATCTTTTGTTTTCTATTGACAAAGAATAGGTAATGTGTTACCTTATATAAAGTAATATATTACCTATTGGAGGAGAAAATGAATATTAAAGAAGTTATCAATAGTAATAAAGTAGATTTTACAGGAATTGAATTATCATATTTTCTGCTCGGATTATTAAGTGCATTTGAGAATAGATTTCAGGCAGTGGCAGATAGTACAATGAAAGAGATTAGTTGGAAACAGTTTTTTGCTATTATATGCGTTAACTTGTGTAAAGACAAACCAACAGTGAAAGAATTGGCAGAGATAATGGGTAGCTCTCATCAGAATGTAAAACAGATTTTGTTAAAATTGGAAAACAAAGGGTTTGTTGATATTACTGTAGATGAGAACGATAAAAGAAAGCAACGTATTGAACTTACTGAATATTGTAGAGACTTCTGTGCGAAGAACAATGAAATGAGTGCAAACATCATGAAAAAAATGTTTGAAGGTATATCAGACGAACAACTGCAGATGACAATACAGACCATTATACAAATGGAAGATAATTTAAAGCGTCAGTTTTAGTTATGGGGATAATAAAAGATAGATGGAGGATAAAAAGATGGAAAAAGATATTGTAGTTATTTATAATTCACAGACTGGATTTACGAAGAGATATGCCCAGTGGATTAGTGAAGCACTGGAGTGCACATGTGTGGAATTTAACGAAGCTAATAAGTTGGATTTTGATAAGTACACAACGATTATATTTGGTGGGTGGGCTTGTGCAGGGAGCGTAAGCAAATTAAAGTGGTTCAAAAAAAATATGAAAAAGTGGAATAACAAAAAATTGGCAGTTTATTGCGTCGGAGGTAGTCCGATAGAGAATCCGGAAGTAGAAACGGCTATGAAAAATTGCCTCAGTGCGGAAGAACATAAAAATGCAAGAATTTTTTATTGCCCGGGTGGATTTAATTATGAGAAAATGTCTGCATCTTCGAAGCTCATGATGAAGATGTTTATAAGTGCATTGAAAGCGAAAAAGGATAAAACAGAAGAAGAGAAGATTATGATAGAAATGATTTCAAAATCCTATGATATTTCTAGCAAGAAATACATCGAACCTATTGTAGAGTGGGCGAAAGAAGTAAAGTAGTAATTACGTATTGAAGAATATGGAGTAAAATTAAAATGATTCACAGAGAGGACATGTTGGAACTAACGAGACGCATGAACCCAAGCAGAAACTGTTTCGACAGAATCGCAGGGGCGTACATAAATGATATGGGAGAGATGGATGAGAGTTTCAATATCCATTTCGGGAAACTTTCAACCTCTGAAAAAACAAGGAATTTAGAATTGGCGAAAGCCATCCCTTTTTCAAAAACCAATATACAGCTAAAAGAATATACTTTCCCAGAGACTGTCAAAGGAAAAGACAGCATGTGGCAGCTTCTTCAGGCAATGTTACAATGTGGCTTGAAAAATGATGCACTGATGGAAATCTTCTATGAACAGATTGCAGACGGATATCCTGTGGATTATAAATTCGCGGTATTTGTGTTTCATGGCGTATATGATGTGCCGTTAAAGGGGAAAGACAAGGAAAATTTATGGGAATCAGAGGAAGTGTATGATTTTGTAATCTGCACGGTCAGTCCTATGGAGGGGGAATATGAGCCGGCAGAACCAGTCTTTGGATTTTTGTATCCTGCATTTTCTGATAGAAGTGCAGACAAAGAGAAAATAGATATTTTTCATGCAGATTCTGAAAAACAGGAGGAGGGGCTTATGTATAAATTATTTGGAAAAAGAAAGTAGTGAAATGATGGAATACATAAAAGCAACTTCAAAAGACGAAGAACAAATATGTCAAATGTATGAAAAAAGAGGTTATCGCACAATAAAGTTTGACCAGTGGACTGTGGCAAATGATGTGATTCTGGTATATGGAATCATGGAAAAAGCATTGTCTGCTTCGAATACCTCAATTTGTTATGAAGGAAAATATTTTATTCCCAAAATGAATACCGAAAATGGAGATAAGTGGAAAGGGGCTTCTATCTTAATTGAGCAATAGTTGAAAGCATTTTGAGAAAAGGCAAAACCCATTACATCGGTTTTGCCTTTTCTTTTCCAGACTTTGCCTTACCCTGAATTTCCGGCACGGGAGGAACATCATTTTTGGGAATATGTGTTTTGTGATTACTCTCAGTACCGTGAGGAGCTTTCGGGTCAGGACGTCGCATACCAGCCTTTGCCATAAAGAAATCACCTCCGTTGCTTGTTAAGATACATGAATTATTATCTCGCAGAACCGGTGATTTATGCTTGCAAGGTTAAGGTAAAATGTAGAATTAAGTGAAAAAATTTATTATTGGAAGCACGTGGTGGAACGGTTCCTCAAATGGAACGGATGCTAAGGGAATTGTAATTGGTAGAGAAATGCATTTTGGTTAGGCAGGAAGACAAAAGTATGATATACTAATGATATATGCAAAATACAAGAGAAAAACTATATAAGGGGGGCTGCAATATGGGGATAATGAAGATTGGTGACCTGGAAGCAAATCAGAAAATTTGTATAGAAGTGATTGCAAAAGCCGGAAGAAAAGAATATGAAGCAATAACCCGATTTTCTGAGGGAGGTGTTGTATTTATTGATGCAATACGTTACAAAAATCAGGTTATAAATTTTATGCAAGCAGATATTATTTTAAATGTAATTTATCCAAGAGAAGGGGAAAAGCCTATTGAATGGCGTGATTGTCTTATGAAAGTAGTAGAGTATAAGGGGAAACATTATCATGCCATTATATGTAAAAAAGTAGGGGTAGAAGTAAATAGAAGAACCAGCGTGAGAATTTTTGTAGGGGACCCTGGCAGTGCAATGATAGGAGAACAGAGGACTTCTTTAAGTATTACCGTGAAAGATGTTAGTTCCACTGGTTTTTCATTTTTATCTACCAAGAAAGTAGATGCAAAACCGGGAGAAAGCGTGAGAATTTCCTTTGATGAAAAATCCCATCATTTACATTTTGACTTGGAGGGGAAGCTGGTTAGAACCAAGGAAGAAGATGATGGAAGAACTTTTTATGGTTGCAAAATGGAATCAGAATATAGAGCATTGGATGAATATATAGCACAACGTCAAAGAGAGCAGGCACAGCATGTACAAAAACAGTTGATAGAGCGTGCAAAAGAAAACTTTTATAAAAAATAGGTGAGATGGAATGAGTAAGATTGTATTTTTTTGTATTCCGGCACATGGACATACAAATCCAACCTTGGGAGTAGTTCGGGAATTAGTAGAGCGTGGTCATGAAGTATTATATTATTCTTATAATTCTTTTCGTGAAAAGCTTGAAGCAGCAGGAGCGAGGTTTGTTTCCTGTGATGATTATGATGTAGAACAGAAGTTAGGCCTTAAGGATGCAACGAGGGTTGGAAAAGACTTGAGTTTTTCTACGCAGATATTGGGAGAATTCAGAAATGACCGATTGTAAGTTCGGTAAAGAACGAGTATAATATAGGAAGATAGAAAATAACTACGATAACAAGTTGAGAGAGTATAAAGAGGTCTAAAAATGAGCCAGAACGAAAAGATTATTGAAAATGTAAATGCAATTATGGCGATGGAAAATATGCCGTTGGAAAATGAAGATAGGGGACGTATTCTGGAATGTCTTGAAGGGAAGGTTTCTTTTCAGGAAGCAGTGGATGGGCTGGTGAATAAGTATACCCGTAAGTAGGTGAGCGGATGGCAGACGAATATTTCTATGAACAGGATACTTTTTATTGTTATCCCAATACGAATGTTCTGAAAAATAAACTTGGGATAACAGATGAGGCAGAATTGAAAAAAGCGGAGCGGGAGATTACCGCTCTTAGAACGGCGCAATTGCTGCAAAACCCCATTGGTGGAGTGTTTGATTTTATTTTTTTGAAGAAAATACATCAGTTTCTTTTCGGAGATATTTATGAATGGGCAGGAAAGACAAGAAATGTAAATATTTCTAAGGGAAATCAGTTTTGCCGATGTGAATTTATCGAAGAACAGATGAATATTGTGATGCAGCAGTTAAAGGAAGAAAACTACTTAGCCGGCATGAAAATGGATAATCTGGCATCAAGGCTGGCATTTTACTTGGGCGAGATTAATGCCATACATCCATTTCGCGAGGGAAACGGAAGAACACAGAGAATGTTTGTGGGACTGTTGGCAGAGCGTAATGGATATTATTTAGATTTTACAAAAATAACAAAAGAAGAAATGCTAAAGGCAAGTCTGGATACATTTAATTTAGAGTATGGTTTCATGACAGAGCTGTTGTTGAAAGCTTTGGCTGAAAAGGGCACTGCACAATGATTTTAGATGTCATTGTGCAGAAATTTTTAAAAAGACTTGACTGTAAACCTTGTTTATACCTTATTTTGGGGGTATAAAACAAGAAAGGGAGATAGTTATGACAATCAAAGAAGTAGAACAGGAATTAGGAATACCAAGAGCGACCATTCGCTTTTATGAGAAAGAAAAGTTAATAAGTCCTACCAGAACAGAAAATGATTACAGGGATTACAGCAGGGAAGACGTTACAATCTTAAAGAAAATTATTGTATTAAGAAAAATCGGTATATCTGTCTCTGACATTAAAGAACTTTTAAATGGAGAAGTTTCTTTATCTGAATTGGTAGAAAAAAATATTTTACAGTTGGAAGAACAAATCAAAGAGCTTGAAGGTGCATTGCGGATAAGTAAAGAGATGCAGTCTAAGGGTGAGGAGATAACTACCTTTGATGAGGATTACTACTTAGAAGAAATTGGGCGTGAGGAAAAAGCAGGAAATAAATTTCTTGATATTACAAGTGATATTTTAAAATATGAGAAAAAAGTCATTTTCGAGCAGTTTGATATAGCGGATAATACCGGTAACCTACGCTACGGAAAAGTGGAAGCATTTTTTAAGTCACTTGTGTTATGCATTTGTATGGGAATTACCATGTATTTAATACAGGATAGAAAAGTGGAAAACTTTATTTATGGTTTTACCCTGCCATTTGTTTATATAATTTCACATTCGATAGTAGGTCTGCCGTTACATTTTTTTGGGAAAAAGTATCCAAAAGCAGCTGAAAGGATTAGAAAGACAGGGTTAAATGTATGTGTGATAATTGTAATTGCCTTGGCTATTTTAGGATTTACTTCTCAGTTTTGGGCGGAGTAGTTGGAAGTTGTGGAAGAAAAATAAGAAAAACGCCAGCTCACAAAAAGCTGGCGTTTTTTAGAAAGTTCATATTAATCCCTGTCTTTCAGCGCCTTGCTCATAGGGATTTTCTTTACTTTATAAATGTGTATGCTGTTAATCAGGAAATATGCAACAACTCCAATTCCTATAATAGCAGCATATACCCAGAATGGAAGATAAAATTCAATATAACCTTCCATAAGGCTGGAAACAAATACCATAATATATTTAAAGCATAGTACCTCCACCGGAATGCACAAAAATAGAGAAAGTAATACTGTAATAGTAGTTGCATTCAGGTACAAATGGCTTATTTCACGGCTGCTATATCCAAAAACTTTCATAAAGGAGATGGAAACGGTGTTTTTCTCAATTACGGTTTTGGTCAGGATATACATCAGGACCATATAAATTACAATAGAAAAAATATTAACAAATTGTATTACCATGTTAAAAGATTTCATCATCTGGTTGGCAGCACCCACCATATCTGCACGGGTAATATATTTTGCCAGATATAATTCATCAATATCCAGCTTTTCATTGGAGATGTAGCAGTTAAATAAATCTGCATCCTGCTCAAGCAGGTGGTTTAGATTTTCCAGCTTCATAAATGCACCCAGACTACTCTTATCATCGTAGATATCGGAAACGGTCAAGGTGTAATCTTTTTCGTAATAATCATCTGTAAAGGTCAGTGTATCTCCTAATTTTAGATTTAACTTTTGAGCCAGTGGCTTTGTTACAATAATTTCATCTTCATTCTCAGGGAGCTCAAGCTCCTGATAAAAAGTACTGTTTTCACTGATTCCCATAAAAGAAACACTGATGTTTGTCTTTCCTAACTGATACCAGGTATCTAAGGTATACAGTTCCATTTTTTCACCATTTTCCTCTTCTACAGGTGCTTTCAAAATATACTGATATTCGTACGGTAACGTATCGTCAATTTCCTCCACATAATGATTGATTAATGGCTCTAATCCCATTCCAAACATTAGTAAAAAGCTGGCAAGAAAGATTCCGAAAAAGAGAATAAGATAACTGACTTTATTTTGCAGAATAACTCGTAAACGGAAGCGGCTGATAAATGAGAAATCAGGAAGTTTAACAGCTCGTTTCTGTTTTCTTTTATGTAAATCTTTTCTTAGAAATTTCAATGGTGATAATGAAAGTTTAGTATATAACATAAACCAGTTTACTACTACCATTATGACAACGGGTATGATAGTGGTAGTGATAAAAGCTTCCAGGCTGAATTGCAGCTTAATTGGTGGGATGCAATAAGAAGTATAATAAATATCTTCAAATGGTTTCAGCATAACGGTATATCCTAAAGCATTTCCAACAATAGAGCTTGCCACTGCAACAATAACTGTTGGAGAAAGGTAGTGGGCAAGAATTTCTCTTTTTAAATATCCGGAAGCTCGCAAAGTACCTATAATAGTTGCTTCGGACTCTATGGTATTACTTGTTAGTACCGAAAAAACGAATGCAATGATTACAATTAAAATATAGATAAATACTTTCATGACAGGACCATCTTTGCCCATATCCTCTCTTAGAAAGGAGATACTCTGGTTGTTTTCTGAAGTTAAAAAGGATTGTAAAGTAACGCCTTCAAGCAGCAGCTGTTTTTGCATATCTTCAGTTAGCTGACGCTGTTCTGAGTCACTTAAAGAGGTGTCTTCAAATCTGTAAGAATACCGATAAGTAAGGGTATCTTCAGCAAAACGGGAAAAACCTTCTTTTGTGACAACCGATACGCCAAAATCGGCGGTGTTCATTAACAAATCTTGATTGTTTTTAAAAAGGGAACTGTAATCCGGCAGGGAAATAGTAGCTGTAACAACAAAATCCTGGCTGTTCAGGGTTAAGGTATCACCGAGGTTAATCTTTCTATTCTGTGCAAACAATCGGTCTATGGCGATTTCATTGTTTTTTTCAGGAAGTTTACCCTCAAACACCGATGGAAGATTTAAGGTTTCCCTTTCATCAAATACAAAAATCTTTGCAGTTTCATCATAATCATTTACTGTGGTATAAAAATTCTCTATAAGTTCAATTTCTTCTTCCTCAAAATATGTTTTTAGAGAGCCAGGAATAGGAGAGAGGCTTTCGAACTGTCCATCTTCAATCCGGCATTCTTCATCGTTTTGCTGTATTGTGTAAGTAACGCTGTCCATGGTAGCAAGAAAGGAAGAACCAATTAAAATAGTACATACAAGGATTGTGAAGATACCAATATATTTGCTGGCATGTTTGGCGAATTCTCTTGGAAGTCTTTTGTTTAATGGATTTCTCATAAGGCACCTCCTACCATTCTAAGTCTTTGGCACTAATCGTAGTTTCATTTACATAGTTTTTCACAATCTGCCCGTCGCGAAGCTTTAACACTCTGTTTGCCATGTTTTTAATGGCATCGTTGTGGGTTACGATAATGATTGTATTCTGGTACTTTTTGTTTACCAGTTCGATTAATGCCAGAATTTCTTTGGATGTATGATAATCCAAAGCTCCCGTTGGCTCATCACATAGAAGAATGGAAGGGTTCTTTACAAGTGCTCTTCCGATGGCACATCTTTGCTGCTGTCCGCCGGAAAGCTGGGAAGGAAGTTTGTCTTTATGTTCGTATAAGCCTAAAGTCTGTAAAAGTTCGTTGATTTCAAGGGGATTTTTACTTAAGTAAGAACACACTTCGATATTTTCTTTTACCGTAAGATTAGGTATTAAATTGTAAAACTGGAAGACAAACCCTAAATGATTGCGACGATAAAGGGTTAGCTGCTTTTCTGTCATGTTGGAAGTGCAATCTTCACCAATATCAATGTAGCCTTCATCGGCAGAGTCGATTCCACCAATGATATTTAAAAGAGTTGATTTTCCAGAGCCGGATGGTCCTAAGAGAACGCAGATTTCTCCGTCATTTACTTCACAGTTAATTCCGGACAGCACCTCAACGCGGTTTTCTCCTTCACCATAAAATTTATGGATATTGTTCATTTTGAGTTTCATAATGTTACCTCCTAAGAAAATAATTTGAAAAAAAGCGAGTACATTACTGTACTCGCTAATAATCAAAACGTATATAGAGACAAGTACAGCAATGCTATACTTAAGTCTCGTCAATTAAGGTAAACCAGGATTTACAATGTAACTATTACATAGACCAATATGTTGACTTACCACACATGTCGTGCCGACTACTCCCTTAAGGAATGGGTTTAGGATAGCAGAATTTTTTTAAAGTGTCAAGATTTTTTGGGCATCTTTTTGAAAAATCTTATCAAATATTGGGAAAATAGAAGAATTTATGGTATACTTTTGTAGGTGTAAATAAATGCAAAATGAGAGGAGAAAAAGATGAGTTTTAAAGACAAAAAGCAAGAAGCAGTAAGCATTATGACCGGCTGGTTAAGCCATGAAAATGAGTTGGGAAAAGCACCTGCCAAAATAGAGGTGGCAGGAGAATTTGATTATGATGATAACCATTATTATATTTTGAAATTTAAAAAGAATATCTTTTCAAAATGGCAGTTGGGTGTATGTGGATTTGATGAAAATGGGGAAGAATGTGGTCATACGTTTAGCGAATTTGAACCATATGATCCGAAAACTGCACAGGAAAGCTGTATTGCTATCATTGAATATATGAAAGAATACTGGAAAAGTCGTTTTCGTGCGGAGCTGGAACGCAGAGGAGTTACAGAAGAAGAATATGAAACTATGACTGAGGAAGAATGGCAGGCAAAAGGCGCAGAAGCAGATGAAAAAGAGCAGGAAGCAGGCATTGGGGGGCGTCAGGGTTTTGTTTTGTTAGAAACACCGGAATTTGACTTTGAACAGATGATTTCTGAACTAAAAACTACATGGGGAATGGAAATAGAAGATTATGAACTGGAAAATGGAAATCTGGTGTTTGAGTATGAAAATAATCTGATGGCGGTATCTTTGATGGAGACACCAATTCCGGATGGAGAGGCAGAATACTTTGCTCAGGCAAACTACATGTGGAAGGAAGCAGTAGAAACCACCAAGAAACATCAGGCGCATTTGGTGGTATTCACAATCAGCCGTGAAGGTAATCCGATAGAGGCGGCATGTAATTTTACCGTACTGGTGTCTTCCTGCCTGAGTCAGAAATCTGTACTGGGAATTTATACTACAGGAACCGTATTTGAACCCGCATTTTATCAAAAGGGTGCAGATGCTATGAAAAAAGGCGAATTGCCGGTACCTATCTGGGTGTATGTGGGACTTGGCAGAAATGAAAAAGGAAATATGGGATATACCTATGGTATGGAAGCTTTTGGAAAATCAGAGATGGAAATCTTGGAAAGTGAACATTCACTGGAACAAATTCAGGCATTTTTATTTTATGTAGCGGAATATGTAATTAAAGAAAATATGATTTTTCGGGATGGAGAAACCATTAGTTTTTCATCGGAACAAAAGCTTAAGATTACAAAATCAGAGGCAGTTAATGTGCAGGGAGAAAGCCTGAAAATCTGGTATTAAATATTGGAGGAAGATTATATGAAAACAAGAGTAGACGAAACAATTACAAGACATGACAAAGGATACAACTGTGCACAGGCAGTAGCCTGTACCTACTGCGATCTGGTAGGCGTAGAGGAAGAGGTAATGTTTAAAATGACCGAAGGTTTAGGCCTTGGCATGGGTGGCATGGAAGGCACCTGTGGTGCTGTCAGCGGAGCCTGTGTGCTTGCTGGTATGAAGCGAAGTAGCGGAAACACAGAGCATCCAGACAGCAAGGCAGAAACCTATAAATTATCCAGAGAAATTGTAAAACGTTTTGCAGAACAGAATCAGTCTGTGGTATGTAAAGAATTAAAAGGCGTAGAAACCGGAAAAGTACTTCGTTCCTGTGGAGATTGCATCAAAGATGCCGCTTTGATTGCGGAACATGTATTATTTGAAGAACAGTAAACGGAGGTTTTTCATGCGGATTATCAACTTAATGGAAGATACAAAAGGCTGTGAGTCCTGTATTTTTGAACATGGACTCAGTTTTTACATGGAAACAGAGAAACATAAGATGTTATTGGATTTTGGTGCATCGGAGGCAACACTTGCCAATGCCAAAGCCCTTAACATTGATTTGACACAGGTGGATTTGGCAGTGTTAAGCCATGGACATTACGACCATTCCGGAGGAATTCTGCCCTTTACACAAATAAATTCAAATGCAGAAATCTATATGCAAAAAAACGCATTAGGAGATTATTATAATATTTCTGTTACCGAGAAATATATTGGTATAGATAAAACCATCGCCAACCTTCCGCAAGTAAAACTGCTGGAAGGAAACTTGAAAATAGACTCCGAAATAGAGTTATTTACCAACATTACCGGCCGGCGTTTCTTTGCCAGAGGAAATCATATTTTAAAACGCAAAGAAGGCGAAAATTATGTAGAAGATGACTTTTCCCATGAACAGTGCGCAGTCATACATCAAGGCGAAGAGCACATCCTGTTCTCCGGTTGCGCCCATAACGGCATATTAAATATTCTGGACGAATATAAACGACTGTACAATTCGTATCCAACCACAGTAATCAGCGGTTTTCATATGATTCAGAAAGAATATACTCAGGAGGATACTGAGGTCATTCAGAACATAGCCAGAGAACTATCAACCTTGCCAACCAAATTCTACACCGGCCATTGTACCGGAAAAACTGCTTTTGATATTATGAAAGAGATTATGGGTGAGCAGTTGGTAGAGCTTCATTGTGGGGAGGATGTAACCCCACATTTTGGCGGTGCCATGCACAGCCCACTATAAATAATTCCCCCTCCAGAGCTGTTTCGTGTCTGCTCAGGAGGGGGAATTATTTATAGTGGGCGTCCTGACTCTTCAAAACGTTGCGTTATTTCCCCTTGACAAAACTGTTTATAGGGTGTATATGTGTATATATACAGTTTATAATCGGGAGGAAGATATATGTTAGAGATACAGGGATTAGAAAAAAAGTTGGAGGGTTTCACACTTCAGGATGTGAATATTGAACTGCCAAAAGGCTATATTATGGGGCTAATTGGTGAGAATGGTGCGGGAAAAACCACGTTGTTAAATTTGATTTTAGGGTTATATAAGCCTACAAAAGGTCAGATTATCATTGATGGGATGACTTATGAAAATCAGGAAAAGGAAATTCGCAATTTACTGGGATATGTGCTGGTGGATGATGTATTTTCCGGAGAAATGAAGCTGATAGAACAGGCAGATATGTATGGAAAATATTATGATAATTATGACAGGACATTATTTTTAGAGTATTGTAAACGTTTTGAACTGGAGGAAAAGAAGAAATACAAGAAGTTATCTAAGGGTGAAAAGTTAAAGTTTCAGTTTGCTTTTGCATTGGCACATAAGCCAAAGCTGTTAATTCTGGATGAGCCTACAGCAAATTTTGATCCGGAGTTTAGGGAGGAGTTTTTGAAGATCATTACAGAATTTGTGGCAAATGGAGAAAACAGTGTGCTTTTGGCAACTCATATGACAGAGGAGTTGGATAGATTTGCGGATTATATTACCTTTTTACATAAAGGAAACGTAAAATTCAGTGTGGAAAGAAGTGAACTGGAAAGCAAATACCGCTTGGTGAGCGGAGAGGATTATAAGATAAATCTGATTAAGAAAGAGCGAGTGATACATAAAGAAAAAGGGAAATATGCAACCACAGCTTTGGTAGAACATACCAATCACTCTTTTTACAGTCCAGAGTTGGATATTAATGTACCGAGTGTGGAAGACATTATGTATCACATGATTAAGAGCGAGCAGGAGAGGGGAAAACGGGCATGGTAGGTATGGTATTAAAGGACTTTTACGCAAGACGGAGGGAAGCGTTGAAGGGCAGCCTGTTTCATGCGGTGATGTCAGTATTGTATATATTATTTTTGTTTAATCCATATGCTGCAACTGACATGGAATTTTCGAAAAGAATGATAAGTGCTACACAATTTTTCATGCTTTTTCTGATGCTATTACTTCATGCCATGTATCCCAACAATCTGGGAAATGCAATGTTTTTGCTCCCAATAGAGCAGGAGGATAAAAGAAAGTATCTTTACACTACTTATGGGATAAAGGTAGCAGTGTTGACATTAATTCATGGAAGTTGCAATATTATTTTAATTGCTTTGGGAAAAATGGTATGGTGGCAGGCTGTTTTATTGGTATTTTGCTTAAGTTTATGGAGTCTTGTGACTGGTATCAGCAATTTCAAATTTGGAGATTTCATGCCGCAAGAAATGAAAGGAAGCGATTACAGAGTAATTTTATCATATGTTGTTTCGACATTTCTGTTTCTCACTTTGGCATTTTGGGAAGGGATAGAGAAAGAGTGGGAATTTGTATTAATTATCATATTAGTGATATTACAGATTTTAGTGTGTGTATGGACATTGAAAAAGGATTTTAAATATTCCATAGAACAGGGAATAACCTACGAAGTGGTAAAAAAGAAAAATCAAAAGCAAAGGGGGAAGCAACATGGTTAAAATGGTTCTAAGTGATTTTGCTTCCAGAAAGATGGGATTGGCAGGAGATAAGCAAAGCAAAATCCTATCCGTTATATGGGGAATAATCATTATTATGTGGGTATGTAATTTTTCTCTGCAATTTGGTGTTGAAACAGTAGCAATTTTTGCATTTCACTGGGGAATTCTTGTGTTACAGTCAGGGCTTCATGAAATATATCCTACCAGTCTGTCACCTGTCATGTATTTAGTGCCATTAACAGAGCAGGAGAAATTATCTTATCTTCGCTGCTGTTTTTGGGTGAAAATTGTGGGGGTAAACGTTCTGTTTTCTTTAGGAAATATTATATTTGCATTGTTGGGAAAAATTACATGGCATAGCGGAATTGCAGTTATACTGTCTTTTTTTATGATAAGCATACCAATGGGAGTACCTGCCAACAGAAAGAGAATCAGCGAGGCAAGTAAATTATCAGAGTACAAAAAGGAAGACCGGAATAAATGGCAGGAACAAGTATATATCTCTGCCGCTTGTGTGAATTATGGACTTCTTATATGGCTGCGTTGCGAAGAAGGAAATATCTGGATAAAACTTGTAATTGTAATTTGCTTTTTGATACAAGTTTTGCTATTTCCGTGGATTTTGAAAAACAGTCAGAAAAAGCTGACAGAGGCAGTGACAAAAGAAAATATATGGAAAATGGCGGGGCAGTAGATATGGTAAAGATGGTATGGAAGGATTTTGCCTCCATGAAGTGGAGCGTGTTAAGAAAGAATAAAGCAAATATGTTTATATATGTGTTTGGTATTGTTTCTGTGATTAACTGGCTGTTTAAAGGAAAATGTATTTCTGCAGAGCAGGAGTGCATTGCACTAATACAGCTAATGTTTTTGGTTTTTGGGATATGCCTACATTTGTGTTTTCCGAATTGCTTGTCGGAAGCAATGTATTTAGTACCGTTGAGTATGAAAGAAAAGAAAAAGTATCTTTATACAAGTTTTTGGGTAAAGCAGTGTTTGATTAGTGTACCACATATGGCATACAATTTATGGCTGATAGGTATGGATGTGATTTCAGTATGGACAGGTATTTTTCTGGTATATGGTCTGCTTGTACTTGGGGTACAACAAGGAGTTTCCATTAGAATTGACTTAGGACAGGTGAAGAAAGAATACTTGAATGATGGAAAAGAAATGCTCTTTCTTTTATTGTCTTTGATAATGTATTGTTTATTGGTGAGAATAGAATTTCAGGAAATGTTTTTATGGGAGAAAGCTCTTTTGGGCGGAACTTTTTTAGAGCAGATTTTATTATTCCCGTGGATAATAAAAAGAATTAGGATAAAAATGGAAGCAGCAACAGATTTTCAGGTATGGAAATCATTGTGGCAGAAGGAGGCACAGGTTCATGAAAATTGTAATTAAACCCCAAGGAACTATGGCGATTTATGAGCAAATCGTGAATCAGTTAAAAAATGCCATTGTTACCGGTGAATTAAAAACAGGGGAAGCCCTTCCCTCCATACGAATGCTGGCAAGTGACTTGCAGGTCAGCGTGATTACCACAAAACGTGCCTACGAGGAACTGGAAAAAGAAGGGCTGATACGTTCCGTGGCAGGCAAAGGTTTTTATGTGTGTGAGTATAATCAGGATTATTTAAAGGAAAAACAGCTGATGATGCTGGAAAAAAGGCTGTCAGAAGTGCTGGAAGAATGTAAGGAAGCCGGATTATCCAAAGAAGAAATCTTGGAAATGCTGCAAACCTTATTGGGAATGTAGGAGGACGTATGTTAGAATTTCAACATGTAACAAAGAAGCAGGGGAATTTTGTTTTATCTGATATCAATTTTCAGATGGAGGAAGGATTTCTGTTAGGAATCGTTGGGAAAAACGGAGCAGGAAAAACCACCATGATGCGTTGTATGCTGGAAGAAAGAATAGCTTATACAGGAAATATTTATTTTCAGGGACAGGACATAAAAACTAACCGCAGAGAGTTTATGGCAAAAACAGCATATGTGGCAGATGATAACGTTTTTCTGAATGGAAAAACCGCACAGGAGAATGTGGAGATTTTGGGTGGATTTTATCCGGAATTCAGTCAGGAAAACTTTAAAAAGTATATGAAAGATGTGGATTTATCCACAAAGAAAAAAATAGAAAACATGTCCAGAGGAGAATTTATCCGTTTTCAGGTGGCGTTTGCCAGAGCGAGAAATGCCAGACTGTATTTACTGGATGAAGCAACCGCAGGCATGGACCCGGTATTTCGAAAGGACTTTTATGGAATTTTGCGTGAAATTCTTGCTACGGAGGCAACAGTGTTAATGACTACCCACGTTCAATCAGATATCAACAAAAATATGGACTATGTTTGCCGCTTAGAGCAGGGACGAATGGTGTATTATGAGGAAAATGTAGGGGATATGGAGGTTACAGGAGGGATACTTCATGGACAAGTATAAAGAAAAAGAGGTGCGAGAGCTGATAAGAGAATTTGATAAAAAACTGTTAGAAGCCAGAGAGTATGACAGTTGGCTGTATAAGGTGCCGCTCTATTTTTATGAGCTAATATCTATAACGCTTAGTTTCACCAGTGACATGGATATTATGTTTTGGGTTGGAATGATGAACTATGCATTTAGTATATCTTTTGAAATGAGAAGTTATCTTAAGTTTCAGGGGCAGTCGGTGTATGAGCTGTTGTCTTATTATCCGGTGACAAAACGGGATATTTTTCTTGTGCGGTTGGGGTATTTGAAAGATAAAATGATAAAAAGGCTTGTGTTTTTATATCTGATACAGCTTCCATGGATGGTGTATCACAGAGGTGTGACGAAAAATAATATAGTGATTCCGATTGCGTTGGTGTTTACGGCATTGCTTTGCGGTATTGTGGAAATACTGCCTGGGATGAGAAAAGGAGAAGAACGATGAGCAAAAAACAAATATGTACCGGCATTCTGGCACATGTGGATGCCGGCAAAACGACACTTTCAGAAGGACTATTATATACGAGTGGAAGCATTCGCAAAATAGGTCGTGTAGATAACAAGGATGCGTATTTAGATAATTATGAATTGGAGCGTGCCAGGGGAATTACTATATTTTCCAAGCAGGCAGTGATGGAATTGGAACATACCATTATGACATTGTTGGACACTCCGGGGCATATTGATTTTTCCACGGAAATGGAACGGACGTTACAGGTGTTGGATTATGCCATTCTTGTGGTAAGCGGATCTGACGGTGTACAGGGGCATACCCAGACTCTTTGGGAGTTGTTGGAGTATTATCACATACCGACCTTCCTTTTTGTGAATAAAATGGACCAAAATGGAACAGACCGTGGAAAACTTATGGAAGAATTGCAGAACAGATTTGGTGATGGCTGTATTGATTTCAGCGGAGAATGGGATGAGGAATTTTATGAAACGTTAGCGATGCAGGAAGAAGAAGTCTTAAATTTCTTTTTAGAAGAAGGTGTAATAGAACAAGCACAAATACAGAAATTAATCAAGAACAGAAAAGTATTTCCGTGCTTTTTTGGTTCCGCCTTAAAATTGCAGGGAGTGGAGGAATTTATACACCAGCTGGACGTACTTACCATAGAACAGCCATATCCGGAAAAATTCGGCGCCAGAGTATTTAAAATTACAAGAGATGAGCAGGGAAACCGACTGACACACTTGAAAGTTACCGGTGGAAGTCTGAAGGTAAAAGATATTATTATAGGAAACAGTACCAACGGAGAGGATGAAGAATCTTGGGAAGAAAAGGTCAACGAAATCCGTATTTATTCCGGCGAAAAATACCACACAGAAAAGGAAGTAAAAGCGGGAACCATCTGTGCAGTTACCGGTTTGAATCATACATTTCCAGGGGAAGGTCTTGGGATGGAAGATGAGTTAGTCCTGCCTTACCTAACACCGGTATTAACTTATCAGATTGTATTTCCGGAAGGTCAGGATCCGGCTTCTGTACTGCCGAAACTTTCCTTGTTGGAGGAAGAAGATCCTTCTTTACATATTCTTTGGAGAGAGGATTTGCAGGAAATTCACATTCAGGTTATGGGAGAAGTGCAGATAGAAATTTTAAAATCTGTTATCAAAGAACGCTTTGGCATTGTGGCAGAGTTTGCTCATGGAACCATATGCTATAAGGAGACCATTAAAAATACAGTGGAGGGTGTAGGACATTTTGAACCGTTAAGGCATTATGCGGAAGTGCATGTAATGTTAGAACCATTGGAGGCAGGCGCAGGGCTTGTGTTTGAAAGTAACTGCAGTGAGGATAAACTTTCCAAGAACTGGCAGCGGTTAATTTTAACCCATTTAAAAGAGCGTCAACACCGTGGCGTGCTTACCGGTTCTGCCGTCACAGACATGAAAATCACATTGATTGCCGGCAGGGCACACCAAAAACACACCATGGGTGGCGATTTCAGACAGGCAACCTACCGGGCGGTACGTCAGGGACTTATGGAGGCAGAATCTGTTCTCTTAGAGCCTTACTATGAATTTCGGTTAGAAATCCCGGAAAGCTATATTGGACGAGCCATGACAGACATTGAAAATATGCATGGCATGTTTGATTCGCCGGAACGATTTGGAGATATGGCGGTAATTACCGGAAAGGCACCAGTGGCAACCTTCGGAGAATATCAGAAACAGGTAAACATATACAGCAAAGGCTGTGGAAAATTAAGCCTGCGGGTCAAAGGGTATTATCCATGCCATAACGAAGAAGAAGTAATCAATGAAATTGCCTACGAGCCGGAGGCAGACCTGAGAAATCCTACCGGTTCCGTTTTCTGCGCTCATGGTGCCGGTTTTTACGTAGAATGGGATCAAGTGAAAAATTATATGCATGTGGAAGCAATGGGACAGGAGCCCCAGGAAGAAACCATAGTCACTGCCCAAAGCTATTATGAAGAAGAATGGATTGATACGGAAGAAGTAGACCGCATCATTGAACGAACTTTTTACGCCAATCGAAATGGCAGCGGAAAAAGCCCCAAAAAGAGCCAGTCCTTAAAAAGCAGACAAAAGCAGAAATATCCTGTGGAATCTGTAAGAACCTTTAGAGAAACAGAGAAAAAAGAAGAATACGTTTTAGTAGATGGCTACAATGTGATATTTGCATGGGAAGAACTAAAAGAGCTGGCAAAGATAAATGTAGACAGCGCCAGAGGCAGATTAATGGATATTTTATGCAATTACCAAGGTATGAAAAAATGTAACTTGATTCTTGTATTTGATGCCTACCGCGTAGAAGGTCACCCAACTGAAATCTTAGACTACCACAACATACACGTAGTCTACACCAAAGAAGCCGAAACCGCCGATGCTTATATTGAAAAATTCGCCCACGAAAACGGAAAAAAATACCACATAACCGTAGTAACTTCCGATGGCCTGGAACAAATCATCATCCGTGGCGCCGGCTGCCACCTCTTATCTTCAAGAGAGCTACAGGAAGAAATCAACCAACTAAACCAAAAACTAACAGAATACCAAGAAACCCAAACACAAACCAAAAACTTTCTGCAAGACATCCTCCCTAAAGGGACAGTAGAAACATTCTCTCAATTACTGGAGGAACCATAAAGACTGTGGTGCATTACGCGCCCCCGCTCTATCCGCCCTTGATTTATGTATGAATGATTTCTCCCTTCCTTTAATATAATGAATATAAGAAACTCATAGGAGCACACACATGAAGGACTTCTTTTTAAATGAGGACGGAAAGAAATGTGATGGAAAAAGTATTCTGACCTTGGTATTCTTCCTTTCCGCTATGTTTCTTCTGGGTAGAACGGCACATTATGCTGTAGACAGTGTAAGCAGTAGCTATATTCAAAATCAGGCAGATAACTGGGGATTGGGAGGATATGGTGAAAATGGAGAAAAGCCAACCGGAAATGTTTCCCCAGAAGAATTGAAAAAATACGATGCTTATTATATTTCAGAAGGTGAGGATAAGGTGATTTACCTGACTTTCGATGCAGGATACGAGAATGGAAACACAGAACCGATTCTGGATGCATTGAAAAAACACAATGTGTCAGCAACCTTTTTTGTGGTTGGTCATTACTTAGAATCTTCTCCGGATTTAATAAAGCGAATGGTAGAGGAAGGACATACGGTTGGAAATCATACATACACCCATCCGGATATGTCTGCTATTTCCAGTATGGATGCATTTCGTAAGGAAATAGAGGATGTAGAGAACAAATATAAAGAGATTACCGGACAGGATATGGTGAAATTTTATCGCCCTCCCCAGGGAAAATACAGCATGGAAAATCTGAAAATGGCACAGGAGTTAGGATATCACACCTTCTTTTGGAGTCTTGCCTATGTGGACTGGTATCAGGATAAGCAGCCAAGTAAAGAGGAAGCCTTTGAAAAGCTGGCAGGGAGAATTCATCCGGGAAGTATCGTATTACTTCACAGCACTTCTACCACCAATGGAGAAATTTTAGATGAATTGTTGGGGAAATGGGAAGATATGGGATATCGTTTTGGAACGTTAGATGAATTTGTGAAACAATAGAATACGTTTAAATAAAACAATCCCCGGAGATTACTCTGGGGATTGTTCATCTAAGTCTAATAAACGGTCTACTGCTGGTTGCATTGTCTTATTTTCGCGGTATTTCAGAACTAAATTTTTCTCATGTTCGGTCAGTGAAAGTGGTGCATTCGTGTTTTTTTCCTTGTACCCAAAGGCTTCTAAAATATTTTCAATATTATATATTTCGCATAGCAACATCAAAGTATCTGCATCAGGCTGAGTGGTGCTGTTTTCCCATGCATAAATAGTCTTTGCTGCTGCCGGTGAATTGTATTTAGTTAGTAATTCTGAAACTTCATTTACAGTCAAATCGTTTAATTTCCTATAATATTTTAAAACATGACCAATCTTCGGATTTTTCATAATGGACACTAAGCCTCAAGCAAAACTCCTTGCCTTGCTATCCTTTCTTACATTCTTAAATATCTTCTAATTTTACCATATCAATTGTTGATTTGTTTGTCAATTATTGTAATGACATTCTCGAATATCAAGAAATTGTAAGTTGACATTCTTTAGAAACAAGAATAAAATAGTATATATTATGAAAAAATTCTTGGGCGTAAAGAAAGAGGTGGTTTGCATGGAAATGAAAAATACATTGTTAAGCTACATAGAAAATTGTGGTATTTCCGTGGAACACCTTTCTAAAGAGTTAAATATGGATGTAGCAAAATTTCAGGTAAATAGCAAGCTGGATTGGAATGCACAGGAATTATTGCAAATTTGCAGTTATTTAGATATAGAGCCGACAAAATTTTATACCAGAAAGATAGATAAAAAAGGGGAGAGGGATTCATGGTAAGGTACCACTGTGAAAAGGATAATGTGGATGTAAATAGCAGTATATGTCCTCATTGTGGACAGCGGGCTTTTCCGGTGCAATCAGAAATTTATTGGTGCAGTAGTTGTAATGTTCCGAGTTATACACAAGAATGTAAGTTATGTGGAAATACAGGAAAAAAAGTATCCTCTGATGTACGGCCAGTGTTTCCGGAAGAAAAAATTTTGTTGGAAATCATTATGGAAGTACAGGAAAGCATATGCCTGAAAGATAAGTCTGTCTGGAACGGCTCAGGTAATATTTATTATGCAGACGGAAAACGATTGAATATCAAGATAGGAAAACTGGCAAAACTGGATGTCGATGAAGTGAGGAATCAGTATCAGGAAAGAATCCGGTACCGGTTGGAGGATTATAAGGAAGCATTTGAAAAGCAAAAGGAAAGTTTTATAGAAGCAAACCGGCTGAGATTAGAACAAATAGAGCAGGAAGCCATAGAATATATTAAAAAAATCGGAAACAGATACAGTGTAGAAGACATGATGATTTCCTTTTCTGGTGGTAAAGATTCTACTGTAGTGGCAGATTTGGTTACAAGAGCTCTGGATAATGGTGAGAACAAGATATTGCATATTTTTGGAGATACAACCTTGGAATTTCCATTGACATATAAATATGTAGAAAGATATAAAAAGAATCATTATAAAACACCTGTAATTTCTTCCAGAAACCGGGATAAAAATTTTCTGGAACTTTGTAGTGTGATAGGGCCGCCAAGTCGTGTAATGAGATGGTGCTGTACTATTTTTAAAACAGGGGCAATTACAAGAAAGATAGAGAAAGTATTTCGAAATAAAAATCATATCATAACCTTTTATGGTATTCGCAGAAGCGAATCTGTAAGCAGAAGCAAGTATGAAAAAGAATCGGAAAGTCCTAAAATTACAAAGCAAACGGTAGTATCGCCGGTAATAGACTGGTATGACTTTGATATTTGGTTGTATATATTAAGTAAGAAGATAGATTTTAATGATGCCTATCGACTGGGATATTCCAGAGTGGGCTGTTGGTGTTGTCCAAATAACAGCCAGTGGTCAGAATTTTTATCAAAAATACATATGCCGGAATTATACGGACAATTTCGAAACACGATAGTGGAATTTGCAAGACAAATCGGTAAGCCGGATCCGGAAGAATATGTAGATAATGGAAATTGGAAAGCAAGACAAGGTGGAAACGGAGTAGAAATGGCACAAAAATCCGTAATTGAATTTACACCCTGTGCTACCGAGGAAAATTCTTTTAATTATGAATTGCAGAGAGAAATCACAGAACAATTGTATGAACTGTTCAAACCCTTTGGAACCCTGGATTTTCAAATGGGAAATGCCCGTTTGGGTGAGGTTTATGTAATCGACAGAAAAGGTCAGATTGCGTTGAAATTACAAGGAAGAATTGGACAAACCAAGTTAAAAGTTACTATATATAAAAATAATCTGGCAGGTGCAAGGAGTTTAAAGGGTGCAGAAGAAAAAGTGAAATGTCAGATTACAAAATATCAGATGTGTATGGGATGTCTTGCCTGCGAAGGAGTTTGCAGGAAAGATGCTATCACAATTAAGGAAACAGCAGAGGGAATTACTTATCATATTTCTGATAGTAAGTGTGTTCGTTGTGGTGAGTGTGTAGGACATTTTGTTGCGGGATGTTATATGAGAAAAGTACTGGCAATTAAAAGATAAAAAAGGATGTTAGAACGTGGAAACTGGAAAAGAAAACAAGAATATAAAATATAAACTAAAAGGACATGAAACGTTTTCCATAAGGGAAGGATGGTTGTCTAAAGGAATTAAGGCAGTTGCGGAAAATCCTAAAGTGTTTACAGAAATGTATGGAGCAGATGCTCTTGGAGTGGGAAGTAACATGGCAAAAGCAATCCGCTATTGGCTGAAAGCCTGTGGATTAACCATTAAAACACCCGGAAAAGGTGTAAGTTTGTCCGAATTTGGGAAAGCAGTACTTCAATACGATCCATATTTTGAAGAAAATTTTACTCTTTGGTGTATTCATATAAATTTAGTAAGAAATAGAGAAAATGCTACATGCTGGTATTTATTTTTCAAGAATAATAATTTGGAAGAATTTACCAGAGAAGAATTTGAAAATTTTATGCAGGAGCAGTTTACAAAATATGCCGGAACAAAGGAATATAGTGTTCGATCTTTAAGAGATGACTGTAATGTACTTTTACAAATGTATAGTAAGGAAAAGGTGACTGAAAACGATCCGGAAGATAAGAAGATTTGTCCGCTTTCTAAACTGGGAGTGTTAAGAAAGAGTGGAAATTCTTACAAGCGTACTATGCCGGATTATAGCAGCATTTCCAGTGACGTTTTATTATATTTGTTGCAGGGATATTCTAAAGAAACTGCAATTAGTATGGAATATTTGTATTCTGGCGAGTTGGGGGTACAGTCAGTGCTGGGGATTGGCGGTAGCATGTACCAGGAATATTTAGAAGAATTGGCGGGGGAAGGTTACATAGATATTAACCGTACGGCAGGTCTTGATATGATATATAAATTAAATCAGTTATCTGAAAAAGATATAGTGCTGAAATTTTATGAAAAATGAAAGAATAGAGGGAACAGACATGTGCGATTTCAAGGACATAGTTCAGATAAATAAAAATTTTCAAAAATCTATTAATATGAGGCTGGATTATAACAAAACGGATAAAATAGAAAGTTATATTCCTACTCGTGCTTCTGTACAAATATTAAAAATTTATTTGAACCAGTTTGTGAATGAAGGCGGTCTGAAATCTACTATTCTTATTGGGCCATATGGGAAGGGAAAATCCCATTTATTGTTGGTATTGCTTGCATTGCTGTCGAAAAAAAATCAAACATCTGATAATTTAAAGGCCAAGAAGATGTTACAGGTGGCAGTTGAAAAAATCAGACAAAAGGATGAAGAGGCAGGAGATTATGCAGCGACTATTGTCAAAGAACAAAGATGTTATTTACCAATATTAATTTCTGGTGCTCAAAATGATTTTAGAAGAGCACTTTTGTTATCTTTAAAAGAAGCTTTGGTTCAAGAAGGATTAGAAAATATTGTTCCAAATACATATTTTGAAGAGGCAAAGAAAATTGTATTCCAGTGGAAAGACAATTATCCGGATACTTATAACGGTTTTTTGGAGCATTTGAAAAAAGAAAAAAAATCAGAAATGTCATTTTTAAAGGAACTGGATAGATATGAAGAGAGTGCATTACGCTTTTTTCAAAAGATTTATCCTTTATTGACAGCCGGAAGTGTATTTGAGCCTATGGTACAGATGGATGAAATTTCTTTGTTTCGTTCTGTAAATGAAAAGCTGTGTAGGGATTATGGATATGGCGGAATAATACTTATTTTTGATGAATTTAGCAAATTTGTGGAAGGGTATCCGAAAGAATATTTTGCCTCTGCTATGGAACAATTGCAGAATCTGTGCGAATTGGCAAATAATTCAAAAAAGGAAAAGCTGCATGTGATTTTAGTAGCACATAAAGCAATTAAGGAATATAAAAACAGTCTGCCGGATGAAGTAATTAATGCTTATATGGGAGTGGAAGGAAGACTGAGTGAAGTATATTTTACTACTTCATTAAAAAATAGTTATGAGTTAATCGAAAATGTAATTGTAAAAAATGAAAAGATATTTGAAAAGGAAGTAACAAATACACAGAAATTCAAAGAAATGGAAAAAAGCAGTTATCAGTTACCATATTTCCATTCATTATTTACAGAGCAGGAATTTCAGACAATTGTTGGAAAAGGTTGCTTTCCTTTAACGCCGGTAGCAGCCTATTTACTTTTGAAAATCAGTGAGAAAGCAGTCCAGAATGAAAGAACCGTGTTCACATTCCTAACCAATGAAGAACCATACAGTATGTTGCATTTTTTAGAAGAACAGAAAAATTTTCATGGTAATTATGTAACTGCCGGAGAAGTGTATGATTATTTTTCAAATATGCTGAAAAACGATAGCTCGAATGTTACCATGCATAATGAATGGCTTAAAGCGGAGTATGCATTACAGGAAAATATAAGTCCGGAAGAAAGGACTGTGATTAAAACCATAGCGTTGATACGGATGGTTGGGAAACAAGATGAAATGTATGCGAAAGATGAAGTGATACGCTTAGGTGCCGGAATGGATAGTGAAGTTTATGCAAAAACAATTGAGCAGTTAAAGCAAAAACAAGTGGTTCTTTTCCGGAGTAAATTGGGCTCTTATGCATTTAAGAATAATATTGGGGTTGATTTAGAAAAAGAAATAGAAAGAACAATTCAGACAAAATTACAAAAAATAAATCTTTGTGAAGAATTAACCAGAGTTTCTGAATTGGAATATGAAATTCCGAAACGCTATAATTTAACATATACAATGACAAGATATTTTCATTATCAATTTATTTCAGAAGATAATTTTATGAATTTGAAAAATACAAAATATTTATTTGAGGATAAGTTTGCGGATGGGAAAATTATTGCATTAGTCCGGGAAAAGCCGGGTTTTAAAGAAAATGTATTAAAGCATTTAAATGAGTTAAAGGATGCAAGAATTGTAGTAGTTTATCCAGAAGGACTTTTTAAACAGACAGATTTATTGAAAAAGATTATAGCGATTCGAATGTTGAAAAATTCAGAGGAATTTTTGGAGAACAATAAAGCTTTAGAACAGGAATTAAATTTGTATGAAGAAGATTTGGTATTTGAGTTGAACGTATGGTTAGAGCAATACTTTTTGCCATTGCATGGTAACTGTCATGTATTATATGGAAGTAAAATTTATGAAAACTCAGAATTTGCACAGCAGAAATCTGATTCTAAATTTAATCAGTTTTTAAGTGGTATTTTGGAAAAATATTATTGCTGTACTCCAAAAATCAATAATGAAATGATTAATAAGCGTATCTTAAGCGCCCAGATGAATAAGGTACGAAGAAAGCTGATGGAACAGATACTGGAAAAGCAGGATTTTTGGGAATACAGAAAAGGTACATCACCTGAAGCCACCATATTCCGTGCTGTTTTTCTAAAAACCGGAGTAATAAAATTGCAGAATGGCGAAGATGTTATCCAATATAATCTTGATACAGGTGTTGCCAGAATTTTAAAAGAAATGGATGAATTTTTCCGTAAAGCAGCTGGAGAAAAGCAGAATTTTGGAGTGCTTTATCAGAAATTAATGGGAGAAAAATTTGGAGTACGAAAAGGTGTATTACCGTTATATCTGGCTTATTGTTTAACCAGATTTGAAGAAATGCCGGTAATATATCTAGGTGAAAAAGAAGTAACTGTAGAACCGCAAATATTGGAAAATATTAATGCATCGCCAGAGCAGTATTTCCTCTATATGGAAAAAGAATCTTTAGAAAAAGAACTATATCTGGGTGCATTAGAACGTATTTTTGCAATTGAAAGTCCTCAAAATGAAAGAAACCGCTTACAAGTAATTTCGGATGGTATATATCAATGGTTCTGTTCACTGCCACAGTGTGCAAAGAATTATTCATTAGAGGAATTACCGGAAAAGAAAAAACAAGGAATTCGTTTCTTGCGTAAAGGTTTTTCTAAATTAGAAAGGAACCCACGAGAAATTCTATTGGAAAAATTGCCGCAGGCTTTTGGAGAAGTTGATTACAAAGAATTGAAAGAACAAATACAACAGGTAAAGAATGAGATGGATTCCTATATCTGGAATATAAAACAACAGGCAGTAAAGGTTACAAAACAAGTGTTTGGATTTGCTGTGGAAAATGACTTGTTGCAGGAGTTAAAAGAGTATCAGAAAGAACTGTCAAGAGGTGTTAAGAACAGTATTAGTTCCCGAAAAATCAGTAAATTTTGGAATGGAATACAGCAACTGAATACTCATAATGAAAATGAAATAGTAGAAAAAATCAGTAAAATATTATTGGATTTATACATTGAAGATTGGAAAGAGAATGGTTTACAACAGTATGAGGAGAGCCTGAAACTGATTAAGACAGAGATGGAGTCTGTAGAAGAACGTGCAGAAGAAGGGACTCAGACATTGATTTTCACTAACAGTCAGGGAATTGAGATAAAGAAATATTATCGAGCTGTGGAAGTGGAGGGAACCAGTAGATTTTTTCAAAATGAATTAGAGGATACATTGGAAGATTATGCAGATTCATTGGAAACAAATCAGAAAATAGCTGTTATGTTACAAATGATAGAAAAGTTATTAGAGGGGTGATAGCTATATGAAGAACCAAGTAGAAAATCGGGACAATTCGTTTTTATGGTTTGATATGGAAGGTTTAAAAGCCAGTCAGATAGAAACTATTTATATGGATAATGCTGCGACTACATATCAAAAACCGGAATGTGTATTCCGGGCAATGGATGAGGTGAATCGCTGTCTGTCAGTTAATGCAGGCAGGGGTTCTTATCAGTTGGCGCAGATTGCTGTAGACGGTATAGATAAATTGCGCGATGAAATATTAAATTTAATTAATGGAAGAAACCAGGCAGAAGTGGTTTTTACTTCTTCTGCAACGGTAGCTTTCAACCAAATTATAGGCGGTCTTACGCTCTGTTCACAGGATAGAGTGTATGTATCGCCTTTTGAGCATAATGCAGTAATGCGAACTCTAAAATTGTGGCAGGATAAATGTGGATTTACCATGGAAATATTACCAATGGATGTGGAAAAGATGCAAATTGATTTGGAAAAAACGGAATATGTATTCCGGCAAAAGCCACCTACTCATGTTTTTGTCACCAGGGTAAGTAATGTGACGGGTTACATTCTTCCTACAGAAGAAATTTTTCAATTGGCAAAAGAACTTACGAATGGGCGGGCATTGGTAATTGTGGATGGAGCCCAGTCTTTTGGTTTAATTCAAGAAGATTATCAAAGGACAAAGTATGATGCGTTCGTATTTGCAGGTCATAAAACATTGTATGGTCCTTTTGGAATAGCCGGTTTTATCAAGGGAAAACAGTTAAAGTTACATCCGTTTTTAGCCGGTGGAACAGGAAGTGCCTCTCTTGAACTTGTTATGCCACAAAATATACACGGTTTGGAACCGTCCAGCCCGAATATTGTGGCAATGGCCGGTCTGTATGCCGCAGTTCAGTTTATTAAAAGGGAAACAATAGAAGCCATTTATCAGCATGAAAAACGTTTGACAAAACAACTGGTAAAAGAGCTCAAGAATATTTCAGGAGTAAAATTATATATTCCACAGGAAAGCGATAATCACATAGGAATTGTGTCTTTTTCTATGGAAGATTATCGCTCAGATGAAGTGGGGATGATTTTAGATGAGGATTATCATATTGCAGTGCGCACAGGATACCATTGCGCACCATTGATACATGATTATATAAAAAGCAAGGAGTATGGCGGAACAGTACGAGTGAGCCTTAGCTATTTTAGTCGTCAGGAAGAAGTGGAAAGATTGAGTGAGGCTGTGAAGAGGATTGCATGGGAGGAGTAGGATGAGTAGAAAATGCGATAAATAAAAGGGGGGAAGCTAATGTTTACAGATATAAATATAGATAAGCGGTATCGATCAAATAAAAATAATATTCCTTGTGATTTTATGATTCCAATGTTAATGAACGCGACAAAATATAAACGGGCGGTAGGATATTTTTCAACATCATCACTGGTCAATTTGTCTGTAGGATTGGCAGAGATGGCAAAAAGAGGAGGACATATAGAAGTTGTGTGCTCACCTAAGTTAAGTCAAGAAGATTTAGAAGCGATTAATTACGGATATAAAGCTAGGGAGAAAGCTTTTATTGAAGCATTAGATATTTCTTTAACAAATCCGGTTGATGAATTTGAAGAAGAAAGGTTGAATATGGTTGCAACGCTAGTTGCTCAGGGGAGTTTGAAATTTAAGCTGGCTTTTATGGAAAGGGATACAGGAATTAATGTATATCATGAAAAAATAGCAGTTGCTTATGATGAAAATGGAAATAGAATAAGTTTTACAGGTTCAATGAATGAGTCAGAAAATGGTTTAATGAATAATTTTGAATCAATTGTAGTATTTTGTGATTGGAAGAGTGAGGATCAAAAACAGTATATTGATGAAGTGGAGGCAGATTTTGAATTACTGTGGAAAGATAACACTGAAAAAGTGCGCGTGATAGAGTTTCCGCAAATAATAATAGAAAAATTGTTGAAATTTCAGAAAACTCAAGTTGATTATGATATAGAACAAAAACAGTTTGGCGCGGATTTAAAAAGTTTAATTAAAAAAAAATTTGTTACTATGCCAAGTGGAATTTCATTAATGGCCTATCAAAAAGAGGCTATATTGAAATGGAGAGAACAAGAGTACATAGGAATATATGATATGGCTACTGGTACAGGAAAAACATATACGGCACTCGGAAGTATTGAATATTTGGCAAAAGAATTGGAGAATCAGATAGCAGTATTTATTTTATGTCCATATGTTCATTTAGTAGGCCAATGGGAAGAAGATGTACTTGCATGGGGAGGAAAGCCAATTATTGCGCACAGTCAATCACCGGACAAGCAGTGGGAACAACATCTTATAGATTCTTATAAAAGATTTAAAACAATAAAAAAACCTTTTGTGTGCATTACTACAAATGATACTTATACAGGGGATAGACTTCAGTCAATAATTCAAAATATAAAAGCTGACATGAATGTTTTGCTAATTGTAGATGAAGCTCATAATGTGGGAGCGCAAAAAATTTCAAGATTTTTGAATGAAAATATTAAATATAGATTGGCTTTATCTGCAACAATAGAAAGGTATCAAGATAAAAAAGGCACAGAAATTATATTCAAATATTTTAAAGAAAAATGTATTGAATATTCATTGAATAAGGCAATTGAAGAAGGTAAAGCTTTGTGTAATTATGAATATCATGTAATATATTCATTTCTTTCACCGCAAGAATTGGATAGATATAATCGAATAACTAAGGAACTTAAAAATTACATGAAATATGATAATGGTAAAGCAAAATATACAAAAGCGGCACAAGTAAAGTTATTCGAAAGAAAAAGAATATTGGCAGGAGCAAAGGATAAAGTAGGGCTGCTTAAGGAAGCAATGGGAGCATACAGAAATGAAAAACATATATTGGTATATTGTGGTGCAACGAATATGTTTGATGAAGATACAGAAACTAATGAAAAACAAATTTTGAAAGTAAGCAGAATGTTGGAAACAGAATTAGGAATGGATGTACATAAATTTACTGCTGAGGAAAATGCAGAACAACGAGTTACAATAAAAAAATGTTTTGAGAAGGGGATGTATCAAGTTTTGACAGCTATCAAGTGTCTTGATGAAGGAGTAAATATTCCTAATATTCAAACCGCATTCATTTTATCCAGTAGCCAAAATCCAAAAGAATTTATTCAAAGAAGGGGAAGACTCCTTAGAAAAGCAAAAGGAAAAGATAGAGCGGTGATTTACGATTTTGTTACATTACCTCGTCCGTTCGGAAGTATTCATTATGGAGATTTTGAAACAGATAAAAGCATTGTAATAGGAGAAATGATTCGTATAAAAGAGTTTTCAGAAGTAGCTTTGAATAAAGCTGAAGGATTGAATATTATTGATGAAATTCAAGCAGCATATGGGGTTTCGATAGATTTAGAATTTGAAATAGAAAAACGAAAAGAGGAAGAATTTGATGAGTGAACAGGAAGTTAAAAATGATATTCTTAATAGTTTATATCAAGAAATAAGGGTGGTAGAAGGACAAAATCTCCGAACAGGTAAATACGATGATAATATGATGAGAAAGTTTATAGAAAAAAGAATTGAAATGGCTGTCAAGAAGGAGGGAGATAATGAAATTTAAAAGTATAGTTATTAATAATTTTATGAGATACAAAGGAGAGAACAAGATAGAGTTTTCTTGTGATGCGGATAGAAATGTAACAGTTGTAATGGGGGATAATACATTTGGAAAAACAACGCTTGCGCAGGCATTTCGCTGGGGATTGTATGGAGAGATAATTGATACGCGTTATGGGAAAAGCAAAGACATTATTTTGCTTAATAAAGATGTATTAGCTGAAATGGGAAGTATTGACGAAGAAAGTGTTTTTGTGATTTTGGAGGTGATTGAGGGAGACATTATATATCAATTTAAAAGGGAAGCAGTGTTCAATCGGGCATTTCCGGCGTTGAATACAAAAAAAATTGAGGAAAATCTTTGGATGAGAAAAAAAATTGGTAACGGTCAATGGGAAGCATGGATTAATAATGATACAAGCGACAAGAAAAATTTCAATTGTGTTAATGATAGTATTAAAGTAATGTTTCCAAGAGAACTTTCAAATTATTTTTTCTTTGATGGCGAGCGGTGGAGTGATGAAAGGAAAACAAATGCGGAAATTAAAAATTCTATAAGTACCCTTATGGGAATTACTCCTCTTGTAAAAATGAAAGAACATCTCTGGAACGGAAACGCTAAGTCAGTTATTAAGAATTTAGAATCGAAAATTACTGGTATAGGAACAAACTATGACAAGATTAAAAAACAAATCCAAGATAACGAAGATTTGATTGAAAAATGGACAGATAATATTAAAATTGCAGAAGAAAATGCAAGACAATTTCACGAAAAAGTTGACATTGCAAAAAATATGCTGGCATCAAATGAAAAAATTGAAAAATATCAGAAAGAATACATAAATCTGGAAAAAAATATTCTGCAAGAGGAAAAAAATTTAGAATCTATTTATGCTGAAATTATAAAGAGTTTTAGTAAAGATGCGTATAAGTACTTTGCGGCGCCTCTTTTGGAAGAGGTAATTGAGTTATTAAAAGGTGTTAATCTTGAAGGAAAAGATATTCCGGATATAACAGCGGCTACGTTAGATTATTTAATTGAACATGGAACTTGTGTTTGTGGAAATATAATTGGGGAAAAAGAAAAGGAGTATATAGAAGAACTTCGAAAATTAATTCCGCCGAATGTTATTGGGAGTTATGTGGGGCAATACCAAAGTAAATTGGAGGAATGGAAATTAGAAACGGAAGATTTTGTTGATGAATTAAAGAAGAAAGCCGAACTTATTGAGGGAACAAAAGCACAAATAGATGACGATATGGAAAGTAAGGTACGATTAGAAAAAATTATAGATGGCAAGATTAATTTTTCACTAGAGCGTAAAAAGATGAACGCAAATAAAGAGAGCGAAAGTAAAGAATTGAGAAAAATTAATCAATATAAATTTTTTATTGAAGAAACAGAAAAGAAAATTAGAACATTAAAAAGTGATCTTGAAAGAGAAACAGCACATACTGCGGAAAATAGAAAAATACAGCAGATGATTATGTATGCGAAAGCGTTATATGAAATGACTTCTGAAATGCTTAAAAGACGTGAAGAACCTCTAATGGAAGAATTGAATGTCATTATCAAAGAAAAATTTGCAGAGATGTTTCATGAAAAAGAAAAATATGCTCAAATGGGTGAAGATTACAGACTTCATTTATTTTACTATAAAATGGGAAATGGAGAACCTATAGAAGAATTAGCACTTTCAGAAGGAGAAATTATTGCAAGAAATTTTGTTTTTATTGTTAGTATTCTTGAGTTGGCGCAAAAGAAAAAAATGGAGGACAGACAAAATAACCAAGAGAGTGATGTGTTGAATCTTCCGTTGGTCCTTGACGGTCCCTTTTCTAAATTGGGCGATGTAAATACGGGATTGATTGCTAAAGTATTACCAAAAGTAGCGGAACAGGTCATTGTATTTATGTTGGACAAAGATTGGGAAGCATCAGGATTAGAAAAGTATACATTGCCAGAATATCGTTATTTTGTGAAAAAAGATGCTGATGAAAATAGTGCAACACTGGAAAGGAGGTAAAATTAATGGATAAGGAAAAGTTAGAATATTTCAGAAACGATGTTAAATTTACAGGAAAGCATAGTCGTTATATAGATGCACTATGGGAACAAAATACAATAAAGAATTCGTACATAAGGACTCTTTATGAATTGTATGGTATTGCTGCGATTCTTGGTTTAAGAACTAAAACTAAAAAGCAGGTTGATAATTCAGAAGGAGTAAGAAATCTTCAATCAGCACAGTTATCAGCATACAGGCCGGTATTGAAAACTATAATGGTTACGGTGTTGTTGTTGGATGAAACATCTGGTTTGACAAAGGAAGAAAGGATAAATCGTGCTTTTAGAGGTCCTACTTCGCAAGAAGAATTAGAAGCTGATATGGAATTGTTTAATTCTTATGTGAGAGGTGGGATTGAGCATTTATATAATGAGTTGGTTGAGCGTCCCCTTTCTATAGATGATGAGTATACAGATATTAGGGTGGGAAATTTAATTGCGTTGTTAGAAAATAACGAAATTTGCCTTTAAAGAGCCACTGAAAAGTCCGCTTCCACTTGGAAATCCTTATTATGATAAAATCTATAATTCTTATGTATTAGGCGGTTTGAAAGAGTTGAATATGCGACTGTATGATATAAATGAAAAAGATACAAATTGTGAATTAATCACATTTGCAAATTCTAAAATGCATAAATAAACTAAAAAGCAAAAGGAAATTAATTGACAATGTGAATAAATCACAATATAATACATATATTAGATAGAGATTACAGAAGGTGGGACGCATATGTTGATAGGTTTTTCAGTTAGTAACTATAAATCTTTTGAAGATGCTCAAAGCATATCTTTCATTGCAAGTAAAATTTCGCGGCATAAAGAGCATATTGCAGTAAAAGGAAATAGGAAAGTATTGAAAAGTGGATTGATTTTTGGGGCAAATGCAGGGGGGAAAAGTAATCTTATAAAAGCAGTACATTTTTCAAGAGAAATAATTTTGCAAGGGTTGGAACGTGTTGATCTTAATAAAAGATATTTCAGAATAACAAAAGGGGCATATAAGCTACCAGGGGTATTTGAATATAGATTATTGGCAAATAATAAAGAATATTCATATGGGATTGCTATTTCTTATATTAAGAAAGAAATACTGGCAGAGTGGCTGATTCGTATCGAGGAAAACGGAGAAGAAATATGTGTTTTCAATCGAGAAACTGATGAGAATGGAATTAGTATTGTAAACTCAGAAATGACATATGAAACACCAGAAGAAAACGCTAGAATGAAAATCTATTTAGAAGATTTTGGGGAGAATATTTCTGTAACTCTTAGAAAGAAAACAATATTAAGTGATATTGCTTTACGTGTAAATGATAAGCAGGGGCTATTTAATGAAATAACAAGCGTTTATGAATGGTTTAAAAATATGATAATTATTTTTCCGAATTCAAAATATAATGCATTAAATGATGTTGCAGCAGATACGGAAGTGAGAACGTTTTTCTCAAATATAATGTCCTTTTTTGATACAGGAATAGAGTCTGTAGAAGGACAAGAACAAGAAATGGATTTTGATAAAGTATTACAAAATGTACCAAGAGAAGAAGCAGAAAAAATAAAAATAGAGATCTCTAATAAAGCGTCTGAATCACCTATTATGTTTAAGGTTAATCAGCAAATATATGTATTAAGAAAAGATGAAAATGGAAATATAATTTACCATAAAATGCTTTTAAATCATGGGAATTCAGAAGATTTATTTGAATATGCAGATGAATCGGATGGAACGAAACGTTTGTTTGATTTGATTCCCATTTTTTATGAAAATAGGGGAGGAAGTGTAATTTTTATTGATGAAATAGACAGAAGTCTTCATACTAATTTGACAAAACGCTTTTTTAAGTTGTTTTATGAATTAACAGAGGATGAAGCTTGTCAATTAATTGCAACAACACATGATTCTAATTTATTAGATCTTGAGCTACTTCGACAGGATGAGATATGGTTCGTGGAACGTCAAGAAAACCATAGTTCTAAAACATACTCGTTAAATAAGTTTAAAGAGAGGTTTGACAAGAGAATTGATAAAGAATATTTATTAGGAAGATATGGTGCAATTCCTGTTTTTGCTGAATCAGAATTACACTTGGAGGAATGGTATGAATAATAAATATAGATTATCGGCCTCTGTATATGAGCGTGAAACAGAAGACAAAAAGGTAGAGCCTCCAAAAATATATTTCTTGTCAGTAGAAGGTAATATTACTGAGAAAGAATATTTTGCAGGAATTTCAGCAAACCGAAAAAGATTAGGAATTAACGGAAAGGTAGATGTGGAAGTACTTAGGAGAAGTCGAAAGGACACAAATAGTGCACCACAACAAGTGGTTGAGTTATTAGAAGAATATATTCGCTTAAGAGAATTAGGGGAAGAAAATCTGATAGAAGAAATTCCTATGGATTTTATAGAAAAGTATGGTTTAGAATTTATTCAGACATATTTAAACAATCCTGATAAGATTCCTAGAAAACAACGCAATTCATTTGTAACAGAATTAATGAAAATAGGTTATGATATAAATTATAGAAAGTATTTACAGAGGTATAATAATGATATGGATGAATTTGCTATTTTAATAGACCGGGATATGCAGACACATTCTGAGATAAATATGAGAGATTGTATTGCTTATTGTAAAGAAAAGAAGTATCGGATAGGGCGCATCATGGAAAAAGCGGTATTAATTTTGGGGTTAATTACTTGCAGAATGTTGAACTTGCAGTAAAAAGAGCAAAAGGATTCGCTAGTGAAGAAGATGACTTAATGGAACATATTGGATGCAATTTGTGGAAATTAATTGAAAGTATGAAAAATTATTAGGGTTAAAATAAATGTCCCGACGTTTTAAAGCGTCGGGACATTCTTCTACATTACTCATTCACAATCCCATAATATTCTCTCGAAGTAATCTTATACACAATTCCATACACCACAGAAAATAGTACACATACAATCGCTACACTAGCAATAAAGGTCGGCATATGCACAATCATAACCAGACTCAGAGCGTCGGCTACAATATTTAATGCTACTGCGGCGTGGAGGATGGCGGCAATCAGTGGCAGGAGGAATAACAACATAACCTGTGAATTAATGGATTGTTTAATTTCCTTTTTAGATAATCCTACCTTTTGCATGATTAAGAAACGTTCTCTGTCCTCATAACCTTCGGAAATCTGTTTGTAGTAAATAATCATTACGGTACAAACTAAGAATAAAGCTCCAAGAACAATTCCAACGAAGAACAAACCGCCATAAGTTGCGTAGAAAAAGTCTTCTTCATCAGATTTTAAGGTTATATCGTTTGCAATGTTTTGTGCGGTTAAAGCATCAGAATACGCGGTGGCAAAAGCCTTGACATCCTTGACAGAGTCGTTCATATCAAATCCCAGATAAGTGATACCTCCGTCAAAAGCAGCAAATCCGGTACTGCTTTTTAGAAAAGAGTCAAAGGTATTTGTGTCAGGAACTACGATTAAAAACTTTGGAAACAAGGACATACTGTAGTTAGAAATATAGGATAAGCATTCCTTGTTGGCAGTATCCTTGACCCGGTAAGTAGTATCTTTGAAAATTAAAGTATCTTCTTTTAAAATGTCATCGGAATCATAAAGCAGAATCTCGTTTTCCCCTAAAGTTTCAGAGGAATGATTGAAACGGTTATATTCTTCCAGGGTAAGAAGATAGATATCCGGAAAAGATTCCAAATTTATTGTAAGTGGTATGTCTGGTAACAATGTATTTCCCTTTAATTCTCCTAGCATATTTCCATAATGGATACATACCATATCTTCATAAGAAAGTTTGTGATTTGTAACCGTAGTTTCTAAAATTTCTTCTAAAGTAGCCTGTGATGGCTGATTGGCAATGGAATATTGCACGGCACGAGGGAATTGTTGTGCAATACTTCGGTTTCCGTTGCTGTATAGACATACGCCTGCGGAAATCACCACAATAGCGGCAGCAGACAAAATGCAAATATTAGAAAGTCCCACAGCATTTTGTTTCATACGGTATAACATACCGGAAAGGCTGATAAAATGTCTGGTGCTATAATAGTATTTTTTATTCTTTTTTAAAAGTTTTAAAATAGCAATGCTTCCTGCAGTAAATAAGGCATAAGTGCCCAAAATTACGCAAAGTGCAGCAGGAAAGAATGTGGTAAGTGCCTGATTGACACTATGGGAAGTAAGGGCATAATAATAGCCGATACCTAAAAGGATAACCCCAGCAATGGCAAGTAAAAATCGATTCTTTGGTTCTCGTTCTCCCTTTTTTTCACTTTTTAATAAATCGATATCTTTGGTGCGAAGAATACTAAACACACCACGAATTACAATCAAACCAGCTACCAGCCCGGTTAAAAGTAAGGTGGAAGAAATGGCACTTGTATTGATATAGAATCCTTCCGGTGCAGTTTGGTGAAGGATTTGAAATAAAAGTACCAGTACTAATTTGTCTAAAAAAATACCGAAGAACAATGCCACCAGTAATCCGATACTAAATAAGCTGACAGTTTCTAATAATATGATGCGAATAAGGTGTCTGCGCTCCATACCAAGCACCCGATAAAGTCCCAATTGCTTTTTCTGGTGTTTTAGTACAAAGCTGTTGGCATAAAACAAAAAGATAAGAGCAAAAAGGTAGGATACGGTAGAACCGGTCTTTAAAATGGTACATAGAGTTCTAGCACCATAAAAAGTTTCCTTCTTAGAATTAATATCATAAAGAAATGAATTTATTCCCAAAGAAGTTAATATATAGTAAAACAAAATACTTCCAATTACGGTCAGTAGGTAAGGAAGATAGATTTTGAAATTTTTCTTTAAGTTTGTTGCGGCTAACCGTCTGTAAATATGCTTATTCATTGTCTTCACCTCCTGAGAGCATGGAAGTTAAAGCATCGTTAATTTTCTGGAACATTTCATCCTTGGTTGAATTTCCCTTGTAAATCTGGTGAAAAACGATACCATCCTTAATAAATAAAACTCGTGAAGCATGACAGGCAGCCTGAACACTATGGGTAACCATAACAATGGTCTGACCGTCCTGATTGATTTTTTCAAACTGATTTAACAGTTTTACAGAGGCTTTGGAATCTAAAGCTCCTGTTGGTTCATCTGCCAAAAGAAGTTTTGGATTGGTGATTAGCGCTCTAGCCACGGCAGTTCGCTGTTTCTGTCCCCCGCTGACCTCATAAGGAAACTTTTTTAATAAAGAATCTATTCCAAGCGAGGCGGCCAGTGGCTGCAATTTTTCCTGCATGGTTTTGTAAGGGGTTCCGGAAAGTACCAGTGGAAGTAAGATATTGTCTTCCAAGGTAAAGGTATCTAACAAGTTGAAATCCTGAAAAACAAATCCTAAATTGTTACGGCGAAAAGCGGCACGTTCCTTTTCTTTGATATTTGAAAAATTCTTATCCTCCAGATAAATCTCACCGGAAGTAGGTGTGTCTAAGGCGGCTAAGATATTTAATAAGGTGGTCTTACCGCTGCCGGATTCCCCCATAATGGCAACAAATTCTCCGGCTTCCACAGAAAAGTTAATATTACTCAACGCTTCCACTTGAGCACTTCCTATTCTGTTTTTGTATATTTTTTTTACATTTACAGCTTCTAAGATTGACATAACATTGTCCTCCTGTTTTCTATGTTGTTTTGATTTACCTATAGTATATCTTGTTGTCAGGAGGAGTTCCTTAATTTTAGCTTACATTTTGCCTCTGCAACCTTACAATTTTGTAAGGTTGAAACATTGTTAAGCCTAGGGCTGGAATTCCTGAAATTCCACACTCACAGTTGTTCCCACACCCAAGGTGGAGGTGATTGTGATTTCGTGTCCCAGACGTTTTAAAATAGTTTTGCACAGATAAAGTCCCAGTCCACTGGCTTTTTTATCCATACGTCCATTGTAACCGGTAAAGCCACGTTCGAAAATCCGTGGCAAATCCTCCGGAGCAATACCAATACCGGTATCTTCTATTATAAGAGTGTTTTTTGGTTCCAACGGTGTTCGTCCTTGACGGACAGAAATATGAATACTGCCGTCTGGTGTGTATTTTAAGCTGTTAGAAATAAGCTGTTCCAGTACAAACACCAGCCATTTTTCATCGGTAAGCACCTGACTGGAAATAGGTTCTAAATCAAGACGCACCTTACTGTGGATAAAAAGTGGTGTATATTTTTTGATGGCCTGTTTTACCATGGAATCTAAGGAATAGTGTTTTAAACTCAAATCATGGTTCATGTCATCTAATCTTGAGTAGCCGAGAATAATATCTATATATCGCTCAATTTTAAACAACTCACTTTTCATTGCAGGGATATTTTCAGAATCCGTTTGCAATAACAGGCGAAGTGCAGAGATAGGCGTTTTAATCTGGTGTACCCACATCATATAAAAATCAGCATTTTCCTGATTACTTTTGGTGGAGGTAGTTTGGATTTTATGAATCTCCTGTTCCAGTTTCAGAATTAACCGGTGGTAATCACGTTCGGTAATTGTCGGCTGTTTTATTAATTTATCCAAAGAAAGTCCTGACAGGTAATGGTAAGAGGCAAGAGTTTCGTGCTTTTGTTTGGTTTTTTGAAAGTCAAAAACACTTAGAACGCCAAAAACCACCATGCACAGAAGAAAAGCATAAAGAAGTGGTTCTAATGGCACCTGATAAATTCCCAGTACAATCAAATGTAGTAGAGGGTACAGAAAAATAAGTACTAGAAAGTGAAAACGTTCCTTACAATAATCTTTTAATTTCATCCCAGTATATAACCTAAACCTTTCTTTGTCTTAATATAATCTACGCAGCCTGCCTGCTCTAGCTTTTTTCGCACTCTGGTAACGTTGACGGTTAATGTGTTGTCATCGATAAATTCATCATTTCCCCAAAGACAGGTCATAAGGTCATCACGAGATACGATTTTTCCGCAATTTTCCAGTAAAAGTTGTAAAATTAAATATTCATTTCTGGAAAGAGGTAGTTTTTCATTTTTGCAGGTAACGGTGCTGTCGTTTAAATTTAAAGAAAGCTCCTGATAGTTTAATACCTTTTTTTGCTCATTTAAGGCGTAAGTACGACGCAGCAGAGCCTGAATCTTGGCAGTAAGCACATGAATGTCAAAAGGTTTTTCGATGTATTCATCGCCACCCATATTCATGGCCATTACAATATTCATATTATATGAACTCTCGGAATCTTGAGCGTTCATGCCAGCTAAACTCTGGCAGTGCACTTTGAAAAGTAAATATTATGTGTGGAACGAAAAAAATTGCATGAGAAATAAACATAGCTGGCACTATGCTTTAAAAAGTGGTATTATA
>JAFQUB010000052.1 GCA_017408735.1 Lachnospiraceae bacterium
ATTAAAGAATTTTCGGGGTTTGGTTCACTGTTTAGTTATCATTGTTCCTGTTGTTTTTCTGATTTGTTTCATCAGCGACAACTCCTATATCTTATCACTTTCAAGGAGGTTTGTCAACAACTTTTTTTATTTTTCTTTAAATCTTTTTTCAAGGTTTTTCTCAGGAGCACTTGGTGTCAACACTGGAAACCCTTGTAGATTCAAGGTTTTTTGCCGCCGTTTTCTCAGCGGCGAATATTAATATACCATATCTTTTTCAGTCTGTCAACAAGTTTTTCAAAGTTTTTTTACATTTTTCAACTTGCTTTTCATTCCGAAAAAAATGGAAGCGTTTACCGCTTCCAAACGGAGAAAGAGGGATTTGAACCCTCGCGCCGCGTGAACGACCTACACCCTTAGCAGGGGCGCCTCTTCGGCCTCTTGAGTATTTCTCCTTATCCGAATTTTACAATCCGTATTTAATTTTACGTTTCACACGCAAGAATTAGTATAGCAAATCACCAATTATTTGTCAATTGTTTTTTTACATTTCGCCTCACTTTTTTTGCATTTCTATTTATCCTTTTTTGCAGACAAAATTATCTCTCCACTTTCTTCTATATTATATCCTTTACTACAAATTTTATACTTTTTATAAATACAAGTTACACAGCAGTAATTAAAATAGCAGAAGCAGAGGTTAATTCCCCTCTACTTCTGCTATTTTTTTCTCTATCTGTTCTTTTACATACTGAGCTATTTCCACCGTCTTCATATCCTTATAATCTTCATAATACAAAGGTTTTAAATAGTGGAGATGCACAGTCACCGGTTCTATGGAGTGGGTATCGAATACTTTGTAAGAATCCAGCAACGCCACCGGAACAATGGGGCACTTAGCTTTTACAGCCCCCTTAAAACTTCCGCCTTTAAATTCTAACAGCTTATTTCCGTTTTTAGAGCGGGTTCCCTCTGCAAAAATCACAAAGTTTCTTCCTTCTTTTACCTGTTTTGTCATTTCTAAAATAACCTGCATTGACTGTCGGACATCTTCTCTGTCCATTTCCAAAGCCCGCAGTGCCAGGAAAATGTTTTTCAGCAACGGAATCTGCATTAATTCTTTTTTCATAACCACTGTAAACGGGTGAGGATGAACTTCCAACATGGTCAGCACATCATACAGCCCCTGATGGTTGGGAAACATTACATAACCGTTTTTATCCGGGAGATTTTCCAGTCCATGGACATCTACGGTTACTTTTCCACCCCAGTTGGCTCTTTTAGTTATTTGTTTGATAAATGCAAACACTTCCTCCTCGTTATACTTTTTCGCATAACTTTTGGAGGTACTTACATATAACAACTTAAAAAAATAGTAAGGAAGAACAAGAAAGTTCTTTAAAAATATAATTACAAGTCTTTTCATACTATTTTACCTTTGATAATCCTGAATAGCTGTTTCATATAAATTGTTACCTTGAGAATCGATTACTACAATTACCGGGAAATTCTCCACTTCCAGTTTGCGAATTGCTTCTGTTCCCAAATCATCATATGCAATTACTTCGGATTTTTTGATACATTTGGAGAGAAGTGCTCCTGCACCTCCAACCGCTGCAAAATATACCGCTTGATTGCGTACGATTGCATCCGAAACCGCCTGGGAACGTTTTCCCTTTCCAATCATACCCTTTAAGCCTAAATCAAGCAAAGACGGCGCATATTTGTCCATTCTACTGGCTGTAGTAGGGCCTGCTGAGCCAATTGGTCTGCCTTCTCTTGCCGGAGATGGTCCCATATAGTAAATCACATTATTTTCCATATCTAAAGGAAGCTTTTCGCCTTGTTCTAAAGCTTCGTACATACGTTTGTGCGCAGCATCTCTTGCCGTGTATATGGTTCCAGTAATATAAACATAATCACCGGATTTTAAATCTTTTACATCTTCACTGGAAAAAGGAGCATTTATATATTTATCCATAGCACGCCTCCTATATAGTTCTTACAATATGACGGTTAACATGGCAGCAAATATTAATTCCTACCGGAAGACCTGCAATATGCGTCGGATATGTTTCAATATTTACTGCAAGGGCTGTCATTCTTCCACCCAAACCACCCGGTCCGATACCAAGGTTATTAATTTTTTCCAACATTTCTTCTTCCAGTTCTTTTACATAAGGAATAGGTGAACGTTCTTCCATATTTCTGGTTAACGCATGTTTTGCCATAATCGCACATTTTTCAAAAGTTCCACCCACACCGACGCCTACCACCATAGGAGGACAGGCATTTGGACCGGCATCTTTTACTGCTGTAAGAATGGCATTTTTTACACCTTCGATTCCATCTGCCGGTTTTAACATAAATACACGACTCATATTTTCACTTCCAAAGCCTTTCGGTGCCACTGTAATCTTGATTTTATCACCACTGACAATGCTGTAGTGAATGATAGCCGGTGTGTTATCTTTCGTATTTTCGCGGATAATCGGGTCGGAAACTACAGACTTACGAAGGAATCCTTCTACATAGCCCTGACGGACACCTTCATTGATTGCCGCTTCCAAATCCCCGCCTTCTACATGCACATCCTGCCCTACTTCCACAAAAATAACTGCCATACCTGTATCCTGACAAATTGGAATTGTATCATCCCCTGCAATCTGCAAATTTTCCTGAAGCTGATTCAAAATCTGTTTTCCCAAAGGAGATTCTTCTTTTTTCACAGCATCTTTCATGGCTTTGTCCATATCTTTTGACAAATAGTGATTTGCCTCAATACACATTTCTTTGATTGTTTTTGTAATTTCTTCTGTTTTTACTGTACGAATCATAGTATTCCCCCATTAATAATCAAGAGATTTCATATATTTCATGTAGTTTACTACCATCAATGCAATTTTAAATGTCAATGCATCATCAAACACACGAATATCCAATCCTGTACTCTTTTGTAATTTTTCCAAACGATATACTAATGTATTTCTATGCACAAACAACTGTCTGGATGTTTCGGAAACATTCAGATTGTTCTCGAAAAATTTGTTTATGGTAATCAATGTTTCTTCATCAAAAGTATCCGGCATGGCATCCTGGAATACTTCATTCATAAACATTTCACACAAAGACATTGGCAACTGGTAAATCAGACGTCCGATTCCTAAAGAACTGTATCCTACCACTGTTTTTTCTGTGTAGAAAATTTTACCCACATCCAAAGCCATTTTTGCTTCCTTGTAGGATTTGGAAATCTCTTTAATTTCTCCTACTACCGTTCCGTATGCAACACGAACCTGTGTCATAGCTTCCGAATTAAGCATATCCACTAAAGTACTGGCAATATTGTATAATTCCTGGCTACTCTCATTGTCTTTTAACTCTTTTACCAAAATAATGTTCTTTTCATCTACTGCTGTAACAAAATCACCACTGCGGTTGGAGAAAAGACTTTTTACGGTTTCCATTGCACCATTGTCTTTTTCTGTTTTTGTTTCTATTATATATACCACGCGCTTCGCTTCTACAGGAATGTGCAGTTTTTTCGCTCTGTTGTAAATATCCACCAACAAGAGATTATCAAGAATCAGATTCTGAATAAAATTGTTCTTATCGAATCTTTCTTTGTATGCGATAATCAAATTCTGTATCTGGCACACAGCGACTTTTCCAATCATGTAAGCATCTTCACTGTCACCCTTTGCCACCAGCACGTTTTCTAACTGTCTGTCATCATATACCTTAAAAAAGTGATACCCCCTTATGACCTGACTATCTGCTGCTGATTCAGCAAAAGCCTGCACTTCGGTTGGCTGAATTTCATCTACGTCGTATGTTGTTGCAAGAACTACCCCATCTAAATCCATTACACATAAATCAATTTTTGTAATTCCCCGAAGTTCATCAATACTTGTCTGTATAATCTGGTTTGCTATCACGAGATTCACTCCTTTATTTATCAATTTTTAGCCTACATTGTTTAATTCTAAACCAATCACGTGATAAAAGCAAGCGATTTTATACTACATTTACACTATTACAAAGTCCGCTAACTCTGCCAATGTAAGAAAAACTTCATCTGCTCCTGCCCTTTTGAACTTTTCCGCGGTTTCCGCGCATTTCTTTGCCTGTTCTTCTTTAGAGAGTGCCTGATATTCCTCCTCTGTCAGTCCCATTTCTGAACTTCCCACAATAATCCCCACGGAGAACACGCCTGCATTTTTTCCTTCTTTAATATCAGAAACGGTATCGCCCGCTTTGATAATTTTGCTTACATCCATAAGGTTTAATGCTTTCATGTTTTCAAAAATCATGTATGGATATGGTCTTCCCACATTGTTTGTGGAATCCGGACTAAACCACACATCCGGAGCATAACCTTTTTCTTTTGCCAATGGCACAACAATATCCATCATTTTATCAGTATATCCTGTGGTGGAACCGATTTTAATTCCATGTTCTCTTAATTTCTTTACCGCTGCCACTGTTTCTTTCTTTGGTTCTGCATAGAGATGTAAAATGCTTAACAGTTTTTCTTCAAATATGGAAAATAACTTCTGTGCGTCTTCGTCCGCCGGTTCTTTCTGATATTTTTCCACCCAGCATTCTTTAATTCTTGGCATATTTAACATGGTACGGATATGATCAATTTTCAACATTCCCATAGGCTCTCTTACTTCTTCCATAGTAGGCTCTATGCCATATTCCTTAAACACTTCCACAAAGGCCTGCACCGGTGCAAAGCTTCCAAAATCTACGGTTGTTCCTGCCCAGTCAAAAATCACTGCATCCCATTTACTCATGATTGTATTCCTCCAAAAACGCTTTCATTATTTCACTTAATTTCAAAATATCTTCTTTATAGATTTCACCGATATTACCTACACGGAAAGTTTCTGCCTCTGTTACTTTCCCAGGATAAATGGCATATCCTCTTTCTTTAATGTAATGATACATTTCTTCAAACTTAAAATGACAGTTTTCCGGATAGAAGAACGTAGTGATGATTGGTCCCTGGTAAGCGCCATCAATGTATGGTTTCATTCCCAATTGGCCCATTTTTTCAATCAGAAGCTCATTGTTTTCTCTATATCTTCTGCTTCTTGCCCGGATTCCACCTTCTTCTTTTAATTCCTTCATTGCCTGATAGAAAGCAAGCACTACATGGGTTGGGGAAGTAAAACGCCACTTTCCATCCACTTCCATGGTTTTCCACTGTTCATACAAATCTAAAGAAAGACTTCTTGCTTTTCCTGCACTGGCAATTAACAAATCTTTTCTTGCAATAATATAGGAGAATCCCGGCACGCCCTGAATACATTTATTGGCACTGCTGATTAAAAAATCGATTCCCCAGTCTTTCATTGGAATGTCCACTCCACCAAAGCTGCTCATGGCATCCACAACAAATACTCTGTTCTGTGCTTTTACCACTTTTCCAACTGCTTCGATATCATTTAAAATACCGGAGGTAGTTTCGCTATGTACCATGGATACATGAGTAACCCCGGTATCCTGTTTTAAAATTTCTTCTATTTTTTTCGCATCAATAATTTCACTGTAATGCTGGTTAGTTGTTTCAAACCGCAGACCTGCATGTTTCGCAATATCTCCCATACGTTCTCCATAGGCACCATTGGCAGCAATCAAAAGCTTGTCCTCTGTTCCTACCACACTGGTAAGTACAGATTCTACTCCGAATGTTCCGCTTCCCTGCATTAAAATAACGGTATATTCTTCTTCTGACACATGAGCCAGTTTTAAAAGTTCTTTTCTGATTTCCTGTGTAATCTGTTTGTAATCATCATCCCATGTACAGTGGTCTACCATCATCTGCTGTTTTACAGTATCTGTTGTTGTAAGTGGTCCCGGTGTTAATAATTTATATTGAATCATGTTATATCCTCTTTTCTACTGGTTTCTATCTTCTTATTTACATTCTTCTGATAACTTCTGATGCTGTTCTAATAATTCTACAGTGAGGGCTTCAGAAAATACCTTTGAATTTGCTGACATGTTTTCTTTATTTGTTTCTTCTCCTTCATATAAAGCCAGTGGATAATATGACTGTAAATCTGCTCTACCATTTTCAATAATACATTTTGCCATTTCCATAGCTTTTTCGTTTGTTTTATCTCCCTTGTCAACCACTGCCACTGATTCTGTAAGACTGAAGTTTCCTTCTGCCGGGTCCACAAAGTCGATTGGAAGTCCTTCTGCTTTGTCGGCCACTGCCTGCTGACGAAGTCCAAATCCGATTGCCACTTCTCCTGCGCGGACTTTCTTTAATGGTGCAGAACCGGAAGATTCAATGTGAGCACCTGTATTTTTGTAAATAGCAGTTAACACTTCTTTTGCTCCATCTTCGCCGTATTCAGAAACTAATCCCTGAATTAAAAGCCATGCTGTTGAGGAAGAAGAAACATCTGTTACAGAAATAAATCCTTCATATACAGGATCTGCTAAATCCTTTAAAGAAGCAGGCATTGGAAGATTGTTTTCAGCCATCAGTTCTGTATTTACAATAATGGTTCCTTCCTGTGCTGTAATTGGTGCACAGTAATTTGGAAATTCATCTAAAGTATTCACATCAAAGGTAAGCTCTTTAAACATCTGATTTTTTTCCTGAGCACTGTCAACATAGAATGTACTCATAGTAACTAAGTCTGCTTCCAGATTTGTACCTTCTGCCAACAGCTTTCCACCTAATTCAGAGGTTCCAAAGGTCTGGAAAATATACTGGCCTTCAAAACCGTTGTTGTCTAAAGCTGCTTTCATTGCTTCTACAGCCTCATCATCTGCGTTTGAATAGATTACAACTTCCTCAGTTCCGGTGTTGGCACCACATCCTGTTGTACCAAGTACAGAAACTCCTAATATTGCTGCCATAACAAAAGAGGCAACCTTTTTCATCCCTATTTTTTTCATCATAATTCTTTTCTCCTTTTTCTTGTTGTTTTCATTTTTCTTATTTGCAAGCTTCTGAAAGATAAACTTCGCTGCTGCATTAGTAACTAAAATTAAAATTGATAATACAAAGATTTCATTATATTCATTAAAATACTGAAGTTCTTTAATCTTTGTGGTAATTACCATGGTCTTTGCTCCGGCAATAAAGATTACCGCACTGATAGTTACCATGGAATTTACGAAGTAATAACTAAACACTTCTAACAATGTGGACATGGCATTTGGTGTGACAATACGAAGAATTGTTTTTGTCCAGCTGTCACCCATCAGAATTGCCGTAGTTTCCCAAGAGGAATTCATTTTCGACAATGAATTTTTCATCATCAAATATGGCGCGGAAAAGAAATGAATGACATTACAAATAATAATAATTGCAAAGGTGTTTTGTAGTGATGTTCCTGAGAAGGAAAATAAATAGGCCAGACCTATTACCATTCCCGGTATGGTATTTGTAATCAATGCAATACTTTCAATCACACCTTTTATTTTGTCTGAAACCTTGCTTCTTGCCGTAATCAAAGCTGCACCATAAGCCACCACCGTTCCTAACAACGCGGTAATAAATGCCACCATAAGAGAATTTCCATAAACACCAATTAACCGTTCATCTTCCATAACGCCTTTTACATGTTCTAATGTAAATCTCATATCATATGGCCAGTCGCCTATAAAAGGCACTACGAAAATTACCGCAAATACAGATAATACACTGATTAACATCACAAGACTTACCATTCCGCAAATTCCATCTCGCACCTTGCTTTTCTTTAATTCAACAACAGAGATTTTGTTGTATCTTACATTGTATTTTTCCAGTATATTCAATATGGTAATACTTATAATGGAAGGAACCAGCATAACCAATGCCACAACTGCACCTTTCCCAAAGTCCGGTACACTCCCAAGCATCCGGGTGTATAACACGCTGGCAACCACTTCGAATTTTCCGCCTACGGATGCCGGAATACCGAAATCTGTAAAACACAGGAAAAATGTCTGTATAAAAGATGCCGCCAGAGTTCCTAATAACGGTCTGATAATGGTCATCCAAAACATTTGCTGTGGAGAATCCCCCATCAAACGTGACACTACCATAAACTTTTTATCAATATATCCCATGGTATTATGAATTAACACAAAGGATACCGGCAGTGTATAAATTACATATCCTACCAGCATTCCGGAAAATCCGTATATTTCAAACAACTGTTTTCCCACCAGTTTTGTAATCAGCCCCTGTTTTCCGAAGGAATAAATAATTGCAAATCCATAGGTAATGGTAGGTAGCAGCATGGGAAGTACTGCTATTTTTTCTATCAGGCTTTTGTATTTTTCCGATATATTTGTGCAATGTATGGTGTATGCCAGAAAGAATGCAATGGCTGTAGTTAACAACGCCGAACAGGATGAAATCAGTAAGCTGTTTGCCACTGCCTTACCAAATCCTTTGCTCCTTAATACTTCTATATAATTGTCAAGGGACAGTCCGGCGCTTCCTTCTACAAGAAATGATTTCACCAACAATCCAAGAACCGGTACTATCAAAAATGCCAGGAAAAATATAGTTATTACAATAAAAATCAATTTAATTTCTTTATATTTTCTCTTATGCATAACTTAAACCTCTCAGGATACCTGTTCTTTTAATTCTGACTGAAACAACGCATAAATGTTATTTCTCTTGATTTCCAGCTGGTTTAAAATAAACTTCTTAATAAAGTTATTTTTTGGATTCTGAATAATTTCTTCCGGTTTCGCAAACTGGGAAATACCGCCTTCATTTAATATCATTACTCTATCAGATAAAGTAAGTGCTTCTTCCGGGTCATGGGTAACAATAATTGTCGTCAGATGATACTCTTTTGCAATTGTCTTTATTCTGTCTTTGATGGATTCTTTAATCACACCATCCAACGCACTTAGCGGTTCATCCAACAGCAAAATCTTAGGTTTCATTACCATGGTTCTTGCCAAGGCAACTCTCTGCTTCTGACCACCGGAAAGCTGTTCCACTTTCTTTTCCAAATGTTCTTCCAGACCTAAGAGAGAAATCAAATCTTCCACTTCTTCTTTTGTAGAAATGTCCGGTTTATTTCTAAGTCCGTATGTAATATTCTGATAGACGTTTAAATTAGGAAACAATGCATAATCCTGAAACACGATATTGAATCCTCTTTTTTCCATTGGAACTTCTGTGATATCCGTTCCATCAAAGCAAATTTTTCCTGAATCGATTTCTGTTATCCCCAAAATCAGATTTAATAATGTGGTTTTTCCACATCCTGATGGCCCTAAAATAGAAACGATTTCTCCATTTCCTATTTCCAGATTAATGTCCTTAAGGATATCTTTTCCATCATAAGTTTTCTTCACATTTTCTAACTTTAACATATCCTTCTTTTCTCCTTATTTACATTCTTGTGAATGTTTGTTTTCAATTCTCTAAGAAACAGTTTTATTATATCCACCATGACTTTCAAAGGACAAGTTAAGTGTATGTAAAGGGAAGTTTAAGAATTGTGTTTTTAACTTGAACTTAACAAAAAAAACGCGTAAATAATACGCGTTTTTACTTTTGGAATTGCTTATGTTAAATGTTTGTAAATGGGCTTAGAACCTCAAAAAACCACACTCTTTGCGGAGTGTGGTTTTTCAATATTTTTAAAATAAGACTAGTTTGTAATTGTCTTTTCTGTTTCTTTATCAAATACGTGAATCTTTTCAACATCAAGAGCAAATTTAACCTTGTCACCTGTTCTTACAGTTGTACGAGGATCAACTCTTGCTGTCATTGGGAATTCAGCTAAGTCGAAGTAAAGGTAAACTTCTGCACCTAATAATTCGTATACTTTGATTGTAGATTCGATTACAGCGTTTGGATGTGTTTCAATCATAACCTGTGAATCATATACATCTTCCGGACGAATACCAAGAACTACAGTTTTGTTTGCATATCCACCATCGATTAATGCTTTTGCTTTTGTAGGTGGAAGTTCGATATTATATCCTGCTGTCTGTAATGTAACCTTGCTACCGTCTACGATACATTTAGCATCTAAGAAGTTCATCTGTGGGCTTCCCATGAATCCTGCTACGAAAAGGTTCACTGGTCTTTCGTAAAGGTTCTGTGGTGTATCTACCTGCTGAATAATACCGTCTTTCATAACTACGATTCTTGTACCAAGTGTCATAGCTTCTGTCTGGTCATGTGTTACGTAGATGATTGTACTTCCTAATCTCTGATGTGTTTTTGCGATTTCGATACGCATCTGTACTCTTAATTTTGCATCAAGGTTTGATAAAGGTTCATCCATAAGGAATACCTTAGGATTACGAACGATAGCACGTCCCATAGCAACACGCTGTCTCTGACCACCGGATAAAGCCTTTGGCTTACGGTCTAATAATTTTTCAAGGTCAAGAATCTTAGCTGCTTCTTTTACCATTTTATCAATTTCATCTTTTGGTACTTTTCTTAATTTCAAACCAAAAGCCATGTTATCATATACTGTCATATGTGGATATAACGCATAGTTCTGGAATACCATGGCGATATCTCTGTCCTTAGGTTCTACATCGTTTACTACTCTGTCACCAATCTTTAATTCACCTGAGCTGATGTCTTCCAAACCAGCGATCATACGAAGTGTTGTAGACTTACCACATCCTGATGGTCCTACAAAGATGATGAATTCCTTATCTTCAATTTCAAGGTTGAAATCTTTTACTGCTTCAAATCCGTTTGGATATACTTTACATACGTTTTTTAATGATAAACTTGCCATTAATTTTTCCTCCTAATATTATTTTGTACTTTTTAAGCTTTCTCTAGTATATACCATTCTTTGATTTTCGAAAATACCACAATTCCACAAAGATTTTCAAAATGCTTTGGTAACAATGTTAAACCCTCGTCATTCTGCCGAAGAAAAACGAGGGTTTGTATACATATTGACGGAATCTGGTTTATAATTTTTTCATCATTTTAGAATTTCTTTAGATCCTGTCGAGTTCCTGTTCACTGTAGAAGGAGTATCCGTCCTTTCCACTTTTCTTTGTTCTGTAGGCCGCTTCATCCGCTGCTTTATAAAGCGTTTCAAAATCTTTGGCATCATCCGGATACACAGCACCGCCAATACTTGCCGTAACCTGTGTTTTTACATATTCTCCCGGACGCAGCTCACGAAAGAATTTAACCAGTCTTTCAGCTTCCTTCACTTCAATTTCATGGTTTGGAATGTTCTTTAAAAATACCAAAAACTCATCTCCACCAATTCTTCCGATAATATCTGTAGCACGAAATTCTGACCCCAGACCTCGTCCAATGGAAGATATTACAATATCTCCAAAGGCATGTCCCTTGGTGTCATTAATGGTCTTAAAATCATCTACTCAAACTTCGCACATTAAAATGTGCCTATGCACCTTGAAAATTCAATAATAACTGGCATAAAAATAGCATGAAACCGAAGGTTTTGGTATAATTGAGTTGCTAGAAACAATTACAAACCGGAGGCTCATGCTATGAAT
>JAFQUB010000053.1 GCA_017408735.1 Lachnospiraceae bacterium
ATTTAATTTCTTCATAATAGTCAGTAAAAATTTTTTGTAAGATATTCATAATACTATTATGCATGAAAATGGGATAAAAAGAAACCCCTCAAAGATTGAGGGGTAGGGGAGTTGAATAGGCGAAGCCTATTTTTTGTTTTTAAAGGTTTTTCTAAAGAGTAAGAATGGTTTTCTGTAGAATAAATAAGTAACAAAAACAAACAAATTCCAACACTTTTCGACTTTAACCAAAATGGTTCAATGAAAAGTATCAACAAAACCTAATATCTTTTTGATTTGGATTATAGTATACATTAAAAGCGCATACCAAAAGAAATTAGGAGTGAAATTATGAAGGATATAGAGATAAAAAGACAAATAAATGCGTTGATGACAGGACTAAAAAATGGAATCGGAAAGAGTAATTTTGTTGGCATCATAATACAAATGATAGGAATTTGTAAAATAAATAGCTTTCAAAAAGAACAAGTATTTGAACTGTTTCAAAGAGCTTTATTTGAAGCAGAGTTTGCAGAGAATCTAAATCATGATTATCTGGCAGTTTATATTAATCAGTTAAATAATAACAAAAAAGATACGTTTGAATTGGAACAGTTTGAACAGGTGATGTTTGGATTGATACAAAGTCCTGTGATAAAAATGACGGAGCCGGAAAACATTGATTATGAAGCCATAGCCCTTGCGGATGAAGCAGAATATGTGTTGTATGAACAGGAAGAAGACAATGCAGGAGATACTGGGATTTTAGATGGAAGTTTTTGGGAAAGTCAAAGACCGGTTACCATAGCAGAGAATTTGCAGGCGGGGTTTGGAAATGTACAAAAACCGAGAGAAGAAGTATTGAGAACTTCTTATCTAATAAGGGAAAACAGTGGCGAAGAAATCCCATTAAATAAGGAAGTATTTGCAATCGGGAAAGATGCAGGCAGTGTGGACTATGTGATTTATGGAAATACCACAGTCAGCAGAAAGCATGCAGAAATTATCAAAAGAGGACGTCATTATTTTATTTGTGATAAGGGTTCTACTAATAAAACTTATGTGGAAGGAAAGGAAATTCGGCCGGAAGAGTTTGTGGAAATTCATAATGGTACCAGAATTAAAATTTCTAATGAAGAATTTACATTTCACTTATAAAGGAAGGAAATATCATGAAATTTAATACTGCAGCATGTTCCGATATTGGCATTTCTAAAAAAGTAAATCAAGACAGTTATTGCATAAAAAGTGCAACAACTCCCATTGGAAATATTTTAATGGCAGTGATTTGTGATGGTATGGGTGGACTTGAAAAAGGAGAACTTGCAAGTACCAGTGTAACTACAGCATTTCATAAGTGGTTTGAATCGAAACTTCCTCAATATATGAAAAATTTTAAAATTGAGCAGGTGAAAAATGACTGGGCGCTTATTGTGGAGGAACAGAATAAAAAGATTTTACAGTATGGAGAAAAAGAAAACATCCGGATTGGAACCACCTTAACGGCGATGCTGATTATCGATGAATATATGATGCTAATTTGCCATGTGGGTGACAGCAGAATTTACAGAATTAAAGAAGAGGCGCAGTTACTTACCAAAGACCATACTTGGATTGCAAGAGAATTGAAACATAAAAGAATAACAGAAGAAGAAGCCAGAAATCATCCAAACCGAAATATGCTGTTGCAGTGTATAGGCGTGTTAGAACATGTGGTACCGGATTATACGGTAAGGAGAATTCAGGAAGAGGAAGTGTATTTGCTTTGTACCGATGGTTTTCGTCATAAAGTAAGCGAAAAAGAATTTTGGGCAAATTTGAATCCAGAGCATTTGATAAGTGAAGATGTGATGGAAGAACAGTTAAAAAAATTAACTGCGTGGAACAAAAAGCGAAACGAAAAAGATAACATTACGTCAATTGTGATTAAAACAGTGAAAGATAACTGAAGGGGCAAAACATGGCAGCGATAGGTTCTGTAATCGATGGAAAATACGAAATATTAAAGCTGATAGGAAAAGGAGGCATGTCCAAAGTATACCTGGCGATAGACAAGCGTCTGAATAAACAGTGGGCGGTAAAAGAAATACGTAAAAAAGATGAAAATAATGAAGTACAGGTGCAAGGTCTTATTGCAGAGGCAAATTTGATGAAAAAATTAGATCATCCATCTTTGCCAAGAATTGTAGATATTATTCAGACAAAAGAAACAATATATATCATCATGGATTATATCAAAGGAAAAACCTTAAATACCATTCTAAAGGAATATGGAGTACAAAGTCAGGAACTGATTATAGACTGGGCAAAACAGCTTTGTGGAGTACTTCACTATCTTCACACCAGAACCCCAGCAATTATTTATCGAGATATGAAACCGGGAAATGTAATGTTAAGCCCGGATGGAAACATTAAACTTATTGATTTTGGAATTGCCAGAGAATATAAAGAGGAACAACTGCAAGATACAGTCAGTCTTGGAACCAAAGGATACGCTGCCCCGGAGCAGTTTAATGGGAAAGGACAGACGGATGCCAGAACAGATATTTATTGTCTGGGAGTTACTCTGTATCATTTGCTTACCGGAAAAAATCCATGTGAGCCTCCCTATGAGATATATCCTATTCGCTATTGGAATTCATCGCTGTCTGCCGGGCTGGAAAAGATAATTACAAAATGTACCCAGTTAAATCCAAAAGATCGTTATCAGTCTTGTGCGGAACTTATGTATGCATTGGAAAATTATGACAAGGAAGATGATGCATATCGTTTCTGTTTAAAGAAAAAGCTTGCAGTCTTTTTGGTGAGTGCTTCCCTTACCGCACTTTCATGCATTACAGGAGTTACTAGTCAGGTGCTAAAAATAAAAGCAGAGAATGAAAATTACGAGGTGTTGTTGGAAGAAGGGAAAAGTAGTATTAACAAGCAGGAGGCGGAAGCGTACTATCAAAATGCGATTGATGTAAAACCAGAGGATTTTAGAGGATATTATGCACTGGTGGAGTTATATAAAGAGGATACAGTTTTCACGATAGAGGAACAGGAAGTTTTAGTTAGAAAAATAAATGAAAATCTCTCGATGTTAAAGGAACAGCAGGAGTATCCTTATCTCGCTTTTGAAGTGGGAAAATTATATTGGTACTACTACCAATATGGAAACGAAGGGCAGGAAGAGAATAATCAGATTACCAGAATGAAATATTCCATAAAGTGGTTTGAAGATGTTATAAACGTTTCAGAAAGAGAGTTCACCTATTACAAAATGGCAGAAGTATATTACCAGATTGGCGTGTTTCACAGAGATATTATGCTGGATATGGAAGAAGCTTCAGATAAGGGAAAATATAAACCATATTTTGAAAATCTGAAAAAGCTGCTGGAAGAAATGGGTGAGCAGGAAAGTGATATTGTCACATTAGAATTAAATAAATTAGTGCTGAATTCCATTGAAAATTATGGAAGAAAGCTAAAAGCAGATGGGATTTCTAAAGAGGAACTCCTTGAGTGTCTGGAAACGGTAATAAAATCTACAAAAAACATACCGGCAGATACCGAAAAAACCATAGAAATAAAAGAGTATATTCAGACACGGTATAAAGAAGCAGTAAAATCTGTGGAACTTGTGTATGAAGACTAGGAGAAATGGTATGAATATAGGAATTTATGAAACGGTTTCTTATATTAGTTTCAGTATTGCAGCAGTGATGCTTGCGTGCAGCATAATATTGTTTTGGAAGCTGGACATGCGAAGAATCATTGGAGAATTAACAGGAAAAACGGCGAAGAAAGCCATTGAAGAATTGATAGGAGCTACAGAACCATTAAATAGAACAGAAAAGCTTATGGATGCAGAAATCGAAGATGAAACAAAGCTGTTGGAAGAATTTCCTTCCATTCCTGTAAAACAGGAGCATGTAGGATTTCGGATTACCAAAGATGAAATCTATGTCCATGAGGAAGAAGCAACAGAATTGTTAACAGAATAAGAAAGGCTTGAGAAAACATGAATAAGAAAAATCCATATCTGATTTTGGGTGTTTCCCAAAGGTCAGAGGAAAAGGAAATTAGAAAGGCATTTCGGGCACTAGCAAAAAAATACCACCCGGATGTAAACCCGGGTAATCAGGAAGCAGAAGAAAAATTCAGGGAAATTAATGAAGCTTATGAAATATTAAGCGATGAGCAAAAGAGAAAAAAATTAGATGAAGAATTAAGGGGGGCTTCTTATACTTCCCAAAAGGGATTTGCAAAAACCGGACAAAAAGAATCGAGGAAGTCAACCACTTCCAAAGGAAAGTCCCAAATGGATTTTTCGGATGTAAGTAATACATTTACAAACTTTTTTGGTTTTCGACCAAAGTAATAAGAGGAAAAAGGACTTGGTGTAAGAATGAAAAAATATAACAAATGGTTTGTTCTGACAGGAATATTCCTGTTGCTTTTTGGAAGCTGCATTCCTGTTTTTTCAAAGGCAGCAAAGGAAGAAAAAGCGTGTGACATTGTATTTGCACTGGATATTAGCGGTTCTATGAAAAATACGGATGAGAATCGTACCGCCATCGAAACCATAAAAATGGTAATTGATTTATGTGATGAAACAGACCGGGTAGGACTGGTTGCTTACAATGATACCATTGCTTACTGTTATGAGCTGACGGGGATGAAAACAGAAGAAGAAAGAAATAGATTAAAAGAAAATATAGATGCCATTGAATACAAAGGGGAAACCGACATCGGTCTGGGACTTGGGCAGGCAGTGGAAATGCTTGCAGGACAGAAAGAAAAAAACAATGGCATGGTCATATTGCTATCCGATGGAAAAACAGATTTGGAACACAGCACTTCCGGAAGAACCTTAGAGCAGTCGGAAGCAGATTTACAAGCAGCAGTAGAGCTGGCAAAAGAAGAAAAGATTCAGATTCATACCATTGGATTCGCCAGTGAATATTTAGAGGATGGCGATTATCTTACAGTCATCTCGGCAAATACGGGAGGTACTACCCAGATTGCGGCAAGTCCACTTCAGTTAAATCAAATAATTCAGCCAATGATTTTCACATACAAAAATGGAGAAAGCAAAACCACCAAAGTAATGGAAACTACCGGAGAAAATCAGACAGTAGAAATTGAATTTCAATATAAGTATGTGAAAAAGGCATATATCAGTGTTCTGTCCACAGGAAGCATCCATGAAATTCAGACAGGGTTGGAGGAAAGTCAGGTATTGCACTCTCAAAAGTATGCAATTATCAAGTGTGAGAATCCAGAGGAAAATGGCTTATCCTTTCAGTTAAATGGAACTCCCGGAGAAAAGGTGATTATAAATGTAATTGAAGTAAAAGGAAGTGAGCCAACCAAAGCACCAACGGTTACACCTGTCCCAACCAAAGTACCAACAAAACAGCCGGTTACGGCTACACCTGTGCCTATGGAAAAGGATACAGGAATGATAGAAACAGTAATTTGGAGCATGGTTGCAGGGATTGGAATTTTTACCCTTGGGGGGTGCCTGTTAATTGTTTACTTGTTTTTTGGAAAAGAAAGAAGAAAAGAGTACCCGCAATTTCAGGGCAAACTCACAGGTCAGTTTATTGATTTAAAGAGCAAGAACGAATCTATTTATCTGGAATGGCAATTAGCAGAATATCCTGAAGAAGGCGTCACCTTAAAGGAATTATTTGCAGGTGCGAACTTTCAAGAAGATTTACCGGAAATTGACAGACTTTGTTTCTATCCTGAAAAAAATCATAAGATTTTACTGGTGCACTGTATGGAAGGCGGCGTATTTCTGGGAGATGATAATATTCCGAAAAATACTCCGGTTAAAATTACGACTGGAGATACCATATATGTAAGCTTTGCTGAGAACTCTTCAGAATTAGAACTGAAATATACACTATAAGGAGCATGGAGATGGAAATAGATGTATATGATATCGCATTGGAAAATGGAAGTAAACTAAAAGACAGATACCTGATTGAACAGGTTTATTACTGGGGGCATACCAGTATTTTATATCTCGCAACAGATACGCTCACAAAGGAGCGGGTAGCAGTGAAAGAATTTTGTCCATATTTTTATGCCAACAGGGATATGGACGGGAAGACAGTAATTTGCAAAGGAAAACGGTATGAACGGGCATACAAAAACGCATATCGGGCATTTATGCAGGAATGTGAAATTGTAAAAAAACTGCAGGATTTAAAGGAAACCAGAGAAGGATACATTTTAAGGTATCAGGATGATTTTCAGGAAAATGAAACGATCTATTTGGTAACCGAATTTATTGAAGGCACCAGCTTAGATGAAGTAGTAGAAAATGAAATGGATTTCCCATTTCGGGAATGTGTGAGCAGACTTATAAAGCTTGTTCGTGCCATACATAAAATCGGAATTTATCACAGGGACATTAAACCTGCCAATATTATTTTCCGAAAAAGCGGAAGTATTGTACTGATTGACTTTGGCTCTGCCTGTTACAAGGAAAAACAAAACACAGAACTGGTGTTTGTTAGCAGAGGTTATTCTGCACCGGAATTGTATTCCCGAATGCCATCCGGGGAGGAAACAGATGTTTATAGTATCGGTGCCCTGCTTTATTACCTGTTATCCAGAAGACAGATGCCGGGAGCAGATGAAAGGATGAAACAGGAGGAAATGGAGCCGTTAGAGGATTTGGTAGAAGTGCCAAAGTCCATAAGCTATATGATTAACAAAGCAGTAACCTTAGAGCCTGAAAAACGGTTAAAATCCTTGTGGCTGTTAGAAAAGCTTATGGAAAAACAATAGTAGTTATAGATGGAAAAAATATTTTTCCAATTATATAATTTATAAATTTTGAATCAAAGGAAAAGAAAGAGAAAGGAAGGAAACAATGGAGGTTATTACACAAACCAACCGAACCATGCTTTTTGAGGAAATTAATCCGGAAAAGCTGAATTTATTAACGTTAGTAGGAGATGCAAAAGAAGTAGAAAGTCTGGATGACGCCAAAATTCAGGAAATCAATTCCAAGCTTTTGGTACATAGCTTTGACGAATTTTTAGAAAAATTTGAACCAGTAGTATACTCATTCTTTAATGCAGGTACCCAGAGTGTACTTTACACTTTGGAGAAACCGGAAAATATACCGGCAGAGTTTGTAACAGAAATTCCATTAAACAATCAGAATGACTTTTTAAATATGTTATTTACATTGATTGATACCAAACGTGCTCAGGGCTTAAAGAATGTAGATTTTAAATTTGAAAACATTCTGGACATGATTTCTCCAAAGAAGGTTATGAATGACATTAAGCAGGCTCGTAAAGAAATTCACTACTTGTATGAAAAATATGAAGAATTAGAGGATGAAGACCCAAAGAAACTGGATATTGGAGATAAATTAAACTACAAGTTTGAAGAGGCAAGCCAGAATTACAACAATGTTATGGCAATGCTTCCACTGGCTATCGAAGATATTAAAACTCGTTTGTTGTTCTCGCAAAACACATCTTCCAAAAGCAATGAGCCTTTAAAACTGGGGGTATTGTCTATGGGAGAAAATGGAGAACTTAAGGTATTAGAAGCTCCAAAGGAAAAGAAAAACGAATTAATTGCCCTTGCAGATAGCACAAATGCAGGCTTAATAGAAGCTTTTGAAGAAGATTATGAGGCAGTAAACGAAGAACCATCAGATTATGTGAAAAGTCTGGTGGTAAGAACCTTCTGTCCATTATCTACCGTGACCAATAACGAAGTAGATGTGGCATTAGAAGTTCAAAATTACAATACATATTTGGAATTTTACAAGCAGGCAAAAGATGATTTTGTAAAAACAGTAAAACCACTGGTAGAAAAATTATTGGGAATCCGTATGTTCTTTGAACAGTACACCACCAAAAACAAAGAAATGCGTCCAAGCCTGTTAATTACCAATGTGAAACTGGATATGATGGTAAGTTCCATGAACGTTAACCGTTTACAGACTTACTTAAATACCGTAAATACCAAAAACGATTACGAAAATACTGTATGGCTTGCCATTGTACCAGAAGTGGAACTGGAAGCTACCAGCAGTGTAAAAATTAAAAGACAAAGATTTAGAGGAAATGCCAAAGTAGAAAAAAGTGGTGCCAATACCATGGAATCTTTAACAGCTTTATTGGATGCTATTAAAGAATACAGAATCCAGACTTTCTTTAATTTCCAGACAGGAGAAAACACCACTTTTAATTATGTGGCAACATCCGGAATTGACAGCTTTGTAGAAAAGAGCAGACCGTTGTTAAAGAAGGACTATAGCGAATTTGTTTCTTGTGCCCTTCCAAACTTTACCATTGTACCAAAGGAAAAATCCGGTGTGGTATTGGATAACCGTATGGAAATCAACGAAAATGGCGGCGTGGAATTATCTAAGGCGAGAGAAGATATTATGAAGCTTTGGATTGAGGGGGTTTACATTGGAGCTGCTTATATTGCAGCAGGAATCGTAGCAGCCTACCAGTGTCCGGAATATTTAAGAGATTTCTACAAGGAAGTAACTCCAAAATATCCGGGTATCCGTTATGACATTGAAGCGGGAGAACATTCTTTAAAGACCACCACCACTATGTCACAGGAAATTACAGGCTTTACCAATGCCATTAAGAATTCCATTAATAACAAAGGCTTCGGTTTTGTATTTGCATCTGAAAACAGCCAGATACAGGGAAGAGAAATCAAAAATATTACCGTCTACAAAGCCAGAACCATGGCAATGGTAGATGATAATTATGATTCTCTATATAAATCAATGATGAGTACTTATGTAGAACGTATTTTGCGCTATGTAAGTAATGACTTTAAACAGGAAAATGTGGTGAAATTCTTTAGCAACCATCCACAGAGCCAGCGTTCTTTATGGAACAATGACAGCAGGTTTGTCAATGCAATTATTCAGGAAGGCGATGAACTGGATTGCGTGGTAGATGAAGGAACCAATACCTGTGATATCCGGTTAGGATTTAATGGAAATGTAAAGAACTTAAGGGTTTCTGTTACCAAAGCCACTTCCACTGCCAAAGCCTAGCACTGCAGTGGGAACGGAAACGTTACCCCAAAAAGAAAACAGTCGTAATTACCGGAGCATAGCTTCGTTAATTAAATATATTATAGGGAGGATCCGAGATGGGATTTAGAGTAAAAATTGAAGCAAATGAAACAATCGAACTAGGATTAGAAGCGGTTCAGTCTGTTACTTTTATAACAGATACACCAAACGACAGCAATGCTCGTTCTACAGATTTAGGAATGAGTATGCTGATTAAGGGGAAAATCCTTGCTTCTATTAACGGTGCAGCAGCAGATGCCACATTAAAATTGCCAAAATGGGCATTAGTTCCAGCAGAAGACTTAAAGTGCTACGGAAATGTAGTAGTAGAAGTATTATCCGGAAGTAAAGTAGTAAGAGAAATTACTATGGATTGCGCTTATGTAGTAGATTACAAAGAAATCTTTGGTGATACTTCAGGTGTTGGTACCTTCAGCCTTTTAATCAGACAGAAAAAAGATTTAAATACCAACGTAGCCTATAAGGGCGGATTTGCAGCAGAATAGGAGGAATAAAGAATGGGATTTATCGTAAAAGTAGGAGGAACCAGTTTAGGAGTAGAAACTGTAAAAACAGTGGATTTTGAAGTAGATACACCAATGGATTCTAACGCAAAGACAACAGACATGGGTGTTACCATGACAATTACAGGTAAAGTACTTACTATATTAGATGATGGAACAGAAGAAACGGTAGACTTAGCATTATGGTCTATGGTTCCGGCAGAAAAAGCAGATTGCTATCGCACCGTAACAGTGGATGTGGTTTCCGCAGGACAGGTAGTTAGAAACTACGAACTGAAGAATGCCTTTGTAGTAGAGTATGATGAAGTTTATGGAGATACCGAAGGTGTTGGTACCTTTAAGCTGGTAGTCAGACAGAAAAAAGACAAATTAAAAGATGTAACAATTAATGGCGGATACAGCAATTAATTAAATAGATGTAGAGGGGAAAGCAGTCTTTCTCCTTTACACCTGAAAGATAGGAGTTGTTAAGGAAAGAATTATGAAGGATAAAATTTTAGGTGTATTGGAAAGAATTATGTGGGCAATGATAGGAGCCATTGTGATATTAGTTTTATCTCAAAAGGAATGGAGCCTTTGGATGAAAATAGGCATATCGGTGTTGTGTTTGACCGGTATGACAGTATACAGTATCCTTACCAATCTTTCAGGGAAAGGGAAGATGGAGCACTATCATCAGGTAGCAGCAGCGAGAAAGGATACTGTTCCAAAGCCGATGACAAATGAAAGCGCAAGAATTGTAAGAGAAAAACAAAACATTCAGTCCATTGTTTTAATTAACGAAGAAGGGACTGCACTGACCGAATGGAGTTTAACAGGTAAATCAGGAATGGTGATTGGAAAGGGAACAGAAAAAGATCCGGTAGACATTGACTTAAGCTGTTCTGCTTTTGCCCAAATGATTTCCAAACAGCATGCAGTTTTAAATTACACAGACAATGGCTGGTGCATTGATGATATAGATTCGAAAAATGGAACCAGAGTAAAGAAAATTAACCGGAATGCCATTTTAGATTTGAAACTGGTGGGAACTGTAGAACTTGGTGTAGGGGATATTATATACATTGCAAGTACCATGTTGCAGTTAAGATAAGGAGAATTGTAAATGAGTTTAAACAGATGTAAAAACGGACATATGTTCAGCAGCAGAAAATATGGGGACACCTGTCCTTATTGTAATACAGATTTAGAGCGGAGGGATTTTAAAAATAACAGACGCCTTATGATTGATGACCCGGATAAAACCTTATCTATTTCCGGAGTGGACGAAACCGTAGATCCGGTTACGGGATGGCTTGTGTGCATTGAAGGGGCACAGTATGGAAAAGACTTTAAAGTCCGGGCAGGAAAAAACTTTATTGGAAGAGCAGACAACATGCACATCCAGATTTTAGGGGATAATACCATATCCAGAATCAATCATGCAGCCATTACTTATGACAGCAAAAACCGTAATACCTATCTGCTTCCGGGAGATTCTTCCGGTCTTGCCTACTTAAATGGAGAAGCAGTGTATACTCCGGTAGAATTAAATGCTTTTTCGGTTATTGAAATCGGGCAGTCTAAATTTATCTTTATTCCGTTATGTGGAGAGCATTTTGAATGGAATGGGGAAGACAAGCAAGGTGGGGATATGGAATGATAGCAGAAGTATTGAATAGTTCCTATGTGCTGTTGGCAGTGGTAATCTCTTTTTTCTGTATTCTTATGACTTTGGGAATCTGTATGTACATAAAAAGTAGGGAAATCACCGCAAAAGCAAATGTAACTTCCGGTGTGTCTTTGGATATAGGAAATGCCCAGATTATTGGAACCAGAGAAAAGCAGGATGATTCTTTTGGAACCTCTATAAAAGAAGACTGCATACTGGCAGTGGTGGCAGATGGTATTGGAGGATATATCAACGGAAATCTGGCAAGTCGCATTACTGTGGATACCTATTTAGATGAATTTCAAAAAAATGATGTATTAAATAACATTAGCTACTTTTTCCAAAAAGCAGCGGTACTTTCCAATGAGAGAATCCGAGATGAATTTGGAGAAGCAAAAGGAGGTACTACGGTAGTTGGTGTAGTGGTAGAAGGAAATCGCATGCATTGGACTTCCGTAGGGGACAGTAATATTGCCGTATTTCGAAAGGGAAGACTGATTCCTATAAACCGAAAGGAAAATGTGAAAAACTGGCTGGAAGACCAGTATTTTGCCGGCGTGATTGGCAGAGAAGAAGCTATGGGCGGGCCGGTAGATAAGAGATTGGTAAATTATGTGGGATACGATGGATTTCAAAAAGCAGAGGAATCCGATCGTCCTATTTACTTAAAGAAGAAGGATAAAATCCTTATTTATTCTGATGGAATTGAAACTTTAAGTCAGATTGAACTGGAAAAAATACTGTCCAAAGGATGGAATGCCCAAAAAACAGCCCAGGCAATTATTACAGAAGTAGATAATAAAGATGTAAGAAGCAAAGATAATGCAACCATTATTGTATTGTCGATAAGGAAAGGATAACTATGCGTAAAGAAAATTCTGTTTTTCGAACCAAATTTATATCAGAACCGGGAAGCTACATAAAAAATCAGGATTATTTTGCCTTTGTGGAATTAGAAGATTTTGCCTGTTATTGTATTGCAGATGGAATTGATGAGGATATAACAAGAGAAAGTGCAAAACTTGCAGTTTCAGCCGTCATTGCAGCATTTCATGAAAATCCGGGATGCAGTAAAGGGGCAGCAAAAAGATATATGCAGGCGGCACATAATGAACTGCAAAGGGAGTCAAAAGAGGCAAGACTGGAAGCCAGTATGGTTATACTTCTCACAGATTATAAAAAGGCTCTTTGGGCAAGTGCCGGAAATACCAGACTCTTTGGAATTCGAAACGGAAACATTAAGTGGAAAACAAAAGATACGTCCCTAAGTCAGGGCATGGCAGAAAAAGGAGATATACCCATTGATCAGGTGGAATATCATGAGGAAAGACATAACTTATATTGTTATTTAGGACAGGCAGGAAGATTCAAGCCTGTGATTGGAAAAAAGAAGAAGTTAGAAGATGGAGATATTTTTGTTCTCTATACCAGGGGGGTATGGGAAAGTGTTGGAAATGCAGAACTTCTGGATTCTTTGGAGGAAGCCAGTGACCCGGAAAGCGTATGTACCGGATTGGAAGAAGTGATTTTAAGCAGCCAGCAGGATATTGTTGAAAATTATACCATTGTTAGTATTTTTATAGATAAGATTTACAGAAATCCCAAGGCGGGAAAACAGAAAAAATATATAAAGATTGGAATGGCGGTTGCCGGTGTTTTAGGAACATTACTGCTGACCTTTGGGTTAGTCAGATATAACCAGAATAAAAGCAATTTAGAAACCATGAACAAATCTTTGGAAAATGCCATTGGATACATGAATGAAGACAGCTACGATACAGCAATCAGTGAGTTTGAAAAAGCTCATATTGCGGCAGAAAAGGTAAAGGCAGGAAAGAATTCCAAAACCTACAAGAAAATCGAAATTGTGGACTTGTACTATAAAATGTCCTTAAACCTTAGTGAAGCAAGGACAGCATTTGGTCAAGAAGAATATAAAAAATGTTACAACAAATACAGTTCTGCACTGGAAAAGGTAAGTCAGTTGGAAAAAGAAAAGGAAGAAGTTTCTTTTGGAAAAGATTTGGAAATATATCAGAAGTTTGCTAATTCTATGGAGCAGGCAGAAGAAGCTTTGGCAGAAAAAAATTATGAAAAAGCAGGAAAGAATTTCAGTGAGGCAGGAAAATTGGCAGACAGCATTGACGCCACCACAGAAAAAACGAAAGCGGAGGAAGAAAGTAAAAATGCCAATGGAAATCATGCATTGCAAAATGGGGATGAAAGCAAGGCAGAAGGAGAGGCAGAAATGAAAGCCGGTGCTTATCAAAAAGCCTTAAACAGCTTCCAGACTGCCAGAAATTTTTACACTTCTGCCAAGGATGATTACGGCAATACTGATGCAGAAGGAAGAATTACCGAACTGGATATCCGTATGGAGGATGCCAACAATAAAGTGGCAAAACAGACCAACGGAGAGCTGGAATCCGAGGCAGAAAAGTATGAACAGGCGGCAGCAGAAGCACAAGCAGCCGGTGATTATGAAACAGCCAAAGAAAATTATGATATGGCAAAGCAGTTATATAAACAAACCGGAAATACCGATATGATGGCGCAAATGGATGCCAAGAAGGAAGCCACAGAAAGCGGCCCTTCTTCAGAAAGTTCCGAAAAAGCACTGGCAGCCTTATTGTCAGCAGCAGAATATTTGTCCAGAGGAGATTATGGCAATGCAATTGCAAACTTTGATGATGCAAGAAAATATTACGAAGAAGCCGGCATGACGTCGGAAGCCAGCAGAGTCAATAATATTCTCACACAGATGTCCGGAATGATAGCAGGATAATTACTTTAGGAGGAAGAAATGGCAAAGCAGTCCTATACGTTATATTTAGACAACAACGGAGCAAAAAAGCTTCAAAATACATATAAAAGACAGGAACTGGAGGAGATGACAACTCATCAGTTAAGGGAAATCTGCACCAAGGAAACTATTATCAAAGGAATTACTAATCCCTTAAACCGTTATGAATTGATTGAAACCATTTTACGGTATCGTGGAGAAAAGGATGCCTTGTTTATCCGGGAGGAAAAAGAGGGTGGCTTGGAGCGGTTAGAAGATATTTTAAAGCGGAAGAAAGGTGCTTTGTTAAAAGACCAGGGCACCATACGAAATCCTGCAAAATTAATTTTATACCGGGACTTGGATTTGTCTATTTTTGACTCTTATGAAGTAGAAATTGACAGAAGTAAGCGAAATGACATTAGCAAAACGGTAATTAACCGGATTGGAGAATCTAATGTATTGCTGGTAGGGGAAAACGGAGAAATTTGCAGTATTTTAAATCTGGTAAGTGATGGAAAGGAAACGCCAAAATTCTTTTTAGAAAGAGATGGCAGTCAGCCAATCCACCTATTGGAACATAAATTCTATTACTTGCTATTCTTTGAAAAAAGAGAGTCTGACTATCTGTACAACGCTTATTACGAAATTGACCAAAAGCCATATGCATCCTTAAATTACTACAAAATTCCGCTGGTAGATTTGGAAGTAAGAGAGGTAGAGCAAACAGAAGCCATTCTATCCATTGATTTTGGAACCTCCAATACAACATCAGGAACTTATTTGGATTATGGATATATAAAAAGACACGACAACAATGATATTTTAAATGGAAGTATCAAATTAGATGCAGTCAATGAAGTGCAGTTTTTAGACCATACCAAAGGAGCCAAGAAATGGGTTCCATTACTGCCAACTCTTGCCTGTGTGGCAGATTGTAAGGATCCGGAGAACATCCGGTTTCATTTTGGTTATGACGGAAAAAAAGACACTCAGATTAAATATTATGATGAGTCTTTTAGTATGTTTTATGAAATGAAACGCTGGGTAAACAGTTATGAGCAGATGCAGGAAGTCACGGACAAACAGGGAAATACTGCAGTAATAAAAAGAGGCGAAATTATAAGACAATATCTTTTATATGTAATTCATTGTGCAGAGCAGCGGTTTAAATGCAAGTTTAAAAATCTTCATCTTACAAGTCCTGTAAAGCAAAAACTTCAGTTCAACAAGATGTTTACAGAAATTCTATATGACTACAACATAGAAGCCGAGCAGATGTTAGATGAAGGAAGTGCGGTTATTTATAACACCATTCACAACCTGATAGAAAAGAAACGGTATTATGACGGGGAAGTGGTGTCTGCCTTAATTATTGACTGCGGCGGTGGAACTACTGACCTTTCTTCCTGTGATTTCTCCATTAGTAATGACAATGTTTCCTATCGGGTAGATATTCAGACTACCTATGAAAACGGAGATACGAATTTCGGCGGAAATAATATTACCTACCGTTTCATGCAGTACATCAAAATTATGTTTGCCAGACATTATAGCGGAAAAAAAACTCTTCGGATTGACGATTTGATTTCTGTTGCTTCTGAGGATATTTTCCGTTATGTAGATGAGTTTGGAAAAAAAGACGTGTATGAAAGATTAGAAAGCGCATACAGGGAAGCAGAAGAAGTGATTCCTACCATGTTTAAAAATTATGAAAACCATACCAGAGATGAATATTTTATGGTGAAAAATAATTTCTATTTCCTGTTTGATATTGCAGAACAGATGAAAAAGAAGTTTTACATGAGTGATGGTGTGGTTAGAAACAGTTTTAATTCTTCCTATGAAAAAGAGGAAGAGGATTTGCGCATTACCCAGATTGACCGTTGGAATCTGGTGGTACGGGAAGACGGTGTATTAAAATACAACCACAATTTTCCGGATATCGTCTTTAACATTAAAGAAATTGAGCTGTTGTTAAAAGCGGATATATATGAAATCGTAAATAAATTCTTAGATGAATTTTATCAAAATAAAACGTTGTCCGACTTTTCCATTATTAAACTTACGGGGCAGTCTTGTAGAATTGACGTATTCAGAGAGGCGTTAAAGGAATTTGTACCGGGAAAAAGTGTGGAATTTAAGCAGCAAAGCAAGGAAAAGACGGGTATTATGGATTTGAAACTCACTTGCGTCAGAGGTGCCATACAGTATGTAAATGCCAAGAAGATGGGGTACACCACCGTAAATTTAATTTACCGTATGCCAACCATTCCATATTCCATCAGTGGCTATACCCACGAAAACGAAGAAAAAATGCTCATTTACAGTTTGGACAGACAGCAGACCTTTGGTTTCTTGTCCAGAAACAGTGGAATTCGCCAGTTGGAGTTGTTTTTAAAGGATGGTTCCGGAAATTTAAAATATCGGTATACTTATCACAACCGACAGGAAGATTACGTACCTGTTACTTATAAAGAAATTGTGAAAAAATATTCCGAATATGCAGAATGTCTTCCACAGGCGGACATGGATACCATAGAAGAAAACGAAGTTAAGTTCTTTATTTTTGCGGCAAAAGACCAGTGGGGATTTTTCCTGTTGCCAATCAGACGAGTATCTTCTTTACTCCATATGGGAAAAGAAGAATTTTATGCTTTTGAAAATGATTGTTGGGAAATGGACTTTTTTGACGGAACTAAATAGGAAGGAGTAACGGAAAGTGAAAAAAACAGTGTTAAAGGTAGCGGCTGCTGTTATGGCAGTAATCATAACAACCGTAACTGTCAGAATAGATAATTTATATCAGGTAAATGCCAAGGAAGAAAAAGAGATTACAGAATCCGTTCCAAATAAAGAGGCAAAAGAGCAAGAACTAATAAAAGAAGTTTTGGTAAGCGTAAGTCCTACACCGGAAGCTGCAAGTATTGTGCTGGACGAAACTTCTATAGCCCTTCAAAGAGAGGGGATAATTTACGGAAAAGAAAGCCTGAGTTTTGTGGCAGGAATTTATAAACAGAACTCAAATGAAGCCGCAACAGTAACCAACAGAACAATTAATCGAAAGTCAGTTTGGGGAGGAACCGAAGTGACCACTGCTAACTGGGGCGAGGACAATAAAGTGTTGTTGGAAAAAAAGCTTCCGGAAGACATGCAGGGAATGGTAAAAGAAATCTATGAAATGACGGCGTATTACGATAGTGCCATATTAGATACCAAAGAAGTTACAGTTGTGTGGGATTATTTAGCACCGGTTATTTCTTTGAATTATAGTCAGGAAGAATTAGAAGAACTGGCAAAAGTACGCTCTGACCGGGTGGTATTAAATTATCAGGCACAGGATTCACAGATTCAGACAGAAAATGAAGAAACTATTTCAGGGGTAGGAATTGAAAGGATAATTGCTGAGTTTGAAAGCACAAGAAAGGACGGCTATGTGCCGGAGAAAATCGAGACTACTTCCTTAAATTCTCTTGAAATAAATATAGAACAAGGAAAAGAGTTTCATGGTATTTGCAGACTCTATGCAGTAGATTATCTGGGGAATACAAGTACACCGGTAGAAGTATCTTTAAATATAGACAAAGCAGAACCTGAAATCACCATCATAGAAGGAAATTCCACAGAATGGGAAGAAGAAATTACCATTGTGGCAAAAATGGAAGATTATCAGCTTTCGAAGGAAACAGAGGGGGAAGCAGATATTTGGTATGTTTTTGAGAATACAAAAGCAGAAAGCAGGGAAAATATATCTCTTAGCAAAAACCTTCAAGAAAGTACAGAGGAAAAAGAGGTATATGACGTTGTAATTAAATTAAGCAAAGCACAGTATAAGGACTATAGTGGAAAGTGCACCATTTATGGCAGAGATAAAGCCGGAAATCAGGTTGCATACCAAAAAGAAAGCAATCAGTTTGAAGTAAACTTTGACAGCACCAAACCTGTATTTACAGACGTTACCATAACGGATGAAAAGAACAATGCCTTAGAAGATATTTGTAATAAATTAAGCTTTGGAATGTTCTTTAAAGATAAAATTCGCCTGGAAGTTCAGGCAAAAGATGTTTGGGTAAATGGTGGAGCTTCCGGTATTAAAGCAATGGTAATGTATGTAGATGGCGTAAAGTATACCCCTGTCAGTGTGATAGGGGACGGAGCAGATACCTGCGTAGTTACCTTTTTAATGGATGCAGAGAAAAAAACAGAGAAAATTATCTTTGCCATGGAAGATAAAGCAGGAAACAAGACAGAGGCAGGTTTAGCAGAAATTAACCAGTCATACAGTACTTCCGGTATCTATATTGACAAAGGCGTGCCTTATATGGTGATTGAACCGATAGAAGAAGGCTTGGAAATCTATCAAGATAAGGAAAAACACAATTGGTATGATGGTGATGTGGCCTTTGAAATCAAGGCAGGAGATAATCTGTCAGGATTTGAAAAAATTGAAGTGGAAATCAACGGAAAGAAGATAACCAAAGATATAAATGGCACAACCATTCAAGAGAATACTTTTCAAAATGAATGTGTTACCCAAAAGACCTTTTGTATCAGCACCAGTCAAGGTAGTTCAAAGAAAGATGAACAAGGAGCGGAAACCGGAAAATATGATATTTCCATTACCATCACTGACCATTCCGGCAATGTAACCACAAAAACAAAGACCGTATATGTGGATGAAACAGCACCATATATTAAGGGGGTAGAAGTAAAAGGAGAAGGCAGAATAGAAGGAAATGGAACACTGACTTCTTCCAAAAAGTATGAATACTTTGTAAAAGGTGATGCCAGACTGGTGGTAACTGCTGTAGATGAAAAGGCAAGTGCCGGTATAAAATCCATCACTTACTATACGGTAAATTATGCCAAAGATAAACAGGGAGTAAAAAGCAAAGAAAAGACCGTTTCCGTAGATAAAAATAATCAGATTACCATTAAGTTAAACAGTGGGTTTAAAGGTACTGTGTATATGAAAGCCACAGATTATACTAAACACTCTACAGAAAACTTTGAACATCCTCATTTTATTCTTACCGGCACAGAAAATAATCATATAGGAAACTCAGCAGTTGCCATATCCTTACCAAAAGAAACCGGAAGGGACGAAAACAGCGATCCACTGTATGGAGATAGTGTAATGGCTGACATTCACATTTCAGATAAAGATATGGGACTTGCCATGGTGGAATGGAGCGTAACTTCGGACCAGGACACAGGCAATAATACCAGTGGAAATCTGCAGATTGATAAGGCAGGAAGGGTAACAGAAAACAATGTGTTTACAGTTACTGCCGAGGAGAAAAATCTGGTAACAGAAATGAATGGAAAAATTTCTGTTAAAAATGACAGTAATCATATCAGAATATGGGTAAAAATTACAGACCGGGCAGGAATGACCACGGAAAAAGAAATGTTTTTAAGTATTGATAAACAAAAACCGGTAGTAGAAGTTACTTATGACAACGATAACTTTAATCCGGAATTTGCCGGAGAAGCAAAATATTTCAAAGACAACCGGACAGCCACCATTGTGGTGAAGGAACGAAATTTTGATGAAAAAAATGTTCAGATAAAAATCACCAACGAAGAAGGCCAAGTTCCATCCGTCACCGGCTGGGAAAAATCGGTAAATGCCTCTTCTCCTGACAGCACCACTCACACCGCAAGAGTAACCTTTACCGCAGATGGAGATTATACCTTTGAACTTACCGCAAAGGATAAGGCAGGAAATGGGGCAGAAGCATACCCACAGGATAAATTTGTTATTGATAAGACAAACCCTGTAATAGAAATTGGTTTTGACAAAAATAGCGGAGAAAATGGAAATTATTACGGGGAAACCAGAACTGCTACCGTGATTATAAAAGAACATAACTTTGAAAGCAGTCGGGTCCGGATAAAGGGCATGAATGCAAAAGAAGAAAACAGTACCTTTCCATCTATAGGCAGCTTTCAAACACAAGGAGATGTACATCAGGCAGCACTGGAATTTTCGGAAGATGGACAGTACTCCTTTGAAGCTTCTTATACAGATAAAGCAGGAAATGAAGCAGAAGTTGTGAAGACAGAAGCTTTTCACATTGATACTACAGAACCAGAGATTTCCTTTGAAGGAGTAGAATATCATGGTGCATACCGGAAAGAAGTGGCACCTGTAATTTCCTGTAAAGATGAAAATATGGACAGCAACAGCTTAAAAACAGAACTTCGCATTGTAAATCTTGAGGGAAGTACCGTTATAAATCCGGTAAAAGAAGGAGAAGTTACCACTTCAAAAGACAGCTGCAGATTGCAGATGGCAAGCCCGGAACATACAAAAGAACAGGATGGAATCTATCATCTGGATGTGGAAATCAAGGATTTAGCCGGAAACCTTCACACAGAAACCTTGGAGTACTCCGTAAACCGTTTCGGCTCTGTGTATACACTGGATTCCGAAGCGAAAAAAGCTGCTGGAAACTATGTAAAAAGCACCGATGACATTGAAATTCTGGAAACTAATGCTGATGAATTACATCAGACACAAGTAAAACTTACGAAAAACGGAGAAATTAGGGAATTAAAAGCAGGGGAAGACTATCAGATTAAAGAAAGCAAGGAGGAAGGAAGCTGGAAACAGTACCGTTATGTAATAAATAAGGAAAACTTTAAGGAAGACGGAGTGTATATGATTACCCTTTCCTCTAAAGATAAAGCAGGAAATACCAATGAGAATACCGCACAGGAAAAGGATGCAGAAGTCTGGTTTGGAGTGGATAATACCAGTCCGGTGATTGTGCCGTTAAATGTGATAGACAATGGAAGTTATGATTTGACAGAGATGGAAGTGCAGGTTGAGGTACAGGATAACCTAAAACTGGAAACGGTTAAATGCTATGTTAATGATACGGAAATTGAAACAAAACAAGAGGAAACCAGGCAATATTATACCTTTCGACTGGCAGAAAGTTCGAAAGCACAAAATCTTCGCATTGTAGCCACAGATGCGGCAGGAAACGAATTGGTAAGAGAAATAAAGGGTGTTTATATCACCACAAATCCGTTGATAAGATTTATACATAACAAAACCGCAGTGGCAGCAACGAGTACTGTTGCAGCAGTTGTCATCTTGCTTGGAATGACGTTAATAATGATGTTAAAGAAAAAAGCAAAGATAAGAGAAGAACAAGTGCAAAAGTAAAAGGTGGAGTATGAAAATGGAGCAGACCAACAGAACGATTTTATTTGAAGAAATCAATCCCAATAAGGCGAATCTGCTGACAATGGTAGGAGATATCAAAGGACAGGAAAGTTTAACAGATGACGTGATTGAGCAGATACACAAAGAACTGGAAATACAATCCTTTCAACAATTAATTCACAAATTTCAGCCCGCTATATATATGTATCTGAATACGGATAGCTGTCAGGCTTGTTTTTCCTGTCAGCGTTATCAGATGGACGGGTATGAGCGTTTCAAAATCACATTGGATAATAAGAATTCATTACTTTCCGTGATTTTGGAACTCATGGATTCAAAGAAACAGAAACAATATTTGCTGAAAAATTTTAATCACATATTAAGCTGCCTGGTGTCAGTGAAGCAGAAAGAAAAATTTTTGAGTCAAAGAAAACGGATCATAGAATTGTTTTACCAAAATAGAGTAGAAGAAGCCAAACAGCTTTATGAAACGGTAATAGAAGAACAGAAAGAAGGCTTGTTTCTTTTAACGATATTTTTGCAGGAAGCCTATGAAATAATGGAAAAGGAGCAGAAAACAAATTTAAAAGACCGTTTTATTGCAGATGAAGATATGAGTCAATGGATTACGCCCATTTCCATTTCTGAAAATCTACAGAAAAAAGAGCGGTATTTGTCAAAAAAGAAACAGCAGGAATATATTCGATTTATAGAAGATATAACGAAAGAACAGCAACTGTTTTATCATAAGGAATTAATGGTTTGTTGTATGCTGCTTCCTATAACAAAAAGTAAGGAACAGATATGGAAATTGCAGCCATTGTATGAAAAATATTTAGAATATTATTCCAGTATTATAAAAATGTTCTGGGTTCAGGGAAAACCTTTGTTAGAGCAATTATTAGGTATCAAAATGTTTTTTGAACAGTACGGACAAATTGAAGGTGGAATGCATCCCGGTATGGTAATTGCCAATTTTTCACCCCAAGACATTTTATCTATGGATTCTAGAAAAAGGTTGCAGGTTTATTTAGAAACCGTAAATCGGAAGAATTATAAAAATAATACATTATGGTATGGAATTATTCCAAGTATTGCAATGGCAGACTATGAAAAAGAGAAAAATTTAAGAGAACGATTTCATGGGAGCAAGGAAAAAATACAGTATGAGGCGAATACCTGTCAGGAAGTATCTGTATTATTGCAGATTTTAGCGGAATATAAAATTCAAACGTTTGTAAGTCCACAGATAACAGAAAAAGCAACGTATCAATGGTTGAAGGAACATGGAATAGAAAATTGGATGAACACCTTACAGGAGTATGATGGTTTGCAAAGATTAGAATATGTGATTCCATGTTACCCAAACTGTGTTGTGATACCAAAAGAACAGGCACGGCTAAGATTAGGACATAATACCATTTATGATGAACTAAAAGAACAAGTGTGCATTCAAGGCGAAAAAAGAATATGGTTAGATGGGCTTGGAGTAGAAGCTTCTTATATTGTAGCCGGATTGTTTGCGGCTTGTCAGTGTCCTAAATATTTAAAAGAAAAGTATAAGAAAAATGTTGCCGAAGATGTTCCGGGGGTTGCTTATCGGATGACAGAAGGGGAACATTCCGTGACGACACCAACCACAATGGCACGAGAGGTTCTCAAATTTCCTTTGGAAGTAATAGAAGAAATTCAAAGAAAAGGTGCAGGAGTAATTCTAGTACCATATCAGGGAAAGGTGATTGTTGCTACGGATAGAACGTTGGCATATCAAAAAGGTGTAAGTGATGAGATATGTCATATACAGACCTTGAACTATATTCAGCGAGTGATTCGGTATGTAACCCAGGATTATAAAGAAAGTCTTATCAAACAATTTTTTCAGAACAGGGCAGGAAATACAAAAATGCAGTGGATGGAAAATCAAAAATACATAAATTCGATTTTGAAAGAAGGAGAATCTATGGAATATCAGATAGATGAAAAAAACAATACCTGTACATTTACTGTAATGTTTGAAAAGAATAGGAAGGGAGAAACAGTAAGAATTGCAAAATAAAATATTTGAACAACAGTTTAATCCGGAAAAATATGTGAATGACAGATTGATGGAGATAACAGACAGTCAAGAAAGAAAACAACTGAGAACAATCATGGATTCTTTATTTACTCCGTTTTATCACTATATGGAAAACAAGTATCAACAGTTGGAAGAACGGTTGATGGAAAGTGAAAAACAGGAACAAAATTCTATTAGCATTGTTACTTCTGTTTGCCAAAAAGATAAGCTAAGTGTATACGAAGATACCATGTTTCCCATTTGTGAAGAAGATTTGGAAAAACAGTATATTAAGGTGGAAGATTTAATCAACTGTCTGGAAGAACAAAAAGAATGTTACTGCTACTTAGCGTACGGAAAAATGGAATATGAAAAGATTCAGAAACTTTGGAAAGAAAAAAGAAGATTTAAAGGAATGATAAAAACAAAAGATGCAGAATTCGAAGCGTATTTCATACTGAAAAAAAATGAGAAATATGGCAAAAAAGTAAAAGAATTGTATGAAATATTTATGCGTAATCAGATGCCATGGAATACCCTTCATATTCCTTTTATTCATAAAATGATAGATGTGTATATTGTAGAAGCATCCTATCCGGAAGGGGACATAATAGAGTCTGTTGAAGTGGATTTTGAAGAATATAAAGACCAGATTCTCTTTGAGATGGTTCCTGTATGGAATATTGGAAAAAAGACAATCAGAAGCAGTGCGTATCCGGCATTTGAAGCAGACCAGATAAATTATACACATATGATTTATGACAGTCAGTTGGAGAAAAAATGTCAGTATTTGGTGGCAAATGAACAGGTAGAATATTGGAATGTAAGAAAAGAAGCTGGAGATTTATGTATTGAATGTAAAGAAGCAGAGCCTGTTACATGGCAGTTATTAGAAATTTATAATGATATTCAATGCTATGATAAGGAGAATTATCCTCTTATGAGCAATTCCCAAAACATACAGAATAGTACAAGGCTGATAAGAACCTTGGCAGAATTGCGAAAAAGAATTGGAGAATTGAATGTGGAACCTTATTTAAGGTTTCAGGAAATACAAAAAACGGATTCTTTTCATTGGAAAGAAGCAAATACTTATTCTATGGATGAGCCAATAGAAGAAGAGTTACAGGTTCAGGGAACAAGAGAAAGCTTACTTTTTGTATTTGAAGCAACTGATAAAAATAATTATTTGAATGTGGATATCCTTAGTTATGTAATCAGCAGTCTTCAGTGGGAATTGCGGGAATATCAGTGTTTTGGAAAGATTATATAACAAAAATACTTAGTGACAGAAAGGCAGGTTTGCCGTTATGGAAAAGGTTTGGGAATTTTTGCATGAAAATTCGGAAAACATCAGATATCAGCAGACAGAATATTTTAGTCCTTATTATGAAGTCTCAAAAGAGTCTGTAAAGACAGAAATGAATAAAACCTATCAGGTAAGTTTTAATGCATTTTACAGGTATGAGGAAGTTTTTGAAGCTTTGTTTGATATGGATATAAAAGACAAATATAAAAAAACGTTATTTGACTGTATTTTACATTATCTTGTTTGTCAGGAATTTCAAGCGGGAGTAACAAAAGAGGAATACAAGATACGACATTATTGGAAACACATGGAAACAGGAAGATATGGAGAGCAGGTGCAAGAGGTCTTTAGAAGTCTGCCAAAAGAAAAAAAGCATTTCCTTGCCCGTACCCTTTATAAACAAAGCCGGTTGCAGGCAAGTGTATATCTGTTTGCAAATTCAGTTACCGGAATGCTGGAAAACTGCGTAGTATATCGGAATAAAATTGAACCAACCGTTGTATTGGTTTACATTCAGGAAAAAAATATTTCAAATCAGCAAAAAATTCTTATGGCATTAAAAGAACTCTTTTTGCCATTGAATTACACTATGCGTATCTTCCAAGAAAAACATTTTGGAGTGATAGGGGCAGAACAGACCATGGAAACAGATGAGATAGAGATTTTTTAAGGAGATAAAAAGTAATAATGATAGGATTGAAAATACCTGTATTTGAAAAAGGAAATGTTTTAACGAAAGAAATGCTGGAGTCAATGAAAGCATATGCTGTAGATGCAATTCAGCTTTCGTATAAAGACTATGGAAACGGAATTATTAGTGGGTGCGAAATCACTATAACAGATAATATCCTTACCATACATAAGGGATTAGTTTATTATCAGGGAAACATCTGCTTTATAACAGAAAATATAAATTTGCAATATTACCCTACAGATACTTGGAATGTGGTAAAACTTGTGTTTGGAGAACTGTCAAAAGAGCTAATGTTTACCACGATGGAAATGTATGCAGAGATATCAGAGCGAACAGAATATGAAGCTTCAGCCATCGAAATTGCAAGATTTCGTCTGCAAAAAGGAGCAGTGCTTAGAACGGAGCATAGAAATTTTCTTGATTATGAAACCGCATACGATACTTTAAATATGATAGAAGCAGAATATGCAGGATATAAAGAAAGTACCATATGCCCCCAATTGCTATATCAGTTTGCAGAAGAAACAAAGGGCTGTGATTTGTCCAATGGAATGGATATGGCATTTTTACTGCAAATCTGGAATATGAAGGGACAAAGCTTAAATCGAAAGGTAATCGAAAACTATATTGCGATGCGTTTGGGGAAAACAGTGAGTCATATGACTAACAGGGAAATATATGAAGGCTTAGTGGAGGTATTGAAAAAAATCAAACATAACAAGTCAGAACCGCAAGCACCACGCAGAATACCAAGAATGATAATCGATTAGGAGGATTGCTATGAGTCAGTTCGTGGATGAGGAAATATTAAAAGAGAAAAGAAGAATTCAACAAGAGCAGGCACAATTGTTAGAGAGTGAAAGGAAAGAAACCGAATCTGAGAAAGAAGAATCCATCTTCGATGGTGTGATTACAATTGAAGGTCAAAAAGTGCAATTTGAGAGAGTGGAAATCCCAGAATTGCAAATAAGCATTATGATGCCGGATTTCTTCTTCTTATTGTCAGAAGAAGTGAAACAATATATTTATCCGGCGGGAAATCGTCCAAGCCATGTATATGGAGGAGAAAATATTTACTATCAGCTCTCCTTAAGTAAAACATCCCATCAAGTACCGGATGAAGGTATGGTTAAGTTTCTTCCAATGGCAAAGAAATTGATGGAGGTTATGGGACCAAAGACAAAAATTCTGGCTGCAAATGTGGTAAAACATCCGGTGGAAGATACCTGTTATCATGTTGGAATTATGGAATTTATTTCTCAGGCGGTGGACATGAGTATTTATAATGTAATGTTTTATATCAGTATCAATAATCAGCTCTTAATGGGGAATATAACTTTCCCATACAAAAAAAGAAATAGCTACATGAAAATTGCAAAGGAAACCATTGATAGCATTATTGTATTACAAGGGGGAGAAGAATAATGGAAACTATATCATATCTTAACCTAAAAGTAGAAGGAACTCCAATTAACAAAATAACAAAATTAGACATTCAGCATGGGATAAATCAACATGCAATGGCTGAGTTAGTAGGAGAAGCTCCACTACAGGAAGCAAGTGACTTTGCCCAAAGATGTGATGAAACAACAAAGATTGTTATCTCTACCAGTGCAGCAGGTCAGCCGGCAATTATTTTCTGTGGAATGGTGGCAAAGGTGAGTGTGGAGAAACAAGACACTTATGGATTGATAAAATTCTCTTTAAAGTCCACCAGCTTTGTATTAGATGTGCAAAAAAAGAATAAAAGCTTTCAAAATACAGGAAGTACCTATGAACAGATTTTGAAGCAAACTTATGACTCCAAGGCATCCCTCACAATGAATGTATCTGATAAGGCAATTGGAAGTATTGTGATGCAGTACAATGAAACAAATTGGGAGTTTACCAGACGAATGGCAGCGAATTTTAATGCACCTGTATTTACAAGTGTTGATAAACAAAAGCCACATATTACCATCGGAATGCCGGCATCAGGAAAGACCTATCAGTTAAAAGATGTAGAACATGACTTTGGAAGCAGTATGGGAGGAGGAACTGAGCTTAAAACACATCAGTACATGTATCTGGGAGATAAGGTATCTTATGGTGGAAAAACAGAACGTGTAAAAAATTTAAAATCTTCCTTGGTAAGTGGTATTTTGACCACAGTTGTTTCTGTGGGAGAAGAGAGTGGGTTTGAAGCACAGCATGCCCTCATGACTGCTAATGGAGGTTCTTTGGGGGGCGAGGCTTATACGGGAACAGGTGGTAATGGAGTAGGTGTTACTACAAATGCATCGGTGTCAGGGAAGATGTTTACCGGTATTGTACAGGCGGTGAAAAAAGACAAAGTTCAGGCACATCTTATCGATATAGATGCGGAATATGATGGGGGCGGAAATTACTGGTTTCCTTATTCCACGGCGTATTCTTCTTCGGATGGCAGCGGGTTTTATTGTATGCCGGAAGTGGGAGATAAGGTCAGAATCTTCTTTCCATCCGGCAAGGAAGGAGAAGCTTTTGCGGCAAGCTCCGTAAATGTTTCTCCGTTAGATAACCCACAGCATAAAAAGTGGCGTTCTCCTGCCGGAAAAGAAATTCTGATGACAGAGGAAGGAATTTTTATTACCTGTAAAGAGAATAAAATATTTATAAATCTGGCAAATGAAGATGGGATAACCATTAGCTGTGAAAAAGATATTAACATATGTTCCAAAACGAACATTTCACTGATGTCAGAAAAAAAAATGACAGTGCAGGCAGAGAACAATATACTTATTTCAACAGCAGAGTCTTATATAGATATGAAGCCGGATAAAATTGAAATCGGTGCTGCAAATGTTACAATTTCGTAATGAAAAATACAACCCAAATGGAGAGAGTATGGAACGTAATTATTTAAAAGAATTTTTTGAAACATATTATCAAACAGAACGAGAAAAATTTCTGGATAAAATAACAGAATATATGGTGCAAAACAGGGATGTGTTAATAAAGGAAATACAGGATGCATTTGAAAAATTTGCCATAGCTGTTGGGAAAGGCCAGGAAGAATATCCATCTATGGTGGAATGTATACAGATTTCGCTGCTTCGAGTTTCTTTATATCAGGAAAATCCAATGCTTCGTTTTGACGCATATGGAGAAATGGGAGTTCTAGGACTGCGACTGTTTTCTCAGAACGTTCCATTTCAATGGCTGACGGGCTACTGGCAAGAATTTAAAGAGCGATTACATAATTGGGTAGTGGAGATGAAGGCAACAAGATATATCAGTGAAGCCAGAATCAAGCAGATGATGTTGGAATCCATAGAAATGATAGAAAATATATTATATAGCATGTTGAAGTATCCGTTTTATGATGCAGAGCAATTTGAGAGTCTTTCAGAGGTAATGAAAGCAGAACGTTTTTATATCAGCTTTGGCAGTTATATGGACAGACAGAACATATTGGCGACCGATTTTGCTGAGATTGATATTTTCTTACATGAGAAAAACGAAACGCTGACTTATCGGAAGTACAAACAGAAGGTATACAGTAAAAAGGAATTTAAAGAATTAGAATTATTTCACAGTCAGTTCGAAGAATGTCAGTTTATTAACTGCGTTTTTCAAAAAGCAAATCTGCGTGATGTGATTTTTGAAAACTGTAGATTTTATCAGATGGAATTTCAGGAGTGTCAGGCAGAAGGAATGACAATAAATAATAGTCTGTTGGAAGATGTAACATTCGAGGACACGACATTTTATTATCATGGAGAAAAGGATGGAAGTCTTCGTGGAATCTATAAACCACTTGATATGATTCAGTCAGAGGCAGATAAAACGGAACTGAAAAACTGTGATGTCAGATATGCCAGATTTACAGAGAATGACTGGATGGATATTAAGTTTACGGAATGTAAACTGGAACACAGTACGATGGAGGGAAAGATAAATGAAGATGGAGTATTTCAGACTTTGCCAGAGCAGGAAGATGAATAATGTGTTTCCTGTAGAGGGGTTGGATACACAAGTATATGTTGCGAATCCAACCCAGGAACAATTTCAGAAGCTTCCACAATCTATAGTAACGTATTTTTCTTACCGGAATGATTATGAAGTTTCAGATTATCTTGTAGCTCCCACACCAATGGTGTCAGATGGGCTACGAAAAGTATTTGCCATGTATGAGCCGCAGATGAAGTTTAAGAGTATACAGTGTTATGCAGATAAGGAAGAAGATATCTATAAAATGGCACCTGCCTTTTATGTTTACTATATAGAGAGAACGGCATGTTTGCATAAGGACTCTGTGATAGCACCCAATGGAGGTGTGTCGCAGCTTGTCTTGGACAAGAATCGTATGAACAGAAGTGACATTATGGTAATAGATGGAATACCGGAAAAGATTACCATTGTATCTTTGGCAGTTGCAGAAAGCATATTGAGAAGAAATATGTTTGGAATAGATTTTCAGGAAGTAGAAATAAAGTAAGGGGAAGAAAAATGGACGCAGAAAAACCACTGTATGTGACAAGACTTACAAAAGCAAAATGTTCCTTTGGCTCTATGAGCCAGTACCTTAATTTACCATTAGACCATGGCGTATGGTTTCATGATAAAGAAACACCAATCATGAATGCAAACGACCACGAACCGGATAAGCATGTCCTGCATTTTGGAAGATGTACTTCATCCAAGAATCCTTCTAATATGATTAATATGGAAGATATGATTCTAGGTATGCTGTTTCCGTTGGGAGGAATGTTTGGAAGTAAGATGTTAAAAAAACTGTTAGGCTGTGAGGGGTGTAAATGCAAGCCTCTCACTATCACACCATGGAAAGAAGTAGATGAAGACTACTATATTGATGGGGCACCTGCAATTACCCAAAATAGTTATTTAAACTGCTACTATGGTGGAAAAATAGAAATAGACCTGTCAGCAGACGGAGGGGAAGGCGACGAAAAGACAGACACAGAAATAGAACAGAGAGCGTACAATTCGCTTCAGAAGATGCCGGCATCTATGTCGGACAAAATCAATGCTTTCTGTAATGGAGATGGAGATAGTTCCTCCGCTTTCGCAGATGTAGTTTCTGCTGGGGAGGTGTCTTCCTATGGAGTATCACCTCAGACCAGTGCGAATAATTATGAACATAATCAAGGGCAGTCAATTCCGGAAGGTGCAACAGATTGTAACGGAAATATCGTTGACCAGTCAGCAATGGGTAATTATAACATTGGAAACACAACCTTAGCAGAGCAAGGGGATGGTGTGCTGGCGGCATATAATATTCTGAATATGCTTTCAGGAACTCCAAATCTGGCTGATATTATTCGGTTTTTTGAAATTCTGCCATTTGTCATGGGAGGAAATATGCTAGGTGGAAATGCCTATGGATTTATAGCATTATTAATGTATTTAATGGCTCAAAATCTGGATGTTTCCGTGGGAACAAAGACAAAAAAGGTGGGTAATGCAGAAACTCAAATTTGCAAAAAAGAAGAAAAGAAAGTAAAAAGCGTACAGAACTCAGATAGAAAAAAGATGGCAAAGAAGAAAGAAAAGGTGGCAGTGAAGGGAACGGTTCGAACTTTTTCTGAAGGGCAGAGAAGCGTAGCCAAAATAGACCCACTTCCTGCCATCGTGAGGGAAGACAACTCCTTGGAAAGACTGGAAGAAAACGAACTCATGATTCTGGTAGGGGAAAAGGAAGATAGTATGGAGGAACAACAATGAACAAGGGTCAATACACCTTAGCACAATTAAATCTATCCGTTGGAATCACATATCAGACCATCCTTGATTGTAAGTTAAAGGGACAAGCCGGGGAGCATGGGGTCTGTGAAGCAGTACTGCAACTGTCAGAAAACACAAAATCCGGACAAATCAGTGCACTTATCGGCAATCAGGGAACCGTCACCCTAGATGGCAAAACCTTATTAAAAGGAACCATCACACAGGCAGGCTTAAAGACCGCAAACGGCTACCACAGTGCCAAAATTGTCATCAGCACCGATTCCATCAAAGCAGACAAAAAGAAAGAAAGCTGCGTGTTCCAAGACCCGGGCAAACACCTGTCCGACATGGTAAACCATGTACTCAAAGGAACCGGAATCAGTGCACAACTACAAAAAGATATCCCGATATCCCATGTAGTATACCAAAAGCAGGAAACCGCCTGGCAGTTTATCAAACGCCTCTCCGCCCAGTACCAATACAACGTCTACGCAGATTTCAAATCAAAGACCATAGTTATCGGAGAAGTGTCCAATGCCACCTATCCGGAAGAAGACTGCGGAAAAATCCAGACCGTGGAAAAAGACATAGCCGAGCTACGCAGAGTCCAGAGCAATCAGGACAGCACGGCAGCCTCCTACGCCTACGAAAGCCAAAGCTATATCAGCACCAACCTCTTTATGGCAACGGGAGAACACATAGGAAAACACACCATACAAAAACATTACCTGCACGGAGAAAAAGGAATCCTTGTAAACGAAATCAGCCTGAAAAGAAGCAGTGATAGTCTGCCATCCTACCAGAATCAGTCCGGTTCCACCATCGTCAGCGGAATCGTGACCGGAACAGTAACGGCAGTAGACGGAAACCAGATACAGGTAACATTTGACTCCCATGGAGGACTTACGGGAAGCTCCACCTGGATACCCTACGAATCAGCCATCAGCAACCACTTTTACTGTATGCCAGATATCGGCGACAAAGCATTTATATACTACGAAAACAACGGAAAAATCATCTGTATGGGAAGCAAAAGAGCAAGCGACACCCATCCGGACTACGACAAACCGGAAGAAAAAGTGTTAACCAACCATGACAAGATGATAAAATTCACCACCACAGGATTAAACATCAGCACCACAAGAGAACTCCACGACAACGGCTCAGACATGGAAATATCCATAAAAATGGATGAAGAAGAAGGAATCACCATCACCTCAGGTCAGGACATCAAAATCCACACAGACCAAAACATCCGCATAGCCGCAGGCAAAAAAAAGCCCAAAGAACACAATGCACAGCTTCAGACCGGAAAAGAAAAATTTGCCGCCAGAGATAAAAAAGGAGCAGCAGAATACGCCGCAGACAGCGGAATTGCAGGAAACGGCGACTTTATGGATGCAATGAAGACAAAAGCAGATACCTTCCTGGGCGATGTCAAAGAAAGCTTCATAGAAGGAGGAAAAAGCCTGATATTCTACGACCTGTGGGGTGGAAGTGATACCCAGATAGAAAAAGCAGAACAGGAAGTAGTCTGCGAAACCGGAGTCATCTCCCTGTATGCCAGAGAAGAACTAACCATTACCGTAGGAAACAGCGAAATCCATCTGGGAGAAGACGTGACCTTTACCACCCCGGAGTTTCGCTGGTTAGGCTACGAACAGACCAAACACGAAAAAGTAGAAGAAGAACTGAAAGACTGGTGGGAAGTAGCCCTGGACGGACTACAGTTAGGATTGGATATTCTCGGGTTTATCCCGGGAATCGGAGATGCCTTAGACTTAGTCAACGCCGGGATATCCCTGGCAAGAGGAGATTACTTTGGAGCAGCCTCCTCCCTGGTATCCGCCATCCCGGGAGTGGGAAGCTTTATCGGCGGAGGTATGAAAGCAGTCAAAGCAGGCACGAAAGCTGCCAAGGCAATCAGCAAGATATCGAAAGCCGTGTCCAAGGCAACCAAGATTATAAGAAAAGCAGAAGAATTCTACAATGCCTTAAACTCCATAGCCTCCATACTCCGCGTAGTGAAAGATGCGGATGTATACCTGGAACTGGCAAAAGATATCTTCAGCGGAAAGTTTGACATCACCAATCCCAAAGACGCAGACCGTCTGATGCAGGTGGCACAGCTCGCCTCCCCATTTGTGAAAACGAAGCTGAACAAAAAGTACAAAAAACATCAGGCAAAGAAACATGGCGGAGATATCGAACCACAAAAACAAAGAAAAAAAGGAAACGAAAGCGAACAGGACAAACAAACCTGTAAACACGACCCGATAAACGTAGTCACAGGAAGCCAGACCCTGATATATACAGATTTTGTCATCCACGACATCACGGGAGATAAATATTTACATAGAACCTACGAATCCATCTATGAAAACCAAGGAAACCTCTTTGGTGCATACTGGATGTCCGAATTCGATGCCAACGTAACAGTGCAGGAAGACCTCACCGTGGTACAGATGCCGGATATGCATCTGATACGCTTCCAAAAGACAGAACAAGGCTATGAAAATCTCCAAGGAAACAAAACAGAGCAGAGGTTATTCGATACCCCGGAGGGGTATGTGCTACAAGACAACAAACAAGGCATCCGTATGTACTTCGGACACAACGGCAAACTGACCTGCACGGAAGACAAAAACCATAACAAAACAAGATACCAGTACGAAGCAGATGTATTACAACGAATCGAGTACCCGGGCGGTCAGTATTTCGACCTTACCTTAGAAAAGGGAAAGATTACGGAAATCACAGACATCATAGGAAGAAAGCTCTACTATGAATACGAAGGAGAATTTCTCACAAAAGTCACTCTTGCCAACGGCGGCAGTATTCACTATGACTACACCGCCGAAGGCTACATTCACTCGGTAACCGACCAGAATGGAAAAACCTACGTCACAAACCACTATGACCGAAAGGGACGCGTAGTCCGTCAGGAATTATCCAACGGGGAAGAATACGTTGTATTCTACGATGATGTGGCAAAGAAGAATACCTTTGTCACCACCGCCACAGGAAATCAAATCACCTATAGTTATGGTATGGAAAAACTGCCAACCATTACTACTTATGAAGATGGAACTTACGAAGAAAAGAGATATGACCAGTGGTACAACGTAGTTTACGAGCGTGACAGAAACGGAAGTGAAATAACCCGTATTTATGACAGTACAGGAAATCTGCTAGAAGAAACCCTTCCTAATGGATTAAAGACGGTCTTCACCTACAACGAAGCCGGAGAAATGTTAAGCTGCACCGACAACGCAGGCAGGGAAGAATTTTACACCTACGACCCGGCAGGCAACATGATACAAAAAAGTCGCAGGTTAGACAGCAAAACTCTCCAGACCTATACCTACCGGTATGACAATGCCGGAAGAATGTTAAGCGAAACCGACCCGGAAGGAAACGAAACGATTTACACCTACGAAACGGACTTTGCCATGTATTCCATTAGGAAGAATGCGGAAGGAACAGAACTCCGCTACACCTATGACAAAGCAGGACGAAACATGATGGTGGAAAACGAGTTTGGAACCCTCCACTACGGCTACAATGATGTTGACTTTGTGACCAAAGAAGAAGACGAAGAAGGCAACGAAACCCGCTACGATTACGACAGGTTGTGTAACCTTATCCGAAAGGTAAGTCCAAACGCCAGAGCAACAGGCACAGCTACCGGAACAAGCACACTCAGTGGAACAGGCACAGCTACAATTCCGCCAACCCGCTATGAATACGATGACATGGACTGCTTAATCCGGGAAATCTCCCCAATGGGAAGAATCAAGGCTTATGTAAACGACTCGGAAGGAAATGTAGTCAAAGAGGTCAATCCAAACCTGTATAGCAACAGCACGAAAGACGGAATCGGAATCCTACATAAATACGACAAGGACGGAAACCGCATACAGACCATCTATCCAACCGGAGAAGCAGAATATTTCCGCTACGATTCGGAAGGCAACATGACCGATTACATCCGACCGGAAGCCTACGCAAAAGACGGAGAAAATGCAAAGGGAACGCATTATATCTACGATGAAGTAGGACGATTGACCGGAATCCAAAACGAAGAAGGCATCATGGAACATACCTTTGTGTACGATTTGTGCGGAAACATCGTAAAAGAGATCGATGCAAAAGGCTATGAACTAGGAGAAACCAACGAAGAAAGAGTCGGAACACTGTATACCTACAATCTGGCAGGCTGGATGTTGGAAAAAAGAGAACCGGTGAAAGTGACAGAAAAGGACAGCGAAAGCGATAGAAGTAATGAAATTGGCAAAACCAATCATAAGTTGGAAGTATCCTACCGTCTGACCACCTACGAATACGACAAAAACGGAAACCTAATCAAAGAAAAACGTTTCCTAGACTACCAAAATGAAAGCAGTCGAAACGGAAGAATCCATGTCATTTCTTATGAATACGACAAAATCAACCGCATTACCCGTGTGACCGACACCACAGGTGCAGAGCTTCGTTATACCTATAACAGTCGAAATGCCCTGACCTCTATCAAAGAAAAGATGGAAGAAGGCAAATGGCGTGAAATGCACTACTTCTACACCAACAATGGAAGACTGGAACGCATGGCAGAAACCGCAGACAAAGAAGGCAGTGGAAAAGGCTACGCCCAGACATGGTATGAGTATGATGCCAATGGAAATGTGGTAAAAATCACAACGCCGTCCGGCAACGAAATAAAAAGAACCTACGATGCAGACAACCTGCTTATCAGAGAAGAACACAAAGAATTAGGCGGAGATATCCAAAACTGCTTTACCTACGAATACGACAAAGCCGAAAATCTGGTAAAAGTGACCGATGTATACGGCATTCCGGTACAGTATGAATACGATACCAGAAACCGACTGGTTTCCATGACCGGGAAAAACGGCGGCATAACCAAACTTGCTTATGATAAAAATGACAGAATTAAAAGGGTAATCTTACCAAGAGAAGTGGCAGAGCATGGAGAAAATGCAAAGGGTTATCGTTATCAATATGATACCCAAGACCGCATTACCTCGTTAACCGCCTGCGACGGAACGTTACTCTATGAAAGAACCTACACTCCATACGGAGAACTGGAACAAGAGATAGATAACGCCGGAAGTGGAATCCGATTTGTCTACGATTACATAGGACGAAGAATACAGGTAAACACCACAGGAAATGCAAAAGAAACCTACGAATATGATGCCACCGGTAACCTGACCGCCACCACAGACGGAAACGGAAACACCACCAGATTTCAGGTAGATGCATGGGGAAGAATTCAAGAAATCCTAAAAGCAGATGAAAGTAAGGAAACTTACGAGTACGATTTGGCAGGCAATATGATATCCGCAACGGACGGAGAAAACCATCAGGTGAGATATAGCTACAACCATGCCGGAAACTTAAGCAGCCGTACCGATGCCAGCGGAAACACGGAGTACTTTAACTACGACATCGAAGGAAGACTGCATAAACACCGTGATCGCAACGGCAGTGAAACCCATCTGTACTACAATATGTACCATGACCCAATACGCAGGGAACACAAAGAAAGCGGACTACAGGAAATCTACAGCTACCGAAAAGATGGAAGTCTGTCCTACGCCATCGGCGGCGGAATGCGATACGATTATACTTACTACCCGGACGGAAAGCTACACGAAAAGAAAGCCAGTGGAAAGGTATTGTTAAGCTATGAGTACGACCTAAACGGTAACAGAATCCGCCAAAGTGACATCACAGGAAAAAGTACCACTTATACCTACAATGCCCTTGATTTATTAGAGGAGATTCGAGATAATAAGTTCAGTGCCAGATACCAGTATCACAGCAACGGCACGATAAAGAGCCTGAGTGTAGGAGATAAGCTATCCACCCACTATGAGTATGACAAAGATAAAAATCTGACCCGCCAGTGGACGAAGATGGCAGGAGAAGTGGAGGAAGACAAACGAATCCAGTTAGGTATTCCGAGGAAAGACGCCAACAACATGACACTGTTGGCAGACTACCACTACAGCTATGATGGAAATGGAAACCGAATCCGCAAAGAAGCACTGACCGGAAAGACCAGCTATCAGTACGATACCTTAAACCGCTTGGTGAAGGTAGAATACCCACACAGTGCGGAAGAATTTGCTTACGATAAAGCAGACAACCGCATCCGCAGACTGACAGAAACACAGGAAGAACTGTACAAGTACGATGTTTGTAACCGACTGGTGGAAAAGCAGACCAGAAGACTGGCAGACAATGTAGCAGGTACTTCCGTGAATGCAGGACAAGCTATAAGTTTGGAGAAAATAAAGCCACAAGGAAGTTGTAAACAAGAGGAAAAACTGCCAACGGTATCAAGCAGACGAGCGAACCTTATCCCGTTCCATACCTCAACTTTCCAATATGACAACCAAGGAAATCTACTTCGTGAGGAACGAAAGAGCGGAGAGAGCCGACAGGAAAGCATTTATTCCTATGATGGATTCAACCGTCAGAAGAAAATTGTAAACTTCGAAAGTAAGGTGCAGGTCAACCACTATGACGGAGAAGGACTTCGCCATGAAATGGAAGAAAACGGAAATCTTGTAAAGTTCCTGTATGCAGACAGAGAAGTTGTGGCAGAGGAAAAGGAAGACGGAAATGTAATCCGCTTTATTCGAGGATATGATTTAGTAGCATCGGACAGCGAAAGTGCCAGAACCTACTATCATTACGCTTGTGATGAACAGGGTAGTATTACCCATGTCTTGGGTGAAGATGAAACTGGTGAATACAGCCTAAAGAATTATTATGAATATGGAGCATTTGGAGATTTCAAGGTCAAAGAGGAAGAAGTAGAAAACCGCTTTGGATATAACGGAGAAATCTTTGACCCGATAGGTGGGCAGTATTATTTAAGAGCGAGATATTATAATCCTGTGATTGGAAGATTTACGCAGGAAGATACTTACTATGGAGATGGACTGAATCTGTATGTATACTGTAGGAATCTGCCGATAGGGTATGAAGACCCGAGTGGACATATCTGTGAAGAGAAATATAACGCATTAAAAGATAAGGAAAAAAGTGGTAAGAAGTTAACAGCGGAAGAAAGAAAACTGATTGCCGAGCATGAGAAACAGCAAGGTAAGAATGATAGTAACTCAGAGAATATAGTGTACAGAGCGCTTAATCAGAAAGACTATGACAGATTAACTCAAGGCTTGGGCTTAGAAGCTAAAAATCCTAATGGAGCATGGTCTTTAAAAGAGCATTTGATAAGTGGTTCTAGCAAGAAATCTTGGGAGAATGACCCATTTATTTCGACAACCACTGATTTAAATGTTGCAAGAGGATTTAATGAGTCTGGAAGTGGACTTGGTATTGTTGCAATTGACTTAAATAAAATTACAACAAATACATACAAAGGATATGAAATATTTCCACGTACAAATGGGGTTGAAGGATTGCCGTATCATTATTCTGTTTGGCAACAAGAGGTGTCGGTTTATCAGAATATTCCGCTACAAGCAATTGTAGATTATTTTAATTAAGAAAAAGGAGTAGTTAAGTGGATATTTATTATGAACAAATAAATGAACTCGTGCAGGATTTGTTAATTCCTGCACGAATGGAAAAAACTATTGATAAAGAAACTTTTGACAATTTTTATAAAATATTAGATAAAATTGAGAATGAAGTTCGAGGAAGTGAGAATATTTCTCGAAAAATAGTAGGATTACTTTTCTTTATATATTGTTCATTGTCAGATGAAGTAGTGACAAATGATTATAAAGATGAGTTGTTTAGAGCAGTTGGGAAACTTGAAGATATTTTAGACAGAATATTTTGGGATTCTCCATTTAAAGGATAGGTGTTGTATGGCGATATATTTTTATAGAATTAACGATGGATATGGTTGTTTTTCCAATTTTGCACGTTACGATTTTCAGTTAGATGAAAAAAAGTGGATGACTAGCGAGCATTATTTTCAAGCACAAAAATTTTGTGGGACTGAGTATGAAGAGATAATACGTTTACTTGATAGTCCAATGAAGGCAGCGGAAATGGGAAGAAATAGAGATTTGCCATTGAGAGCGGATTGGGAGCAGGTAAAAGATGATATCATGCGAAAAGCAGTGTTAGCAAAATTTACACAAAATGATGAGATTAAAGATATACTATTATCTACTAACAAAGAAATTATAATTGAAAAGACGTCTAATGATTATTATTGGGGATGTGGAAAAAATGGTTCTGGAAAAAATATGCTTGGAATTATTTTGATGGAAGTCAGAGAAATGCTTTCTACTAATGAAGATTAGAAATTAGTAAATAGATTATATGAATTAGAATAAAAAAGGATAACAAATTAAAAACCATCGTTACAGTGTCTGCTTTAATGTAAAGGAGGGAAGGAACAACCATGAACAAGGGTCAATACACCTTAGCACAATTAAATCTATCCGTTGGAGTTACATATCAGACCATTCTTGATTGTAAGTTAAAAGGACAAGCCGGGGAGCATGGTATCTGCGAAGCAGTACTGCAACTGTCAGAAAATACAAAAGACAAGCAAATCAATGCACTTATAGACAAAGAAGGAACCGTCACCCTGGATGACAAAACCATATTAAAAGGAACCATTACCCAGGCAGGCTTAAAGACGGAAAACGGCTACCACAGTGCAAAAATCGTCATCAGTACCTATTCCATAA
>JAFQUB010000054.1 GCA_017408735.1 Lachnospiraceae bacterium
AATATTACCTTTTTATTCAGTAAAATTAACAAACGGCAAATGTAATGGCTGTATCCCTGCTTGCATTGTAAGCGATGCAATAATCGGTCTTATATAAGACAACAAAACAGCTCCACCATTAATTCTAAGCATATTTTCGATATTATCAGAAAGATTATCGTTCCATTTAAAATTTGCTGATGTTGTAGCGTCTAAAAACACTGAATATTTGGATTCCTCTTTTTTCATATCAAGTTCACCTATCATGATATGAAATTGTACAACCGCTTCATTAATATTTTCTTCTCGTATAACTTGGATATTTATTTCTATAGGAATATCATCTTCAATACTTTTAGATATTTCTTTTGTTTTAAAAGTAATTTGTTCTAAATGCGGATTTGAAAATTGTAAATCGCTCTTTTTCATACTTTCTCCTTATTATGCAGCTATGGCATTTTTTGATTTTCTATCAATTGTAGAAGTGCAATTATTATAGTATTTATCTTTTGCTACACTACAATATTTTATTTCTGATGTGTTATCAATCATTTCATTTCTACTATTCAAACCACCTATTAAAGGAATATTTAGTGAATACTTTTTCGAAGAAATATTGATATTATCATCATATGACACATATGGCTCATTCATGATTTCAGATATCAAAAAATCTTCTGTCATCTCTTCTTCAAACAAGACTGTACCGTCATTCTCAACAACAGGTATTCCATATTTTTCACACAATTCCATCATCTCTTTTTCATCAAATAACATGACACTCACTCCTTTACTGCTATAATCTTTATGTTACTATTTTCTCTAACGCAAATTTGTCTTTTGTATTCTATTCCAACCTTAAATCCAGCCGAATTGATTATATCATGTTCGAATGTATGCGACAATATCTCAAAATTATTTTTCTTACAATACAAATCACAGAAAAACTTTTTTCTTTGATTATTATTGCCAAATTTGGGGATTTTCTCCCCTAATTTTCTCATTTCTTTGATGTACTGTTTTGAAAAAATATCAAATTTATTCATTTCATTTTTATCATCCAAATTTAAATACTTATTTGCTTTACACCTAAGTTCACATTGAAATACACAATGCTTCATCGTTCCTTTATTCTTGTTTTTATTCCACCAATTTGCATTATCTAAATTATCCCAAAAATATATTCCTTCGCCAAGCCAATCGTCATCATCACAGCTTGGTTTGAAACCATTTTCTATAATACTTTCCTTATAAATTGAGTATGTTTTATGATAACCTATTTCGTTATAATACAATAAAGGATTGTATTCTATTGATATTTTGCTCATACACATACCAACCTTCAGTTATTGATATTTCCATTATACACCAGCAATCGGCACAAATCTACAAAACATATAAATTCTGACATACTTTTCGCCCTTCACTATATATCTACACCTTCAATCTTATGTTCCAGTATGTATTGAATGCATTCCATATCATACATCAAACTTTTTTGTTCATAAATGAGTCTTTTTTGCTCTGTTTCCATCTCTATCACTTTAATTTCTGTTATTTTACCCACTTTATACAACTCTTTATTTGCCTGTATCTTTTCTTCCAACAGCTTTACTTCCTCATTTATTTGAGTAATATTTCGCAAAACTGATTCATACTGTAATATTTTTCCTTCCACATACACTTGCAAGTTTGCTTCGTATGCTTTTTTATCCAACTCCATTAATTCCTTTTGAATTTTAATGTCTTCGCGATTTTCAGCTTCTTTATATTCATCCAAATATTCCTGATAATCTTTTATTTGATATTCATAATACTTGATTTGCACATTGTTGTCCAAAAAATATTCTAAATAATTTTCTCTTACAGCCGGAACACTCGGAGATACCTCTATCGTTTTGCATTCTCCTCCGTATATTTGAATTATCTTTTTGTAATACTCTTTCTGTGCCCGAAGATTCTCCAATGCTGTTTCCGTTTCTTTTAACTGCACTTCCAGTTCGGTAACATTAATTTCCGTTGTGTATCCTAATTCTAATTTCTCATTTTCTATTTTTATTTTTGTTTTAAGTTCCTGCTGTAATGCTGCCAAGTATTCTTCTTGATATTGACATTTTTGCAGCTTCAATGTATTGCAATATGCCTCATATGTTTCTTTCTCTTTCTTTTCTTGAAAAAGTTGTTCCTTATTGCCTACATAATAACTTTTTGCTTCCTCCGGTGTTTCCGGTGAGATGTTTTCATTAATTTCTGAACTTTGCACTAATAATCTTGTTGAATTTCCACTTAATAAAACCATCCCAATTCCCAAAGCACATATCATAATAACTTTCTTTTTCATTTCTCCGCCAACTCCAAAAACTCCTCCAACAACTCCGCCTGTCGTTCAATCACCTTATAATTCTCCACTCGCTTATCCGCATCCTTCACGCACGCCTCAAAGCATTCAATCGACTTCAAGAACGTATCATCCGCCGGAAGTTCTTTTACCTGCTCGCCGTCTTGGGTTTTGATAATCATGTTTGGGGTGAAGCCTGCCGGGGCGGTGAGAACTCGACCCGTAAATAAAGTTCCCTTGCTTCCCCAGACTTCTAAATCGCATTTGTAGGCATTATCCATACCGAAGGAAATCTGCACAGTATCGCCTTTCTCATTTTCCATTACGGCACTGCCGTATACATCTACATCAAATTCATCTGTGTAGTTCTTTCTGGCGTGGACTACTTTTGCGGTATCACCCAGTAACAGATTTCCGAATTTCAAAGTGTAGCCGCCGCAGTCTAAGATGGCACCACCGCCAAGAGCTTTGTTGTATCGGAAATCTCCCGCTGCCCTTCTTGGGAATCCAAAGGAAACACGGTATAATCTTACGTCACCGATACTGCCACTTTCAATTTCTTCATTGATGGCTGCTAACTGGTCATGAAATACAAACATATAATTTTCATGGAGTGCAAGTCCTTTTTCTTTTGCTATGGCAATCAAATCCATTGCTTCTTTTTTACAGGTTGCAAACGGTTTTTCCAAAAAGACATGTTTTCCGTAGGATAATGCCTTTTTAGCCCACTGATAATGCAGTGCAGGCGGCAATGGAAGATATACGGCATCTATTTTGTCAGAAGATAACATAGCTTCGTAACCGTCAAAGATTTCTCCACCATAGTTTTTCTGAAATTCTTCTGCTTTTTCACGCTCTTTTCCTAATATGGCATCTGCCTTTTCCTGCTCTACTTCTTCCTGAAACCATTCTTCTTTATTTGCAACGGCTACACCTGCGTAGACAAATTCTTTTGTTTCCTTTAATGCCGGAAGAAAACGTCTGAATGCTATTTCTGACGGACAGATAATTCCAATACGTATCATATTTTATACCTCCAATAATGACAATAAATTTCTAAGCTGAATGTTCAAACAGTTATTTACCTGTACCAGATAATTGAGGGAGCTGTAATTTACCCAGAAATAGCCTTCCGGCAATTCGCCAAGCTTTTCCTTATCTACCTCCATAATCACGTTGCGGTTCTGTTCATGGTAGAAACGTCCGCCTTCTTCTGAAAGCATCACATCTAACAAAACGCCTTCTCTTGTCTTTAAATTTTTCTCAAATAACTGCTCCACAAGATTTCTGTTTTTTGCGGTTTCAATGGGCTCTTTTTGTATACTTGGTCCTAATTCTATTTTGTCAAAGGAACCAATTTCCGGTCTGGCACATACTAAAAATTTGCGAACGCCGTCCTCCACACAGGTAATCAAACCAAACATAGCCTGTCCGATGGCTTTAAATAACGGCTGTGTCCATTCCTGTACTTCCCTACCGGAAATAGCTATATCATAAAACCTCACCTTAAAATTGGCCTCTTTTCTGCAGGTAACGCCACTTTCATCCACCTGCCAGTCCACCAGTTCATTTAGCGGTACTGCTTTTGTTTTCACTTCATGAAACATTTTGTAATTGTTGATGTACTGATACACTTCTGCCAAATCCTTTGCGGTGTCTGTGCAGAAAATAGAGTGAAACAGTGCTTCGTCACGAAAACACTCTTTCATTTCTGCCAAATCAGCCTCATCATATTTACTGGTAACAAACGGAATCCCGGATAAAACGGTACGGGTATCCATATTTACCAGGTTATCAATTTTCATCAATTCTTTTATCTGACCTAACGTCATCCATTTATAATTGGCATAAACCTCAATCTCATCCTCAATCAGCATAATCATATTTCGATTACGCTTCTTGTAAAATCTGGCAGACTGTTCTGACTGTATCTGGTCGTAAATCACATGATATCTGGAAGAATTTTCAAAGTACTCAAAATATGTCGGCAAATTACCTCCATGGGCTCTGGTAAAATTGCTTTTTGTCGCCTGAATGGTTGGTGAAATCTGAACACAGTTTACATTTCCTGGCTCAATTTTCGCCTGCATAAGAAAATTCAATTCTCCGTCTATCACTTTACAGATAATTCCCAGATAACCGATTTCCGGCTGAATAATCACCGGTTGCTCACATACAAATTCATCATCCACGAAATTTCTCATTCCCTTGATAGAGAAAAAACTACGCTTACGGTTTAAAATTTCCCCATTATAATCATCATAAAACCAGAAGGTGCTTTGGGATATATTACACTCCTTGATATCCACATAAGTTTCCTTATTCAGCTTTTGAATCCACCCGATTACGTCCTGTGTGGAGTTCACATTTCCCTCTGTATTTTTCCATGATTTTACTATACTTTTTATAATTTCCTTCATACCTTATTCCTTCTCTTTACCACATACCATATCATTTTCTGTAATGTTAAGCTGTTCCCCAATCACATACTGCGGTGAAGCATTGATACAAATGTAAATACGTCCTACATATTCTCCTACCAGACCAATCATTACCATCAACATTCCGCCGATAAACAGCAGTACTGCCATCAGGGAACTGTATCCCGGTGCCAATTCTGGATTCATCAACTTTTTCACAATAGTGAAAATAATAAACAAAACACCAATTACGGAGGTACAAGCCCCTACACCTGTTGCCAGACGCAACGGTTTTACCGAAAATGCAGTAAATCCATTCAGCCACAAATTAATCAGTTTTGCAAAGGTATAGCCGGATTTTCCCTCTTTACGCTCTTTGTGCTTTATTTCCACATTTACAATGTTCTTTGTGGTACGAAGCACAAGTCCCCAAATATACGGATATGGATTCTGATATTTTGTAATCTCATCAATAATATAACGTTTTGCCACAAAATAGCTGGTTAAATGTACTTCTTTTGGTTTCTCAATCATCATTTCCAGCATTTTATTGTTCATCATAGTACCAAATTTGCGGAAAATATTATCCTTGCGCTCTGCGTAATAGCCATAAGCCACATCGTAGCCTTCTTTTACTTTATCCACCAGTTTAAATACTTCTTCCGCCGGTGTCTGACCGTCATCATCCAGCGTTGCAATGTAATCTCCTGTAACAAAGGTGTAACCTGCCATCAATGCAGAATGCTGTCCAAAATTCTTTGCCAGTTTAACAGCACGAATATGAGCATCTTTTTCACATAATTTTGTAATTACACTCCATACATTATCCGGAGAACAGTCATTTACCAGCAGGATTTCGTAATCAAATTCCTTTCTAGTATTCATGACCTGCTTAATCTGAACTGTTACGTTTTCTATTGTACTTTCTGAGCCATAACATGGTATGACAAATGAAATTTTTTCCATAATTAATTCCTTTCCTTAATGTGGTGGTAAGACGACTTAAATCAACAGGAGCCGGTACAACCGGTTGTGCCGGCTTTGTCTGGCTTAAGTTGTCTTATCTCTACAAAATGTCAATTTATATATTTTTTTTACCGCTATTGGGATGAATATTCCAACTATGATAATTAGCAGCTTGGTTAACCATAGGTCAGCAGGAATGTTTAAGATTCCGCATACTGCCTGCATTAACGCGAAAACGAACAAATGCAAGCAGAGAATGTCCATGGTATTCACTCCTATTATGATAAGCACTTTTACTATGAAATGCAAATATTTTTCTATGAAAAATGAGAACATGATGCATAGGAAGGTTCCTAGGAAGGAAGCGGTCAGGAATAGCAACATGCTTTTTCCGTAATCTCCTATGGATATGTTTCCAGCGCCGTTGATTGTGGTGATTAAAATAAATACCAGTAATGCTAATGGCATCAGCCAGATTGTCTTTCTTGTGGCGGTAATATAATCTGTGGCTGCCAATTTTTCGCCGGCGTATAATAATGGCATCATAGCCAAGGCAATGTCTATGCTCCATGGCAATAGAATTGGTACTGCGTAATGACTGACCATGGATAATAAAAATACGGCCAGTACGCCCCACTTCTTTTTATCTCCCAGATATTTGTTTAACATATAATATACCACCAGGCAAATAAATAGTGCCGGTAAAAACCACATGGGAGCGTTCATTATTTCCATTAAATATACTTTATCTTCCCTTGCCGGGAAAAGGTAGGTTCTGGCATACAGACAGCCTGCAGCTTTCTTCAGTAAATCTGATAAAGCAAATGCACCCGATGCAACAGAACGCAGGCTGTACCAGGCTAAATAAAACAGGCTGTAAAGCACGTAGGGGAGTAATAAGCGTTTTGCCTTTTTTCCTGCAAAGTTTTTTAAGGTTTCCCCTTCTTTTATCCGAAAAGTCATACCGGAAAGCATGAAAAATTCAGACACAAAAAATACTCCCAAAAATCGATTTGCCCCACCTAACTGCAATTCTATATGATTAATTAAAACAATGATAATTCCTATTGCTTTAGCAATATCCAAATATCCTTTTCTTGCTTTGTTAATTCTTTTCATCTTTCTTTTCCCCTGCAAAACATTTATCTGCCACTTTGTTTGCCAGTCTGATTCCTTTGGCATCCACAAATTTCACAAGCAATACTGCCAGTATGCCAATAACCGCCATTGTGATACAGAAATCAATTAAAATCAATTTGTAGTAAGACAATGGACCACCTGTATATTTTACTACAATATAACTGGAAAGACTTATCATTACCGGCCAATGTACAAGATACAAACCAAAGGAATATTTCCCCAAGAAAGCAAATGGTTTCAATTCAAAAAACTTTTGAAGTACTTTACTGTTTAAAATAGCAATAAACATCATTGCTGCTCCGATAAAGTGATATACCGTCACAGTATCTATCCACTGATTTAAATTAAACCAACGATACATAGTCTGACTTGGATCCGTTCCGGATGGATAGCTGGAAAAAAACAATCCCACAAAGAAAGTTAACCACACCAGCCACTGTTTTGACTGATACTTTTCCACATATTTTCCGCCATTTACCATAATATCACAGATGGCTACTCCTACTATAAACTGAGAATAGTTTGATTCCTGAAACAAAATCAAAAAAATCACATACAATGGATAACGTACTTTTTCTTTTCCAAATAGTGCAAGAAAGGCAAATACCAGCAAAGAACCATACATCTCATAACTCATGGTCCATAGAGGACTTACATAAGTTGCCTCATTTTGAAAAAAATTTCCAATAAATGCTTCCCTCAACATTCCTAAAAAACTTGGTTCAAAATCATTAAATACCACCAGCCAGTCATAACTTTTTGAAATCATAGCCGCCTGCTGATGGTAGGTAAGACCAAATTTCATTAAAAAGTACGCTGCAATATTCATTACTACCACCGGAAGAATCAGACGAAAATATCGTTTTACCACTCCACGCTTTAAATAATTTTCATTTCCATTCCGGAAGAAAGCATAACTCAGCACAAAGCCACTGGTTATGAAAAATACCCTGACACCAAAGTTTCCATTGTAAAACAAATTCAATGGTGTCTTTCCTATAAGAAGTTCAAATTTCGAACCATTATGAATTCGCTCCGGCAATGCAGTAATCCATACATTACAAAAAGCCGCAATAAAATGGGACATCATAACACAAAAACATGCAAATCCCTTATATCCTTCAATGAATTCCAGTCTTTTTTTATTCATCGTTTTCCTCCTTATTTTCTACAACAGCTTCTAACAATAGTTTCGTATAGGTTCTTCTTCCTTCACCGGAAAGATGCAGTAAATCCTGATAATATGACGGATTTCTGTTATCAAAAGATAGGGCTGAAGCCCGGATTATTGTCCTTTCCGCAACTACATACTCCAATTCGTTTCGCATTCTGACATAGTACTCTGCCTGATCCAGTGTATCATATTTTGGCACTTCCACAAAATATAACTCTATATTTTCTTCTTCACAAATACGGACAATTTCCTTCAATGCATCGCCCTGAACCTGATTAATGCCATCACGTATCCCAGGCAGGGAAAGATTGTCCAAAATTTCTCTTGTACTTCCCGCTGTTTCTCTGATATTCCCACCCTTATAAAATTCTTTTTTCATAGCAAATTTAAATACCGGATACATCAACATATATTCATTATTTGAAGAAATAAAAAAATCTACAAATTCAGACATTCCGGCTTCGCTGTATGTTATCATATCCTGATAAATCTTACATTTTCCCTGAAAATCCAAGTCCCAAATCAATTTTGTATCACTGATTGCCGGACGAATTGCTGATGAATATACATACAAATCCACATACAAATTGTCTATCTTCACTTCATTGCGCAATAACATCTTTAGTTCTTCTAACATCTGCACCGGCTGATTTCCATTGTAGGCCAACACAAAACTGTTTCCTTCTAATGTGTCCTCCGCCGTATAAATATCAATTCCCTGTCGAAACAAAGATGAGCCCATAAAAAGATGAGACACATTTTTCTGCTCTATTGCCGCCTGCATACCGTTGCTTGAATTGGGAAACTTATATGCCATGAAATTTTTCACACTAAGAAAGCAGATGGCAATACAAAGTCCCACTGCTATTGCTTTCATATATTTCTTCATAAAATCCCCCTAAAAATTAGCATAAATAAAACCACTGGTTCCAAAATTACCCAGGCAAATAATTGCAAATACACAGAAAGCAATCCAGATTATAGTTTCTTTTTCTTTTCTCTTCTCTGTTGCATCCGCAAGTTTTCCATAAGTGTAACAGTACTCCCTTACCATAAGCAAAATACTCATCCCCACAACACTGACAAAATAGCCAAGGCTCATAATATCTCCTGTAAACACCAATATAGTCTGCAAAATTGCATCCTCTGAAAAAGACATTTCCATACATATTTTTTCCAACATCTGAAACGCCTGACCAAAATTGTCTGCCCGAAAAAATATCCAACCTGCTGTCACACATAAAAAAGTTACCCCTATCTTTCCTAAGCGTACCCACGCCTTTGGGCTGGATTTTTTTTCCTGCTTTTTCACTTTCTTACAGAAACAGTTTAGAATTCCATGATATATTCCCCAGAATACAAATGTGAAATCGGCTCCATGCCACAAACCGCTGACAAAAAAAGTAAGCATGGTATTGCGTATTTTGGCAAGCCCACCTTTTTTACTTCCTCCGCAGGAAATATATACATAATTCCGCAGCCAGGAAGAAAGGCTTATATGCCATCTTCGCCAGAAATCTTTGATACTGACAGAAAGGTACGGACAATTAAAATTAGATTTCACTTCTATTCCAAATAAGGCTGACACTCCAATGCTGATATCAGAATATCCGGAAAAGTCGCAATATATCTGCATAGAATACAATATTGCCCCAAACAAACAGGTCAAACCATTCCGGCTTTCTATAGCAGCATAAACAGAATTTACATACCCCGCTGCAACATTGGCAATTGCCAGCTTTTTCATGTACCCTGTGGCAATCAAAACAATTGCCTTCTTTATATTTTCTTCCTTGTATATTAATGGCTGATTTATCTGTGGTAAAAAGCTGTCCGGTGTGGCAATGGGACCTGCAATAATTTGTGGAAAGAACAAAAGATATGTTCCATAAGATACCAGACTTTTTTCTGCCTTAATTTTTCCCTGGTATATTTCTACCAGATAGCTTACAGCCTTTAAGGTGTAATAGGAAATCCCTATCATTGCCAGCAGTTCAAATACCTTACTGCTGTGGTTCACTCTAAAAAAATCCAACACAATATACACAATTTCAGAAAAAAAGTTCAAATATTTTGCAATTCCCAATATAACAAACAGAATGACAATAACTCCAATCAGCAAAATTTTTGCTGATTTTCCCTGTTCTATTTGTCTTTCTATCCGTCTGCCTGACAAAAAAGTAACAATTACTGTTCCCAGTGCCAGACAGAACACTTTCCAGTCCAGACTAATATAAAATATCACACTTCCAAGAAAAAGCACATATTTCCTATGTACTGCCGGTATAAGATAAAAGATAAACAGCATAACAGCCATAAATAACAAAAAACTTATGGTATCAAAAGTCATGTGTTTTCTCCTTCTTTATGCATTTACCGTTTCTTTTTGTGATGTACCATATTTATAATAGAAATCCTTTGCCACTTCATACATGGCATATAAAAATCCTAATGCCAATACCACATAAGGAATCGGAAATGTTCCCGTTACAAAGCCCACATAGCCTCCTAAAGAACATGCAACTGCCAGAATTGGAACATAAAACTTCTTCACATTATATAAACCATAAGCTACCGCCAGCAAATCCGCCACATACCCATACCTCTCATGCATATATGGTAAAAAGAATGTTACTACCATTAAAATCAGCAAACCTGCATGTATCATAAACTCCACATCCGGTGTGATTTTTTTTGCTGCCATATAAAACATAAGGAAAATCAGAAGTCCAAAAGTAAACCACATTCCTGCTCCTCCAATGTATTCCTGTAGCATATCCACAACTGTAAGAAAATACGCATTTGGTCGGTTCATAGACAGAATTTGTGTATATTCTCCATAATGATTAAAGTAAATAAGCAGTAAATCTTTCAGACTTCTGCCGGCAATCCACGCCGGTATCACCGATACAAAATAAGTAAGTGGAATTAACAGAAAATGCCATATTTTCATATTTTTCTTTTTTACCCATAATACAATGTACAACGGCATCAAAAATAAACACTGTAACTTCAACGCAAACGCCAATCCATAAAACAAAAAAGATTTTACAGGCTTGTCCTTTGCAATGAAATACATACTAAAAATCAACGGTGCTGCATAAGAAGAATCCACCTGCGCCCACAATGCACTGTCTGCCGCTACTGTCGGCAACATTAAAATAAGGGCATACATAGATAATGCCATTGTTTTGCTCTTTCTTCCTTCATACACCAATAACGCACATCCAAACGCCAGCACATAATCGCACAGACAGAAAAACGCTTTTACTGATGTAAGATAAGAACATGGTAAATAAGAAAGCAATGTAAACACATACATGTAAAGGGGCGGATAATTTCCCACTTCCACCCCCAGAGAACGAATTCCACCCAATTCCTGAATTTTCTCCATCCATGGTCCAATAAAGAGAGTGTAATCTGCTCCTTCAAATCCTTTCATGGAATAGCGCATTAATAATCCTGCCAAAGATACTCCCAGTATAAATAAAATATCCAACACAGTTAGTCGCGCCTTACCTATATTTACTTCTTTTTTTATCCATTGTCTGATTGCATTATCCATTAGTAACCTTCTCCATTAATTTAATTCTTTGATATATTCTGCAATGGCATCTTCCCACTGTGCAAATTTGTAATCTGTTGTAAGCTTTAACATATAGTTTTCCAATACAGAATACGCCGGTCTTGGTGCTTTTGCATTAAATTCTGCAGAAGTAATACGGTTTACTTTGGTAGAAAGTCCTTTCAGGCGGAAAATTTCTTCGGTAAAGTCTGCCCAGCTGCAAACCCCTTCACATGTTCCGTGGAATAAACCATAATTATCTGTTGGAATTAAATGTGCAATCGCTCCTGCCAATTCTTTTGTGCTGGTTGGAGAACCTACCTGATCGTTTACTACACTAACTGCATCATTGGTTTCAGATAAACGAAGCATTGTTTTTACAAAGTTCTTTCCATCTCCGTAAAGCCATGCAGTACGGATAATAAAATATTTGTTGGCAAATGCCTTTACGAATTCTTCTCCTGCAAGCTTTGTTCTTCCATAAGCGCCCTGCGGTCCTACTGCATCAAATTCTGTATATGGTCTGGTTCCTTTTCCATCAAATACATAATCTGTAGAAATATGTACCAGCTTTGCATTCACTTCATTGGCTGCCAGACTCAAGTTGCGCGGTCCAATGGCATTGATTCTGTATGCATTATCCAAATCAGTTTCGCAGGCATCCACTGCTGTATGGGCAGCACAGTTTACAATAACATCCGGTTTTTCTGCTTTCACTGCTTTCATTACATCATCTACTTTTGTGATATCCAAATCTGCCACATCTGTATTTACAAAAGTGACATTTGGATCGTCCTTATACTGTAAATTTACTGCTCTCCCTAACTGTCCATTACATCCTGTAACAAAAATCTTCATTTTTCTATTCCTCCATTTTTCTATAAATAATCTCTCGGAATCTTTAAGCCAGTAAACATAAGGCTTTCAGATTCCTTTTTTATTAAAATCCCCCACTTTTTTTGCCAAAACCTCTTGACAAATCCATCGAAAAATGCGGCGCTTCGCGCCCTTATTTATAAGACATA
>JAFQUB010000010.1 GCA_017408735.1 Lachnospiraceae bacterium
CAATGCAGTATGAAAAGGAGCATAAGATAGACGAAGAAGTGTTGTATGCTTTGGCAGGTGCTACAAACTGTGACTTACGTAAGGAAGATGAGAGAGGAGAGATGACAATGTGCACATTTTTTGAAAATATGAAGGAAGAAGGCAGAACCGAAGGAGCAGAATGCCGAATAATAGGACAAACCTTGAAAAAGATAGCTAAAAATCTAACGGTAGAAGAAACCGCAGATATGTTGGAAACAGATATTAGCGTTATCAAACGAATATACGATATCAAAGCTTCCAATCCGGGATATGGAGAAAAAGAGATTTTCGAAGCAATGCAGAAGGAAAAAATTTAGACGTAGCGAGCTGTATATTTGGAGGCTCTAAAATGGTGTTTGCGACGGTGGACGGGAAATTGTTTGGGCATTATTATGTAAGATAAATTCTGCAAACCACTAAGAGAGTTCTCTTAATACAGACACATTCTGTCTACTCTTCCTGTTATAATACCTTCAAAACGCAAGCTTATTTGCCAAAAACAAAAGGAGCCTTATCAGAATGAAAAACGCTATGCTGGAAAACATTTACGAGAACGCCCGGATGAATTTTCCGCTGACTAAGATAGTTGAAGCAACAATCACAGAAGAAATCGACAATATACTAAAACAACAGAAACCTGCAATGTCCTCTCAAGATTTGGAGGAGTTGCGGAATCTGTTGTTTGAAGTAAGTGATATAAGTGAAAAGCAGGGATTTGTGTTGGGCTTTCGTTATGCAGTAGCATTACTGAACGAAAGCTAAAGCAAATCAATCATTTTTAAGATACGTTCCTTCTTTTCATTACTGCAATAATTCAATTTTTTCTGAATTTGTTCGTCTAAGTCAGAGGATGGAGCATCTGACAGATGAAAGGTATATTCATCCCCGATAAAATAGTCCACACTACAGTGGAGGACGTTGGCGATATTGATTAAAGCAGTCAGACTTGGGTTAGCGCGACCACCCTCAATATTGCTGATATGGCTTGGATTGACGTTAAGCTTGGTAGCAACAAAATCCTGTGTTAAGCCAAGAGAAACTCTACGTTCTTTGATTTTAGAACCAATCGTTTTGAAATCCAAATAAAGCATATTTTACTCCTTTTCTTCGCTAACCTAATTTTAATTTAGTATTTCCGGCAGGTTAAGGAGTTATAAGAAAAGATTATTAGCTATAGCTAAATATAGGAGGCCCCCACATGCATTCACCACTCATATTCCACATCGACGTAAACAGCGCATTCCTCTCTTGGGAGTCCGTCTACCGCCTGAAAGAACTGGGCGAAACTGTAGATTTGCGTGAGATTCCATCAGCCATTGGCGGCGACCAGTCCAAACGCCATGGAATTATTCTGGCAAAATCCACATCCGCGAAAAAATACGGAATCCAGACCGGAGAACCCATTGTAGATGCCATACGCAAATGTCCGGAACTTACCGTGGTTCCACCCCGATATGAAATATATGAAAAAAATTCCAAAGCATTTATGGAAATTTTAAGTAAATATTCTCCGGATGTGGAAAAATACAGTATAGACGAAGCTTTTGTGGATATGACCGGAACCGAAAAACTTTTTGGAGAGCCGGTGAAGGCAGCGGAGCGCATTAAAAATGAAATATATGAAACACTGGGATTTACTGTAAATGTAGGTATTTCTTCTAATAAATTGCTGGCGAAAATGGCAAGTGATTTTGAAAAACCAAACCGTGTACATACCCTTTTTCCGGAAGAAATTCAGGAGAAAATGTGGCCCTTGCCGGTGCGGGATTTGTTTTTTGTGGGAAAATCTTCAGAGAAAAAGTTACATTCCCTTGGAATTTACACCATAGGAGATTTGGCGAAAACAGACGTGGAAATGTTGAAATCCATTATGAAGAAACAGGGCGAAACCATATGGAATTTTGCCAACGGAAAAGATGTGTCCTTTGTGGAACATAAAGAAGATTCCAATAAAGGCTATGGAAACTCCACCACCATTCCTTTTGACGTCAGCGACCGTAGCACCGCCCGGATGATTCTACTGTCTTTGGCAGAAACTGTCGGAATCCGTTTGCGAAAGGACAATGTTAAAATAGAAGTGATTTCTGTGAACTTGCGTTTTTTCGATTTAAGTAATGTGTCCCATCAGTGCGTTTTAGACCATCCGACCAACATTACCAACGAAATTCATTCGGTGGCTTGCCGGTTGTTTGATGAGTTGTGGGATGGAACACCGATTCGTCTGCTTGGTATACAGACCAGCAGGGTTATGGAAGAAGAAAGCGGTCGGCAGATGAATTTGTTTGACAATACAGATTATGAAAAGCTTGAGAAATTAGATAAAGCAGTGGACAGCATTCGAAAACGTTTTGGCACGGATTCCATCAAGCGGGCATCCTTTGTACAGCAGGAAGAAATCGACCATATCAGCGGTGGCAGAGTCAAAGAAAAAATACGAAATGACTGGGACAAGGGCTAAAGTGACAGGAATGTAAGGTTGGAACCTGAAATTGTAAGCTGAATCTAAGGTTTGAACAGCTCCTTAGTGTTAAGATAAATACATCAAGAACAACAAAACAAAAACGCAAAGGAGAATAAAAACATGAAAAACGTAAAGAAAGTATTAGCAGGAGTAGTAGTAATCGCAGGAGTATTAGCAGTAGAAATTATAGTACAGAACGTAGTAAGTTTTGCAATACCGGAAACAGCATTTGCAACTAGTGGAGCAATGGTTGGAATTGCAGTGTATCAGAACATTGCAAAAAAGATTGATGCAAAAGAAAAATAAGGAATATTTTTTCTAAATTCACATATAATATACTAAAGAGAGGGGCACACAGAATGATTTGAAGAAGCCTCCCTTACTTGACAAATCAAAAGAAAAGTACTATAGTTAAAAATGTGAATAGCGCGGGGTGGAGCAGTCTGGAAGCTCGTCGGGCTCATAACCCGAAGGTCGTAGGTTCAAATCCTGCCCCCGCAACTTTATCAAAACCGTTGATGCAAATCAGCGGTTTTTTTGTAAAGGGAGGTTTCTTATGGATAAAATAGAACAATTACAGAAAATGATTGATGAAAGCAGTAACATTGTCTTTTTTGGAGGTGCAGGTGTATCTACAGAAAGCGGTATTCCGGACTTTCGTTCAGTGGACGGGCTGTATCATCAGCAGTACGCATATCCTCCGGAAACAATTTTAAGTCATAGCTTCTATTTAAAGAATAATCAGGAATTTTATCGTTTTTATAAAGATAAAATGCTTTGTCTGGATGCAGAGCCTAACAAAGCCCATAAGAAGCTGGCAGAGTTAGAAGCAGCAGGAAAATTAAAGGCTGTAATTACTCAGAATATTGATGGACTTCATCAAAAGGCAGGAAGTAAAACGGTATATGAACTTCACGGCTCTGTACATAGAAATTACTGTGAGTCCTGTCACAAGCTGTATGATGCAGAATACATGTTAAAATCAGAAGCAATTCCCACCTGTAGCTGTGGAGGAAGATTGAAACCGGATGTGGTTTTATATGAAGAAGGATTGGACGATGCAACCCTTCGCAATTCCATCAGTGCCATCCGCAATGCGGAAATGATGATTATCGGAGGAACTTCCCTAGTGGTGTATCCGGCAGCGGGATTGATAGATTATTTCCAGGGAAAATATTTGGTGTTGATTAACAAGCAGGCAACCAAAGCGGACGGTCATGCAGATTTAGTGATACAGGAACCGATTGGAGAAGTATTTTCAAAAATAAAAGTATAAAATAAGAAGATAAGGCAGGAATAGATATGGAATACCAAGTAGGCGACATTGTAAAATTAAAGAAACAACATCCATGTGGTTCCCAGGAATGGGAAATTTTAAGAGTGGGAGCAGATTTTCGTTTAAAATGTATGGGATGTGGCCATCAGATTATGATTGCCAGAAAGCTGGTTGAAAAAAATACAAAAGAAATTCGCAAAAAAGCTTGAAAAATTACGAACCATATGGTATCATTTTGATTTGTGATATGTTATAAATTTCCTTGTTTCCGCCCAGGAGCGGAAGCCAGAGACCAGAAGGAGGTGCGATTGCATGAATAAATATGAATTAGCATTAATTGTCAATGCAAAAATCGAAGATGATGCACGTGCTGCTGTTGTAGAACAGGCGAAGGAATACATTGCTCGCCTTGGCGGTACAGTGACAGAAGTAGAAGACTGGGGTAAGAAGAGATTAGCTTACGAAATCCAGAAAATGAAAGAAGGATTCTACTACTTTATCAAATTTGATGCTGAAGCAGGTGTTCCAGCTGAACTTGAATCAAGAGTTCGTATTATGGAAAACGTGCTCAGATATTTATGCGTTAGACAGGAAGCATAGAAAAGAGGAGATAGTATGAACAAAGTCATTCTTATGGGACGATTAACAAGGGATCCGGAAGTCCGTTATTCCCAGAACGATACATCAATGGCAATTGCCAGATATTCTTTAGCCGTAGACAGAAGATTTGCAAGACGTAATGAAGGAAGTAATGAGCAGACAGTTGATTTTATTAACTGTGTAGCCTTTGGAAAAAGTGCTGAATTTGCTGAAAAATATTTCCGTCAGGGTATGCGTGTTCTGATTACCGGAAGAATTCAGACAGGAAGCTATACAAATAAGGATGGTCAGAGAGTTTATACGACTGATGTTGTAGTTGAGGATCAGGAGTTTGCAGACAGTAAGGGTGCCGCAGGTAACAACGACGGCGGATTTGCACCGGCAAGACCTTCTGCACCGGCTATGGACGCAGGCGATGGATTCATGAATATACCGGAAGGTATTGACGAAGAACTACCGTTTAATTAAGATATAAAGGAGGTCAGAATAATGGCTTATACAAAGAGTGATAGAGCAGATTCTCCAATGAAGAGAAGAGGCGGACGCAGAAGAAAAAAAGTTTGCGTATTCTGCGGTAAAGATAACGTAATCGATTATAAAGACACAAATAAGTTAAAAAGATATGTATCTGAAAGAGGAAAAATTCTTCCTAGAAGAATTACAGGTAACTGTGCAAAGCATCAGAGAGCTTTAACAGTAGCTATCAAGAGAGCACGTCACGTTGCTTTAATGCCTTACACAGTAGACTAAGGTATAATAAGCCTAACAAGGCTTTTGGGTGCATTTTGACGCAAGTCTAATATGAAAATGAATGGGAAAGACCAGTAGTCCACTGAAGATTACTGGTCTTTTTCGGTATATGTAATAAATGTACTAAGCTTTGGCATGGACTAATTCAAGCTGTAAAGTGACATGAAAGAGAGGTTAGCCATATGTTAGAACAAATAAACGAATTATTGATTAAAGTAGATGACATTGTATGGGGAGTGCCATTAATGGTACTTATTTTGGCAGGAGGAATCTGGCTTACCATTCGTATGGGAGTATTGCAGATTCGAAAACTTCCGCTGGCATTAAAGTGGATGGTAAAAAATGAAGAAGAGGGAGAGGGAGAAGTTACTTCTTTTGGAGCATTATGTACTGCCCTTTCAGCTACCATAGGAACGGGAAATATCGTAGGGGTAGCCACGGCGATTGTAGCGGGTGGTCCGGGCGCATTGTTCTGGATGGAAGTTGCGGCATTCTTTGGAATGGCCACAAAATATGCAGAAGGCTTGTTGGCGGTAAAATATCGTGTAGTAGATGAAGAAAATCATTCCTTGGGCGGACCGTTTTACTATATCGAACGAGGTATGGGAAGTAAGTGGAAATGGCTTGCGAAGCTGTTTGCCTTCTTTGGAGTTTGTGTTGGTTTGTTTGGAATTGGAACTTTTTCCCAGGTCAATGGAATTGCTTCTGCAGTAAATAATTTCTTTGATCCAAATCAAAGCTGGATAGTAACCATTCCGGGCCTGGGAACTTATTCCTGGACAGTAGTAATTGCCTCGCTTATTTTAACGGTATGTGTTGCGTTAGTATTGATTGGAGGAATTAAAAGAATTGCAAATGTGGCACAGCTTGTAGTACCATTTATGGCAATTGTCTACGTTGTATTTTGTTTTATTTTGTTAGTTTGTAATATTTCAGAAATTCCGGCGGCTATTGCCGTTATTATAAAAGGAGCATTTAATCCATCTGCTGTAACCGGTGGTATTGTGGGTAGTGTGATTGTTGCAATGCAGAAAGGTGTGGCACGAGGAATTTTCTCCAATGAAGCAGGTCTTGGTTCAGCACCAATTGCGGCAGCGGCAGCGCAGACAAAAGAACCAGTAAGACAGGGGCTTGTCTCCATGACAGGAACTTTTATTGATACCATTATCATTTGTACTATGACAGGAGTTTCTATTGTCCTTACCGGTGCATGGCAGGTAGAAGGGTTGGAAGGAGTAGCAGTAACTACATATGCGTTTAACACAGGCCTTCCATTTCCGGAGGTGGTATCTTCCTTTGCATTGATGTTATGTCTTGTATTCTTTGCATTTACAACTATTTTAGGATGGGATTATTATTCCGAACGTTGTTTAGAATATCTGTCTAACGGAAAAAAGAATGCAATTAAAGTATTCCGTTTCTTATATATTGCGGCTGTGTTTATTGGACCATATATGACAGTAAAAGCAGTGTGGACCATTGCAGACATTTTCAATGCTTTAATGGCAATACCGAATATGATAGCTATTTTCTATTTAAGCAACGTAGTAGTAAAGGAAACAAAAGCTTTTTTTGGCAATAGAAAGAAAGTGCAGAATAAACAATTATATATGGAAGAAAAATGTTAAGGAAAAAGGGGAAGAAATTATGAAAAAGAAATTAATATGCAGTATGTTAGCAGGAGTTATGGCAATGATGTTTATCACCGGATGTGGTGAAAAAGAGGAAAGCGGTAAAAATTTAATAACATCTACAGAAGATGAAGAGATGGTACCAACAGAAAGTGTAGAAGCAACTCCGACAGAGGCGGAGGCAACACCAACAGAAAGTCTGGAGGCAACATCGACAGAAAGTGTGGAAATTACTCCAACAGAAACACCGGAAGCTACACCAACGACTGCACCAACGGCAACGCCGGAAATTACACCAACTCAGGTCCCGACAGTTACTCCAACCAGCGCACCGGTGGGAGTGACAAAGGAAGAAGCAGAACAGCTTCTTGTGGGAACGTATGGTTTAGAAGATGAAAGTACAGGTAACATCAATGGTTTCAGCTATGAAAGCACAGTGACGATTGATGGCGTGCAGTACTATAATTTTCGATGGTCCAGTCAGGTGAACGGTCATATGACCTATCTGACCAATCTTGCAGTTGCAACAGATGGCAGTGCTATTTATGAAGTTATTTCTGATGAGAATGGAAATTTGAAATTGGTAAAATAATAAAAGTAAACTAACTGCAGCCTTCTATCTGTTTATCGGGATATCGAAGAACAGACAGAAGGCTGCAGTTAATAGAAAGCAACGGCGTTTAACATCGTGTAAAATACTGTTAACATGGGCTGATTTCAAATTCTACTGGCACAGCTTCCTTATAAATGCTTCCTCTATGTCCAATACCTCTTTTGTCCAAAATTCTCTGCCTCCATGATGAGCCCCAAGCACTTGATAAAAGAAAGCCTCCTTTTTAGCCTCTTGTAGTGCAGCAAAAAGTTCACAGCCCTGTCCAAAAGGTACTAACTCATCATTGGTACCGTGGAACATGAGAATTGGTGGAAGTTTTCTGTCTTCCTGTACATAATTTGCAATCACGGTAGGCTTTACCAGTTCCGGGTGTTCCAATACAGCTTTTCCGCCGATTTCACAGCCTTCGGGACTGTCCGGTGTGCGGTGATCCTGAGAAGAAGGTTCGTCATTCATGGTTGCAAAATTGGTCGGTCCATATAAATCAATAACACCTTTTACAATAGGCTCACTGCTTCTTCTGCCGTCTTCTTCCAGTTCACTGACTCCATAGGAAAAAGCTGCCATCATGGCAGTGTGGGCGCCGGAAGAATCACCCATTAAAAACATGTTTTCCGGATGAATGTTGTATTCTTCAGCGTGCTCCTTCATAAAGTGAACCCCTGCCTTGGTATCCAGTGTCTGAGCAGGAAAGATGGCACATTCAGAACCCCGGTATTCCAAAGCGGCAACAACAAATCCTCTTTGTGCCAAATAACTTAATTGAGGAATTCGTTCCTTTACATTTTGTTCGTGATATGCAGAACCGGGAATATATATAATACAAGGCAATTTTTCTTTGGCATCAATTGGTCCGATAATCTGCAAGTGCAATTTTCTGTCAGCTCTTTCTACATATACCACATCTTCGCGATAATAAATTTCATAATTGTCAAATTTAGGTTCCATTGGTATCATTCCTGCTACGGATGCAGTACTCATTGGAAAATCTTCTCTGGTTACATTTAATGGTTCCATATGTTCTCCCCCTTTTGGTTTTGGTGATATTATATCAGATATGGGGCGTTCTTTCTATGCTTTTGCGTATAAAATCGGTTTAGAAATAAAAAAATGTAAAAATTTGGTTCAGTTTATTATTAATATGGACGATAAAATAAAAACAGCTCTCAATTTACAATTGCAGGCAGTTGAATACAGAGAAAAACGAAACAATATACAACAGAAAATGGGGGAGATATAAGTGATAATTGAAGTAAATAACGTATCAAAAGAATTTGTTTCACCGAAAAAGTACCCGGGTTTAAAAGGTGCAATCAAAGGGCTGTTTTCTAACGAAAAAGTAAGGAAAATGGCTGTGGAAGACATTTCTTTTTCCATTGAAGAAGGAGAAATTGTGGGTTATATCGGAAGCAACGGAGCAGGAAAATCCACCACCATTAAAATGATGACAGGAATTCTGACACCTACTTCCGGTCAGTGTCTGATTCGCGGAATTGATCCAAGTAAAGAACGAAAGAAAAACGCCCAGAATATAGGTGTTGTTTTCGGACAGCGAACACAGTTATGGTGGGATTTGCCTTTAAGTGAATCCTTTTCTATTTTAAAAGAAATTTATAATGTCAGTGACGAAGACTATGAATCCCAGATGAAATTTTTAAATGAAGTGCTGGAACTGGAAGAATTCTGGACCAGACCGGTGCGTAATCTTTCTTTGGGACAGAGGATGCGAGCTGATTTAGGCGCTGCATTATTACATAATCCGAAAGTACTTTATTTAGATGAGCCTACCATAGGACTTGATCTTGTAGTAAAGGATAATATACGAAAAGCAATTCGTGAAATCAACGAGAAATACAAAACAACCGTTATACTGACAACCCATGACATTGAAGATATCGAAGAACTTTGCAACAGAATTATCATTATTGATGATGGAAAGAAAATATATGATGGTTCTCTGGAAAATTTGAAAGAAAAGTATGGAGTTACAAGAAAGGTAACCATGGAAGTGAAGAATTTAAAAGAAGCCAGACAGGTGGATTTGTCTTCTGCGTTACATGTGTCAAAGGAAGCTTATGAAGTGACAACAGATAAGGCAACCAACAGTGTGGAAGTGGCATTTGACAAGCATTGTTTGAGTATTTCAGATGTGATTGCACAGTATATGAAACATACAGAAGTAAAGGATATTCAGATTCAGGAAACAGAGTTGTCTGAAATCGTAAAAGAAATATATCGCCATGGAATGGAACAGGAAACAAAGCAAAATGAAGAAGGCATGGTGAGTTAAGTATGAAAAAAGGAAGATGGAGGATTTATGTTCCTTTTACATTAAATGAAATAAAGAGCAACCTGGCATATAAGGGAAGCTTTTATCTGTTCGTTTTATGTAGTTGTTTTGGAGCATTTATTTCTTATTATTTATGGATGGCAATTTATGGAAGTTCCACAAGTGGAGTATTAGGCGGACTTACCAGAAATGAAATGATTTTATATGTATTTATGACATATGTTACGTCAAATATTGTAAATGTTGGAGTTGTGGGATATATAGAAAATGATGTGAGAGATGGGGCCGTGGTAATGAATCTGATTAAGCCTATAGATTACCGTTTAAGCTTGGTATCCAGAGCGTTAGGTGTTGTGGTTTATCGCTTTTTGGCTCCCTCCGTATTTGTATGGATTGGCTTGGAAATATATAAAGTAGCTGTTCTGGGAATGAACGTAGTTTCCATAAAAAATATATTATTGTACTTGTTAAGTGCATTTTTCAGCGTATTAATATATCAGTTGTTTGATTTCTGCTTTGGATTGATGGCATTTGTGACAACTTATATGTTTGGTTTAAAAATGGCAAAGAATGCATTGGTTAGTTTTTTGACAGGACAGTTAATTCCAATCAGCTTTTTCCCGGAAGTATTTCAGAGGGTATTTGATTTTCTGCCTTTTTCATCTATGATATACACGCCGGTCATGGTTTATCTTGGAAAGTATTCAGGAGAGGAACTGGCAGCGGTTTTATTACGACAGGTGTTCTGGATTGTTTTACTGTATGGGTTAGGAACAATACTTTGGCGCAAAATCACCAAACGTCTGATAGTGTTGGGAGGTTAGAAAATGAAAGAATTAAAAAGATATGGCAGATTGTATAAGGTATTTGTGGCTCAGTTCTTTAAATATTTAGTACAGTCCAGAGTGGATTTTCTAATAGGGCTTATGGGATTCTTTTTGACTCAGGCAGCGGGAATTGCGTTTCTTTATCTGGTATTTGAACAGATACCGACTCTTGCAGACTGGACACTGCCACAGCTTATTTTTATTTATGGATTCGCCCAGATACCAAGAGGGCTTGATCACCTGTTTACGGACAATATCTGGATGGTATCCTGGTGGTACGTGGTAAATGGTCAGTTTGACCGATACATGTTGCGCCCAATGAATCTGTTCTTTCAAGTGATTTGTGAGAAATTGCAGCCGGATGCTTTGGGAGAGTTGATGGTAGGTATACTTTTGCTGGCAATGTCTTTGTCAAATGGAGTGGTTGCAATCAGCGGAACGAAAATCATACTTTTTATAATATCCATGATTGCAGGAGCAGTAATTTATACTTCTATAAAATTATTGTTTGCTTCTTTTGCGTTCTGGATGAAAGTCAGCGGTCCGGTTCTGTATACAGCATATCAGTTGGCTGATTTTGCAAAATATCCTACAGAAATTTACGCAAAGGGAATCCGTTTTATTATCACCTGGATTATACCATTTGGTTTTGTTGCTTACCTTCCGGCCAGCTATTTCCTGAAGCCGGGAGTCAGTCCATGGAGTACCATAGGACTGGAATGTATGCTGGCGGTGGTGTTTTTTGCAATTTCTTATGGGGTATTTCATTTTGGAACGAAGGCATACGAAAGTGCCGGAAATTAATCGACAAAATATTTCTAAATAAAATAACCCGACGCAGCTTTGTATAAATGCAGGTTGTGTCGGGTTCTATTACTGTTGTTAAAGAAAGGGAATTTAAAATGAAGAAAAGAAAGAAGTTACTAATGATATTATTTTCCGCATGGTGTATTTCCTGTCTGAGCGGGTGCGGACAGGACAATTCGGGGGAGAGGGATGTAAATGCAGAACAAGTTGTAGCGTCCCCAACCGAAGTCGTGGCGACTCCAACCTCAACCCAAGTCATGGCGACTCCAACTCCAACCGAAGCCATAGCAACTCCGACGCCAACAGAAGCTATGGCAGCTCCAACGGAAGAGGCGAAGTCCTCAGGTCTGGTTGTCATTGATGCAGGACATCAGGCAAAGGGAAACAGCGAAAAAGAACCGGTGGGACCTGGTGCCAGCGAAATGAAAGCAAAGGTTGCAGGAGGTACCAGCGGATGCGTTAGCGGTCTTGCAGAGTACGAATTGACATTGCAGATATCTTTAAAATTGCAAAGTGAACTGGAAGCCAGAGGTTATCAGGTGCTTATGATTCGAACCACTAATGATGTAAATATCAGCAATGCAGAGCGTGCAGAAATTGCCAATGAGGCAGGTGCGGATGCATTTATTCGAATCCACGCCAATGGTTCGGAAAACGCTTCTGCCAATGGTGCTATGACAATTTGCCAGACCAGCAGCAATCCTTATAATGGGAACTTATACGAAGAAAGCAAGGAGTTATCGGAAAACGTTCTGGAGGAACTTGTATCATCTACCGGCTGCAAGCGGGAATATGTCTGGGAAACAGATACCATGAGTGGGATTAACTGGTGTCAGGTTCCGGTAACCATCGTAGAAGTTGGTTATATGACAAATGCCAATGAAGATGCATTGATGGCAACAGAAGATTATCAGTTGAAAATTGTAGATGGAATTGCAAATGGGGTGGATAAATACCTTTGCAATGGGAATTAGCACAAATGTTTTAATTGTAGCTATAATAGGAATTGCATCGGGCAAGTATCAATATTAGTGGAATTATATCCTAAGGCATGCCAATGAGCAGAAGAAAGAGTCTGGTAGCTTCGGAGTCGGGTTTAGCGGGAAGGGACGGAGAATCCGTCCCACCCGAAGCTAGCCAGGCTCCTTTTTCGTCCTCGCAGCCATACCCTTTAGCCTTACAATTCCACCGAAATCTCATACTCCTTCAACCACTGATTCATCTGAATATAATAAGCCAGCAACTGCGGTCCAGCCATCAACTGTCCAAACCAAGGCTTCCCGTAAGACATAGGTGTATTTAAGAAAGTCATACACCGCTCCTTATCCAGAAATTGTAAAATAGGTTCCTTGGTACTGTTTAAAATTCTCATAAATTCGTCCTTTAATAACTGTTCATATACCGGATGGTAGGTCTTAGGATAGGGACTTTTTTTTCTGAATAATACGCTGTCCGGCAAGAGTCCACGGGCGGCATTTCGCAACAAGCCTTTCTCTGTGTTACCCATAAATTTCATACTCCATGGTACATTGAATACATATTCCACAATTCTGTGGTCAGCAAAAGGTACACGGGCTTCCAGACCATGGTACATACTGGTGCGGTCCATACGTTCCAGCAAAGTTGCCATAAACCATTTGATATTTAAAAAGGAAAGTTCACGGCGCCGTTTTTCTTCTTTGAATTCTCCTGAAAGAACAGGCGTTTCTCCAATAGTGGTTTCGTAAGCACTAATAGAATATTCTTCCAGCGGAAGCTTATCTAAAAGAGCAGGTTTTAAAAGAGTGGTACGGGCATCCATATCATAGCTCCAAGGAAAAGCATTACGCTCAAACATATCTTTACGATAGAACCATGGATAACCGCCAAAAATTTCATCTGCACATTCACCTGTTAAAGTTACTCTATGGTGTTTGCTCACTTCTCCGCAGAAGTATAAAAGGGAAGATTCCACATCCGCCATACAAGGAAAATCCCTTGCAAACATTGCGGAACTTAAATTTTCATATAAATCCCGGTTGCTACATTGCAGTACGTGATGGTTTGTTTCTAGAAATTCTGACATTTCCAGAGCGAAAGGCAAATCCTGAGAAGGCTGGAAACTGTTTGCTTCAAAATATTCCTGATTGCCTTCAAAATCAAAAGAGTAAGTAGTCAATTTTTTTCCCTGCTCTTTTAAGGCATTGGCAGTAACAGCACTGACAATACTGCTGTCCAGCCCACCGGATAGGAAGGTGCAGATAGGGATATCGGACAGCATTTGCATATGGATGGAAGACTGTAAAAGGTAAGAAGTTTTTTCGATGGTTTGCTCCACAGAATCTGTATGCTCCCAGCTTTTCAAACTCCAGTAGGTATGGGACTGGAAATCAGCTTCACGGATTTTGACAAAGGTTCCGGGAAGAACTTCTGTGATGTCCTGATAGACTGTTTTTCCATAAGTGTGGGCAGGTCCTAAAGCCAGTAATTCACACATGCCATCCTTATTTACACGTGCCAGTGTCTTGTCGTAGGCTAAAAGAGATTTGATTTCAGAACCAAATATCAGAGTATTATCTTTATGGGCAAAAAATAACGGTTTCACTCCCAGACGATCCCTACATAAGGTCAATTGCTTTTTCTTTGCTTCCCAAATGGCAAAGGCAAAAATGCCATTGAGCTTTTCGTACAGAGCATCTCCCCAAAAGGAATAACCTTTTAAAATGACTTCTGTATCGCAGGTAGTATGAAAGGTGATTCCCTGCTGTTGCAATTCTTTTCGAAGGAGAGGCATATTATAGATTTCTCCGTTATATACAAGTACAAAGTCTTCGCCTTCCGTGTGAAAACCCATAGGCTGGCTTCCTTTGGCTAGGTCTAGGATGGACAGGCGCACATGAGCCAGACCACAGGAATCGTCCAGATAAATTCCATCTGCATCCGGGCCTCTGTGTTTCTGGGAGTGATTCATTTTGTGTAGCAAAGTTTCGTAGGTACTTTTTTGGGAAGTAAAGTTCCCGTGAGATTTATAAAAACCGCTGATACCGCACATATGCTATCGTTCCTTTCTTTTTGATTGAATTTTGTTTTTTTATCTCAGAAAATGTCGGAGAATCAGGCTAACGAATCACAGGCTGTAACTGTCTGCCTTCCAAAGCTGCCTGGGTGGCAGGAAGAAGCAAATCTAAATGAGCAATCATGGAATTTGGTTTCTTTTCCGGCGCATCCTGCCCGAAAGGCACAAAGTAAATATGTTTGCAATTCATTAAAAGCCCGATATTTTTGAAATTCATTCCCAAAGCATCGTTTGTGGAAATGGATATGAGCAAAGGCTTTTCATTGCGCATATGGGCTTTGGCCGCCATCAATACCGGGCTGTCAGTAATTCCATTCGCAAGCTTTGCTATAGTATTCCCGGTACAAGGCATAATAATTAAAATATCTAAAAATCCGCTGGGACCAATTGGCTCTGCTGTTTCAATAGAATCAATAGCACTTCTGCCGCAAATTTCCTCGATTTGACTTCTTAAATCCTGGGCTTTTCCAAAGCGGCTGTCGATTCTTTGGGAATGAAAAGACATAATAGGATACAAATCTGCCCCCTCTTTTGCCATGTGTCTTAATTCCTCCGTTGCTGCCTGATAGGTGCAGAAGGAGCCGGTAAATGCAATACCTATTTTGATACCTTCCAGTGTCATAAAATACCTCCGATTTTACCATGAATTGATTCGTCCTGTTGCTGTGACAAAGTAGCAGCGTGCATCTGGGAAACTTCCTGTAAAGAAGTTTTGAGGATGAAACGTGTCAGAATATCCGCTGATGAAACAGGAGCATATTTTGCCGGTAACGACATACATAAATGTACATTTAAGTTAAGCTTCTGAGCGGCTTCCATATCAATTCCATAAGGATAGGAAGCAATTTCAAAAAGAATGCTTTTAGAGTCCGTTTGTTCTAAAATGTCTTTTTTTAGTATTTTAGAAGGAATGGTATTAATGATAATAGGATAGTGCTTTATGATGCTTGCCAGATGAGAAAGTTTTTCGGTATGATGCCCGAAGGTGTGAGCTTCCATCAGCGCAGATTCACTTCTGGCACAAATGCAGGTTGATACGTGAAGTCCTTTTAGTTTGGCAGCAAGAGTTTTGGCGCAGGTGCCATAGCCCAGAATCAGAGCTTTGTTTCCGTGGAGATTTTCGGGTGAAGCAAGAATCATTTCTGAAATCAGACCTTCTGCTGTAGCAATGGAATTGTAGATGCTGATTTCCTTCTGTTCCATAAAATCAAAATATTTGACACCTTTATGTTCCAATAATTCTCGCAGTTCTTTGTTGATACAGCCTGCATATACAGTCTGCCCTTTTTTCATATATCCAATCAGTTCTTTTACATGATATGCAGTTTCTGTTTGAATATTTAAGTTATTTCCCTTGTGCATAGGAAGGGGAAGAATAATGTTTTCTGCATTTCTTATGGCCAGCTCCATGGTTTTGGCTTCGTTGGGAAAGGTTTCGCCTCCAACCACGCCAAAGTGGGAACAGGTGCAGTGCTTTGACAGTTCTTCTAATATAAGTTTCTGGCGTACATCTCCACCGACAATTGCATATTTATACAGATAAATAAAAAACACCCCGCAAGAAATCTTCTTATTATCTTATGCAGGGTGGTTGTGAATGGTGCACGTAAGCTCATAACTGCTCTTTGGTTTTATAAAGAAAAGCCATGTTGGGAATAGTAAGCAGGAAAAAGATATGATATAATTGTGGAAGAAATGAGGGATAAAATGGACATTAACAATATAATTGCAGGATTGGATAAGTTATTTGCAGAAAAGAAAATCAAAGAAGCAGAAAAGTACCTGAACGAAAAATTAGATAAAGCAAAAGAAGAAAAAGATAATGGCGCTGTGCTTATTCTTTTAAATGAGCAAATAGGCTATTACCGCAGCATCAGCCACATGGCAGATTCCATCAAAGCCTTTGAGCAAGCAAAAGAATATATAACAATTATGGAGTTGACTGGTACAGAGCACGAGGCAACCACACTTTTAAACGGTGCCACAGCATTACGGGCAGCGGAAAAATATGCAGAAGCCATGCAGGAATATCTCCGGGTAGAAGAAATATATAAAAATACGATACAAAATAATGATTACCGTTTTGCAGGACTATACAATAATATGAGTCTTTTGTATTCTGCGTTGGAACAGTACCGGGAAGCAGGAGAAAAGCTGCAGCAGGCGTTAGAGGTGCTGAAAACATTAGAACATTCAGAAATTGAACAGGCCATTACCTATACCAATATGGCAGTGAATTATGGCAAGCTTCAGGAAAAAGAAGCAATGAAGACAGCATTAAATAAAGCATTACAATTGTTTGACGAATACGCAGATAATAAAGATGCCCATTATGCAGCGGCATTGTCCGGTCTGGCTGGTGTGTATTTTGAAATGGGAGAATGGATAGAGGCGGCAAAACTTTATCAAAGAGTATGCGAGGATATTCGTTCCTATTTTGGTGAAAATATGGCATACGCAATCAGTCTGGAAAATCTGGCTGTAGTATACCGGACTATGGGAGATTTAGATCAGGCAGAAGTTCTTATGGGGCAGGCAGAATGTATCAGGAGGGACTTGCAGTGAAAGGATTAGAACTGGCGGAAAAGTACTTTGAAGAGGTGGGAAAACCCATGCTGCTTGAAAAGTATCCGGAGTATTATGAGCGGATGGCAGTGGGGCTGGTAGGACAGGGTTCAGAGTGTTTTGGTTTTGACGATGAAATATCCACAGACCATGATTTTGGGCCGGCTTTCTGTATCTGGCTTAACGAAGAAGATTATAAACAGGCAGGTTTCAAAATAAATATGGATTATGAAAAACTTCCAAAAGAATTTATGGGAGTACCCTCAAGAATTGTAACTGCCAATGGTGGCGGCAGAGTGGGAGTTCACGAAATCGGAGGATTTTATCAAAGTTTTATCGGTAACCGCAAAGTACCGGAAAGCTTGCTGGAATGGCTTTATATTCCGGAAGGATATCTGGCAACTGCAACAAACGGGAAAGTTTTTGTGGATAATTTAGGCGAATTCAGCAAGATTCGTGGAAAACTACTGGAATTTTATCCGGAAGATGTAAGAAAGAAAAAGATTGCTGCCAGAGCAGCGGTAATGGCTCAGGCGGGTCAGTATAATTATGCGAGATTAATGAAGCGGGGAGAATATGTGGGGGCATCTTTAGCATTGTCAGAGTTTATCAAAAATACTATTTCTATGGTTCATCTGTTAAACAAAAAATACATGCCCTTTTATAAATGGTCTTTTCGTAGTATGACCACTCTGCCAAAGCTCAAGGAAGTGCAGGAGAAGATAAATGCACTTGCTACAATGGAATTTCAAAAGGAAGCTTGGAAAACAGCGGGCAAAAGCGATTATTTGTATGAACTGAACAGCAAGGATAAAAAAGTAGTATTGATAGAGGAAATCTGTGGGCTGGTAGTATCAGAGCTACAGGCACAGAATCTGACCGGAAAACAGGAAGCTTTTCTGGAAAATCACACCATGGAAATCATGTCACGGATAGAAGATGAAACCATACGTGCCCGGCATGTAATGGAGGGTTAAGAATATAATTAGATAGAAGTAGGAGAAGAGGTAATTATATGGAAGAATTAGTGCAGAAAATTATAGAAGTGGAATGGAACCAGTTTCAGATGGTAAAAAACGAAGGTGGTCGTGCGGCATGTCAGGATGACTGGAATACTTTTCAATTGATGCGAGAAAGTCAGTTTATCAACTGGCCATTGGAAATCTTAGAAAGTTATGCAAAAGATTTGATGGCAGCCATGGACAATAACTGGAATTTGATTTTTGAGAAATACACCCGAATGATGAAAAGTACAGCACCGGAAAAGTATAAGTCATTGGAGCATATCCTGCCGGCCTTAAGTCCTGAGCGGATAGAACGAATGGAAAAAATTATTGCAATTCAGGTAAAGTGGATGGAAGAATTTGCTGATAAATATCCAAACCTGATGAGCGAAGCCAGATATATTCATACCCATGAAGACGGTGAATATGAAACTTCCTCAGAAACTTATCTTAGAGGAGAGTTGGCAAGCTATTCCGAAGCAACAGAAAAGCTGTACGGCGCTTTTGTGGAAAAACTACTAAAAGAGGGAAAAAATTTGACACAGATGACTTACGATTATATGGTAAAACGATATGGTTATGAATCCATTGAGGATGCAGAAGAAAAAATGAAGAAATAGAGGAAATAGTATGGAGTGGAATCAATTATTATCAGGGGATCGTATACGTCAGTATACACATAAAAATGAAAAAGATTATCGCAGTGAATTTGAGAAGGACTACCATCGAATTATTGTCAGTGCGTCCTTTCGAAGACTTCAGGACAAAACACAGGTGTTTCCATTGGATAAAAGCGATTTTATAAGAACACGCCTGACCCATTCTATGGAGGTGTCATCCATTGGAAAGTCTTTTGGAAAAGCGGTGTATCATCGAATCAAAGAATATAATCCAAATGCCCGGATAGAGGAAGCGCAGGCGGTGGAAATTGGTGATGTATTATTAAGTGCAGGCTTAATTCACGATATTGGGAATCCACCATTTGGGCATTTCGGTGAAAATGTAATTAGAGAGTGGTTCCGCAGTCGTCTTACGGACAAGGGACTTACCTATAAAGGAAAGCCGGTGGTTTCTTATCTGAATCCTCAGATGAAAGCCGATTTTCTAAATTTTGAAGGAAATGCCCAAGCACTTCGGGTAGTGACAAAACTCCACAGTCTGGTGGATGCAAAAGGAATGAATTTAACCAAAGCCATTTTAAATACCATTATTAAATATCCGGTATCTTCTTTGGAAATTAACAAAAAAAGTGGTGACATTAAATATAAGAAAATGGGTTATTTCTATGCAGAAAAAGAAGTTTTTCAGGAGATTACCAAAGGAACCGGAGCAGGAAACAACCGTTATCCTCTTACTTATCTGTTGGAAGCATCCGATGATATCGCTTATAAAACCGCAGACATTGAAGATGGATATAAGAAGGGACGAATTAGTTTTTCAAAACTGCAGTTTGAATTGGAAAACAACAAATATACAGAGCATCAGGGTGAAGATGAGTACAAATTTCTGGAAACTGCCATCAAAGAACTGGGAATCCGTTATGAGAAGGGATTAAAGCGCAACTATCATAACGCAGAAGTGTATGCAGTACAAAACTGGGTGATTGGTGTACAGCGTATGTTAATTGAAGCTGCAACCTATTCCTTTTCAAAAAATTACGACGAAATTATGGCAGGAAAATATACCAAAGATTTGTTCGAGGGAACTTATGCATATTATCTGGCAAAAACACTGGGAGATATTGCCTACGAGCAGGTATTTCGAAGCAAAGAAATCCTGAAATTGGAGGCCGCATCCTATAAGATATTGACCTTTTTGCTGGACAATTTTGTGGATGCGGCGCTGGTATACGATACAGAACAGCCGAAAACTCAGTTGCAGGATAAACTGATGGAGTTGGTGTCCGACACCTACAAGTATATTTATCATGTATATGCAGAAGGAAAAACAGAGGGCGAAAAACTGTATCTGCGTTTGCTTCTGGTAACGGATTTTATATCAGGAATGACTGACCATTATGCAAAAACGCTGTATCAGGAATTGAATGGAATATATTAGCAGAAGAATGAGGAATGGGAGAAAAATGGCAACAATAAGTTTATGTATGATTGTAAAAAATGAAGAACGTGTGTTGGAACGGTGCCTGGAGTGTATCAAAGACCTTATGGATGAAATTATTATAGTAGACACAGGCTCTACAGACCGCACTAAAGAAATTGCGTACAAATATACCGACAAGGTTTACGATTACCAGTGGCAGGATGATTTTGCGGCGGCTAGAAATTTTTCTTTTTCTAAAGCCACCAAGGAGTATATCTATGTGGCAGATGCAGATGAAATTATAGATGAAGAAAATCAAAGACGTTTTGCACTATTAAAGGAAGCTATGCTTCCGGAAGTGGAAATTGTGCAAATGAAATATACCAATCAGTTAGAACAGGGAAGTGTGTACAATTTTGACTGTGAATACCGAGGAAAATTATATAAAAGGCTCCGAACATTTCAATGGATTGACCCTATCCATGAAACGGTAAATCTGGAGCCGGTTGTATTTGATTCCGATGTGGAAATTATACATAAGCCTTTGGAAAAACACGACCGTAGAGATTTTGAAAATTTTGAAAAGCTGATAAACCGTAGCGAAGTATTTTCGAAAAAACTGCTGATTATGTATGCAAAAGAGTTGATGATTGCAGGCAATGAGCAGGACTTTGAAAAGGCAGTACCATTATTCCAGAAAGTACTTCAAGAGGAAAGAAGTCTGGAAGAATACAAAGCAGCAGAATGTGTGTTGGCTAAAGCGGCAGAACAGGCAGGAGATGTGGCGACCTTTTTTACAGTATGTTTAAAAGAAGTGGCAGACAATCCACCGGCAGAAATCTGTACTATGCTGGGAGAGTATTATCGAGGACAGAAGAATTATCAGGAAGCTGTTCTTTGGTATTACAATGCGATTCATGAGCAGGAGTGCATCTTAAATATAAAATATGCAACGACAATTCCGGTTACCGGAATTATAGAATGCTATGAACAAAGCGAAAATTTTGAAATGGCGGCACAGTATAGGGAAATGTTAGATAATTGATGTACTGTTGTATAAAATGCATAAAAATTTGCATAAAAATTCTGCGAATTTTGTGGTGCATCACAGAAAAAAGCTTGGTGACATTTGTTAAATAGTGTTATATACTTTAAATAAGAGAAGTTTACATAAAGCCGTTAAGGACGATACACACGGCTGAGTTTATACCATAATAATGAGGGAATTTGTTAGAGTGGTGCCATTGGGAAAGGGGGAATTTTCATGGCAGGAGTTAGCAGTTTATACATGAATGTATATAATAGTTATATGACATCGTATAATACTAAATCACTGACACGATATGATACGCACAAGAAAAGTGAGCTAAAAAGTATTTATAATGCCATTGTAAAATTAAACAAGGAATCACCTCTTTATAAGATTAATTTTTCACAGCAGACCCAGGAATATGCGGTAGAATTAAAAGAAGGCGCCCGTGGTCTGAAGAATGTGATTAATGATTTAACCAATGGTAACACAGAGCAGATTTTTAACAAAAAGGCAGTTTTTTCAGACAATGATCAAGTGGTTACGGCAAAATATATCGGTGAAGATGAAAGTAATGATTCCATGATAGAAGATTTCACTGTAGAGGTGCATAAACTTGCCACACCTCAGACAAATACAGGAAAGTATCTTACCAACTCTAATCGAAACCTGCAGAGTGGAAGCTATGCATTTAATATAGAAGTAAATGGTCTGGATTATGAATTTCAGTTTGGAGTAAAAGAGGAAGATGCAAATATTGATGTACAGAATAAACTGGCACGTCTGATAAATAATGCGAATATTGGTTTGAAAGCTCAAGTACTTACAGAAAAGACAGAATCAGCATTGCAAATCACTTCATTGGAAACAGGTGAAAAAGGTGAAGACGGGTTGATTTTCCGTGTTACAGATATTCCGGAAGGGAGTCGCGGTGTAGTGGCAAAATTTGCATTGGATAATGTGACAGAGTCTCCAGAGGATTCATCTTTTGCTATTAATGGTGTAGAAAAACATACGCATTCTAATACCTTTGTGGCAGGAAAAGTTTTTGAAATTACATTACATGGTATTAGCGCTACCGGTAATCCTGCAATGATTGGATTCAAAACAGATACAGAAGCCATTACAGAGCATATTGAAACTTTTGTTTCTGAGTATAATTCTTTTCTCGATACCGTCAGAAGTTATTCTGATGTGGAGCCGAGAAGCGAAAAACTGATTCAGGAATATACCGGTGTTGCCAAAGAATATATGAATGATTTGGAAGCCATCGGACTGGAGATAATGAGTGATGGAAGTATCAACATTGATAAAGCCTTGCTTACTGAGGCAACAACGGATGAAAAAACCTACAATGAGACCCTAAAAGGTATCAACGGATTTAAAAATGGCATTCTGCGCAAAGCGAATCATGCATTGCTTGATCCAATGGAATATGTAGACAAGGTAGTACTGAATTACAAAAATCCTGGCAAGAATTTTGTAAACCCTTATGTCACATCCATGTATAGTGGAATGATGTTCAACAGCTATTGTTAAATATCCGGTCAGAATGAGGAATGACAGGAATTATAAATAAAAATTAGTTGACGTAAAGACCTAACTGTGCTATAGTTGAGAAGCGACATGGAAGTTAGGTCTTTTTTTTATGCCTAAAAATAAGAAAAGACCCAGAAGCAAAAAAACAAAATTTGAAGTAAAGCGGAGGTGGAAGTTGTGCGCACAAAAATCACATTGGCATGTACGGAATGTAAACAACGTAATTACAACATGACTAAGGATAAGAAGACACATCCAGACAGAATGGAAACAAAGAAATATTGTAGATTCTGTAGATCACACACATTACACAAAGAAACAAAATAGTTGCTTAAAGGAGTGATAAGATGGGAGAAACTAATAACGAAAAGACTTCTAGTAAGAAGAAGAGTAAGTTTACCGATCTGAAGGCTGAATTCAAGAAAATTATTTGGCCTGATAAGGCAACACTGATTAAGCAGACAACAGCGGTAGTAGCAATATCAGTTGTTTTGGGTGTAATAATCAGCGTATTGGATGTAGCTATCCAGTATGGCGTGGATTTCTTAGTAAAATAAGGACATAGGTGAATTGTAATGGCAGAAGCAAACTGGTATGTTGTTCATACCTATTCCGGATATGAGAATAAGGTAAAGGCCAACATTGAAAAAACAATTGAAAACAGACACCTTGAAGAACAAATATTGGAAGTACGAGTTCCAATGCAGGACGTTGTTGAGGTAAAAAATGGTGCCAAGAAACAGGTTTCAAAAAAAATGTTTCCGGGGTATGTGTTGATTAACATGATTATGAACGATGATACATGGTATGTTGTTCGTAACACCCGTGGAGTAACAGGGTTTGTTGGACCAGGGTCTAAACCGGTGCCATTAACGGAAGCAGAAATGCGTCCATTAGGAATCAAGGTAGAAGACGTAGTTGTAGATTTTGCAGAAGGCGATACAGTCGCTGTTATTGCTGGTGTGTGGAAGGATACTGTTGGAGTTATCCAAAGCATGAATTACGGTAAACAGATTGTCACAATTAACGTTGACTTATTTGGTCGTGAAACACCGGTAGAAATAAGTTTCACAGAAATCAAGAAGATGTAACGAGAAAAAGTATGTTATCTCGACGAATGAGATAGTATGCGTGGGAGGGAAAACCCCGCCAATACCACAGATTTAGGAGGTGCCGAAAAATGGCAAAAAAAGTAGAAGGTTATATTAAATTACAGATTCCTGCTGGAAAGGCAACACCAGCTCCACCAGTTGGTCCAGCACTTGGTCAGCACGGAGTTAACATTGTTCAGTTTACAAAAGAGTTTAACGCAAGAACAGCAGATAAGGGAGATTTAATCATTCCTGTAGTTATCACTGTTTACGCTGACAGAAGCTTCAGCTTCGTTACAAAAACTCCACCAGCTCCAGTATTAATTAAGAAAGCATGTAAAATTAAGTCAGGTTCCGGAGTTCCAAACAAGACTAAAGTTGCAACGATTACAAAAGCTCAGGTGAAAGAAATCGCTGAAACAAAAATGCCAGACTTAAACGCAGCAAGCCTTGAAGCAGCTATGAGCATGATTGAAGGTACTTGCAAGAGTATGGGTGTTACAGTAGAAGAATAATTCTACTCTGGATAGGAACGATTAGGAATTTCGTGGGAGGGCAATCCCCGTTATTACCACTAGGAGGTTAATTAGAATGAAAAGAGGAAAAAAATACGTTGAGGCTGCAAAAAATGTAGACCGCACAGTACAGTATGAAACAGCAGATGCTATCAGCATTGTAAAGAAAAATGCTGTTGCAAAATTTGATGAAACAATCGAAGCTCATATCAGAACAGGTTGTGACGGACGTCACGCTGAACAGCAGATTCGTGGAGCTGTTGTATTACCACACGGTACAGGTAAATCAGTTCGTGTATTAGTATTTGCTAAAGGTGCGAAAGCTGATGAAGCTACAGCAGCAGGTGCTGAATTCGTAGGTGGCGAAGAATTAATTCCAAAGATTCAGAACGAAGGATGGTTTGAATTCGACGTTGTAGTTGCTACACCGGATATGATGGGTGTTGTTGGTCGTTTAGGACGTGTACTTGGACCAAAAGGCTTAATGCCAAACCCAAAAGCTGGTACAGTAACAATGGACGTTACAAAAGCTGTTCAGGATATCAAAGCTGGTAAGATTGAATATCGTCTTGATAAGACAAATATTATCCATGTGCCAATTGGTAAAGCTTCTTTCACAGAAGAACAGTTAGCGGACAACTTCCAGACGCTGATGGATGCAATCAATAAGGCAAAACCAAGCTCATTAAAGGGACAGTACTTAAAGAGCATTACACTTGCTCCAACAATGGGACCTGGTGTAAAAGTTAACACAGCTAAGTTTGTGTAAAATAAAGATTGACAATCCAATTATAGAGTGATATAATATCACATGTTGTGAATACAACACTGCCGTAGACAGTAGGTGCCGTAAGGCATAAGTTGAAAACGCCTACCGAGGAGAAACGTTCTAACATTATTTGATAGAATACTTGTGCCTCCCGGTTCGGCGGGAGGCATTTTTTATAGGCAGGAAACTGCATTTATAATTGCACGGCAGAAAATAAATTAAGGAGGTGTACGATTCATGGCAAAAGTTGAACTTAAAAAACCTATCGTAGAAGAAATCGCAGAACACGTAAATGGTGCTCAGGGCGTTGTTTTAGTTGATTACCGTGGACTTACTGTAGAACAGGATACAGAACTTCGTAAACAGTTAAGAGAAGCTGGTATTGTATACAAGGTTTACAAAAACACAATGATGAATTTTGCATTCAAGGGAACTGAATTTGAAGCATTAGCTCCATATTTAGAAGGACCAAGCGCAATTGCAATTTCTAAAGAAGATGCAACTGCACCAGCTAGAATTCTTAGCAATTTTGCTAAGACAGCACCGGCTCTTGAATTAAAAGCAGGTGTTGTAGAAGGAAACTTATACGACACAGCTGGAATCCAGGCGCTTGCAAAAGTTCCATCAAGAGAAGAATTACTTTCCAAATTGCTTGGAAGTATGCAGTCACCTATCAGCAATCTTGCTCGTGTGCTTAATCAGATCGCAGAATCTAAAGGCGCAGAAGCATAAGTAGCGGATAGTATTAAGAAGAAAATAACAATTACTAATTATTGGAGGTAAAATAAAATGGCAAAATTAACAACAGAAGAATTTATTGCAGCAATTAAAGAATTAACTGTATTAGAATTAAACGATTTAGTAAAAGCTTGTGAAGAAGAATTTGGTGTATCTGCAGCAGCAGGTGTTGTAGTAGCAGCAGCTGGTGGAGACGGTGCAGGAGCTGGAGAAGAAAAAACAGACTTCAACGTAGAATTAACAGAAGTTGGTCCTAACAAAGTTAAAGTTATCAAAGTAGTTCGTGAAGTTACTGGATTAGGCTTAAAAGAAGCTAAAGAAGTAGTTGACGGAGCTCCTAAGATGCTTAAAGAAGGTGCTGAAAAAGCAGAAGCTGAAGACATCAAAGCTAAATTAGAAGCTGAAGGTGCTAAAGTTACATTAAAATAATTAAAGAATAGTATTAATGTTAAAAGGAGAAATTTCTATCGAATCAGATGAGTTTCTCCTTACATTAACGGTTGATATTGTATTAAAATAAAGGGAAAATAAAAAGAGTGTAAAAAGGGGAAGAAAAAATGAGAAGAAAAGTAAGTGCTGTAATTATTGCAATTTGTATTGTGTTTCTTAATTGTAATACAGTGGACGCAAGTGTGCGAACAGAAGGAGATAGAATATATAGAGAAGTAGAAAAGAATGTTGGGTTAAGTAAAAAATATAAGGAAGCAATAAATTATGTTCAAGGACATGGTTACACAAAAAAAGCAAATATATGATTTGTCGTTGGATACAATATATGAAATGTCGGAGGCGTTGAAAGAAGATCCGAGTTCTGTTGAATTGTCAAATCAAATTTATGTATTTGATGAAATGCAAAGTGTTGAAATTGCTGTGAATCTATCAGAAAAGGAATTGGTCGAGCAAGTAGGTGTTAGTCGTTCGAAGGCAAAAGAAATTAAAAATAGAGAAAAAGAATTGCGTAAAATGTCAGATGCAGCAATTAAAAAGAAGTATAATATGTCAAACGCAGAAATATGTGTGTTGCGAAATGCATTGGTTCAGCAAGATAATTATAAACCATATAAGCAAATTGAAGATGCCAAAAAAGTTACTTTATCATCTACAATATCATCTTCTAAGTTAAGTGTTAGCCAGTTGATAACAAATAATTCTCAGAAGAAAAATGGGAAAAGAATTAACTCTAAATATAAGGTTACAGAATCTTTTAATTGGATAAAATGTTATTATGATTGGGATATGACTGATACGCTAGGTGTTGCGTGGAGTGGTGGATATACGTATAAAACTTCCTCTAAAAAAATCAATTACTATAAAGTAAGTGGTGTATGGCCTGCTTATAAATGGGGGAAAAGTGTGACTAATACCAAGAATGCTGCAACTGACGGTACGCCTAGTGTTGGATGTAAGTATAGCTTTTCGCAAAGATATTCGTTGATGAGTACATCATTTGCTAAAAGTGGAAAGATTGTGCTGAATTTGAGTCAAAATGGATATCAGGGAAAAAAGGCTCAAATTATATCAAAATATTGTCATAAAAGATTAGCGCTAGGCGGTGTGAATATAACGAGTGCACCGGCTATTGCAGTTACTGTCACCACGTCGTATGATTGCACGGATACGGACAGAACCAATAACATAATATATTATTAAGATTATCAAGGTGAGATGATGAGAAGAAAAGTTATCGTATGGTGTTTTTTGTGTTGCTTGATTTTGAATTCTTGTGAGATGACAGAAAAAAATAAGAAGAATATGTGGTGGTATGAAAGATGTGTTGGCATTGAACAGGACATACCGGAAGTACAAAAAAATACCGATGTCATAGTGGGAATAATTGACAGCGGGATTAAAATTGATTTAGAGGATATTTCGGACTCGGTTTATATTAATCAACAAGAAATAGAGAATAATGGAATTGATGACGATATGAATGGTTATGTTGATGATGTAAATGGATGGAATTTTTATGACAATTCTAATGAAATATTTACTACATATTCATCTGATTATCACGGGACGATGCTTGCAGGAATAATATCTGGGAAAAAATATGGTGTTTCATCAAGAGTGAAATATCTTCCGTTAAAATGTTTTCGCGGAACAGAGGGTGGTGTTGATGATATAATTCGGGCAATTGAATATGGATATGACTTGGGGGTTAGAATTTTTAACTGTAGTTGGGATATGGAAATTTATAATAAAGAATTGGAAGAATGTATAAGAAAATATTCGGATGCAATTTTTGTTTGCGCAAGTGGAAAAAAAGGAGAAAATTTGGATCAAGAGAGTATATATCCGGCATGCTTTGAAGCGGATAATATTATATGCGTAGGGGCATTAGATTCGAGCAATGAGATACAAGAATTTTCGGGATATGGTTCTAAAGTTGATATATATGCTCCGGGAGAGGAGATATATTGCTTGATGCCAGATGATACATATGTTTATTCGGAAGGAAGTTCTTTGGCTACAGCATTGGTTACGGCTACTATTGCATATGATTGGAGTGTTAATGGTGAGAAAACCTGTAGCGATGTGAAGAAAGAACTCAAAAAATATAGTGTTGAGAATGAAAACATACTCATACTTGATGCAAAAAAGTATATATTAAAAATTGAGGAGGATTAGAAAAATGTTGCTTGGTATCATTATATATCTGTTGCCTCTGGTTATTTACGGAATTATTTTTTGGCTTACGAATAGGAAGAAATTAGAGGGAAAACGTAATACATACCATAGATTATCTAATGGAATTTCGTTGGTGATTCTTATAGTCACATATATGACCCCTATCAGTCAATTCATAGGATATGGTATTGCATTAACCATTTTATTAGTGGAATTATTTGTGATAAAAATGGTTGTTAAGTAGGGCGGATACCTGAAATTTTTGCTGCCAGTAGAGATTATCTGCTGGTAGTTTTTGCGTGCATTAAAAAATGTTACATAGAATGATATGGGAAATTACATAACTATTGCATTAATTTTACAAGCTATGTTATCATGGAAGAAATGGGAAAATTATGAGGGAGCGAAATTTCCGATTTGAGAAAGGAGTCATAGAAAAATGAAAAGAAAAAAGTAATCACCTGTTTGTTGCTGGTTAGCATGTTGAGTTCTACAATTAGTGGTTCTGTATTAGGAATTCCTAAGTCTGCCAAGGAAGTTAAGGCGGCGAATGAAACAGCCTCAGTTGTGGATTTGGAAGAATATAAAAATAATGACATAATTGTAGTATACAAGAAAGAAGCAAATGCAACAAAACAAAAGACTTTAAGTATCTGCGGGCTCTCCGGTTCCGATACGGAAGCGCCGGAGGTCAGTGAACTGACCGATAATTCAGTGGTTTTGAAATTGGATTCTGAAGAAGAACTGGCAGAAGCAGTGGAGGCATTAAGTCAGGACAGCCGAGTAGACTATATTCAGCCAAACTATGTGTATCGTGCGTTTGATGTGGATATTACATCTACATTAGAAACTTTAAATCAGAATACAGATTTTAGTAAACAGTGGGCGTTTTATAATGATGGGACACTCACTTATACAGAAGAAGACTACAGTGGCGGTGGTTCCTATGATGACTGGTGGAGCTGGTGGTCAACAGATACAGACACAATGGAAAAAAATGCATATGGTGGTCAAAACAGCAGTTTCACAGTTCAGGCACAAGAACGCGTAGATATTCGTTTACCGGAAGCGTTGAGCATTTGCCCGACAGCAAAACGTGAAGTGGTTGTGGCGTTTGTAGATACAGGTATCAAATACGACCATTCAGAATTGAGTAACTACATGTGGGTAAATGAAGACGAAATTGAAGGTGATGGAATCGATAATGACGGAAACGGATATGTCGATGACATCCACGGATGGAATTTCTATGGCAGTGGCGGATTCTATATGCCTGGCTGGCCTGGCAGAGGAGATTCTTCCGATGAAGGAAATAATACATATTATAATAGTTCAAGTACAACAGAAGATGCTCATGGAACCCATGGAGCCGGAAGTGTTGCGGCAGCCAATGACACCACAGGTATTGTGGGGATAGCAGCCAACACAAATGTGAAAATAATGACCTTAAAAGCGCTTGGTGGTGAATATGGATATGGAAGCACAGAAAGTGTTGTAAAGGGAATTCAGTATGCAGAAGCAAACGGTGCACAGATTTGTAATTTGAGCCTTGGGGGTGACGCAGATGATACCACATTGCGAAACGTAATCGAAAATTCCTTTATGTTATTTACCATAGCAGCCGGAAACGGTGATTCAAGTTATAATGCAGTGGATACCGATAAAACACCTACGTATCCGTCATGCTATACTTCAGATAACATAATTAATGTTGCAAACCTTCAGTGCGATGGAAATTTACATTATACATCAAACTATGGTGCGACTTCTGTAGATATTGCAGCACCAGGCTCAAAGATTTACAGCACAAGTACAGATACCAGCGGTTACGAAGAAATGACAGGAACCTCCATGGCAGCGCCTATCGTTGCAGGTGTGGCAGCTATGTTATATTCCAGTTATGATAATCTTACTCTCAGCGATGTAAGAAACGCAATTTTAAATTCGGCAACAACATTGGAAAGCCTAGACGGCAAATGTGTTACCGGAGGTATGGTAAACGCATACGATGCAATTCGCTATATTGAAAACGGTGGTGTTGTGCCAACTGTTCCGGGAGGACAGCCAACCGTAACACCAACAGCCGCAATAACTGAAACACCAATTATAACACCAGAAGTAACCGTAACCGAAGCACCAACCAAAGCTCCGGAAGTAACCGTAACCGAAGCACCAACGCCAACACCAAGGGCAAGGGTGACAAAAACACCAACGCCAACACCAAAGGCAAGAGTAACAAAGTCACCAACAGAAGCCCCGGAGGTAACCGTAACCGAAGTGCCAGATGTAACGGAGGCCGCAACTCCAACTCCAACCGCGACTCAAGCTCCAGAAGCAACAAAAGTGCCGGAAGCAACAAAAGCGCCGGAAGCAACCGAAGTGCCGGAAGCAACCCAAGCCCCAGTAGCAACCCAAGCTCCGACAACTTCTAAGGTAGATTTCCTTGAAGTGTCAGACTTAAAAGTGTCCGGCAGTGGCAAGAGAACTATCGGTAAAACATACACCATCTCTGCCCAAGCAAAAGGCGGAACCGGAGATTACCAATACCGCTTCATGGTAAGTAAAAATGGTAAAGCTACCGTAGTACAAGACTACAGCTCAGCCGCAACACTCCGTTGGACACCAACTACCTCAGGTACATATAATATCCGAGTAAGCATCACTGACGGAAACGGTGACTACGATGTAGCCTCAAAAGAAATTACAGTAGCTTCACTCAAAATAAAAAATATCAAAAAGAACAAATCAACCTTGAAAAAAGGAACAAAAGTAAAATTAACAGCCAACGTAACCGGCTCAGCAACCAAACTTTCTTACCAGTTTACAATAAAGAAATCCGGAAAAACAGTATTGAAAAAAACCACATCAAAAAGTTACATAACCTGGAAAGTTCCATCAAAAGGAACCTACAAAGTAAAAGTAACCGTAACCGATAAATACGGAAACAAAACCACAAAAACCCAAACCTACAAAGCAAAAAAATAAACATCAAAACCCAAAGTTGGGGTGCGCTTCCCAAAATCGCACCCCAACATTACATTTAAACCGAAAAATCCTCATCAAAGAAAGGAGAACAATCCCACATGGAAATATTACTACCTATATTAATAGTAGCTATATACATCATATTAATAGGATTCTACGTCCTACTTCTGTGGCTCACCAAGAAAAACACAGAAAAACTAACTAAAAAATCCCATCATTACATATGTAACTTAATATCACTAGTAATCATGCTAACAACCCTAATAACACCATTAAACCAAACTATAGGCTACCTATCAGCCTGCATCACACTAATCATCGAACTCCTCATAACAAAACACCAACTCAAGTCGTCCAACTAGCTTTTTTATTGTAGATATTGCCAAAATGTTGGCTGGGAAGAAGGTGGCGGTGAGAGGGGGGTATGTTTTTTGGGGCGAAGGCGACTGTGAAGACAGACTAGAAGTTCTTAGTATCCCGTTCGAAACCCAGCAATTTCCGGACAGGACGTCCGGAAAAGGAACACCTGAGCAGCGTACAGTAACTAAAAATAATCAGTTTGAGCAGCGGTCTGTATTTCCGATAGCACTATTCAAAAAGCCTTGACGTAGCCCGCTACGTCTGCATTTTTTGAACAGCACTCTCGAAAATACATCCTCACTGCTCAGACTGATTATTTTTAGTTACTGTACTTGGATGGCGAATGTGTTCCGGTTGCGTACTGTTCGCCAAACATTCGCACGGGATACTTTAGAACTTCTTGTCTGTCGCAACCGGAAGCCGAACCCCAAAAAACATACGTCCCTCTCACCACCATCTTCTTCCCTCCCCCAATCTGGCCCACATCCACAAAAAAAACTACTTGACACCAAATACGCATTTGTGCTATCATATAACGTGCACTATTGTGGTGCGTTATGCCTACCAAAAGTATAGTTATAGAAATCGGCAAAAATGGTTTCCATAACTATGCTTTTGGTACACAAAAAGTTATTATTATAGAACAGGGGTGAAACGTCAATGGAGAAAAACAGAATACGTCCAGTAAAAGCTGATAAAAGCATGCGTATGAGCTACTCAAGACAGAAAGAGGTACTTCAGATGCCGAATCTGATTGAAGTTCAGAAAGATTCCTATCAGTGGTTTCTGGATGAAGGACTGAAAGAAGTTTTTGCGGATATATCTCCAATCGCAGATTATAGTGGGCATTTAAGCCTTGATTTTGTTGACTTTGTACTTTGTGAAGATGATGTGAAATACTCAATTGAGGAGTGTAAGGAAAGAGATGCTACTTATGCTGCTCCTTTGAAAGTGCGTGTAAGACTTCACAACAAAGAAACAGACGAAATCAATGAACATGAAATTTTCATGGGAGATTTACCTCTTATGACTGAAACCGGAACATTTGTAATTAACGGTGCAGAACGTGTTATCGTAAGCCAGTTGGTTCGTTCTCCTGGTATTTATTATGCAATCGGTCATGATAAGATTGGTAAAACATTATATTCTTCCACTGTGATTCCAAACCGTGGTGCGTGGTTAGAATATGAAACTGACTCCAATGACGTATTCTATGTTCGTGTAGATAGAACAAGAAAGGTTCCGATTACCGTTCTTATCAGAGCTTTAGGAATTGGAACTAACGCTGAAATTATCGAGTTATTCGGCGAAGAACCTAAAATTTTAGCAAGTTTAACAAAAGACACTTCTACTAATTATCAGGAGGGTCTCTTAGAGTTATACAAAAAAATCCGCCCGGGTGAACCACTTTCCGTAGAAAGTGCAGAAAGCTTGATTACAAGCATGTTCTTTGATGCAAGACGTTATGACCTTGCTAAGGTAGGTAGATATAAATTTAATAAGAAATTAGCATTGAAAAACCGTATCCGTCATCAGATTTTGGCAGAAGATGTTATCAATACATCTACCGGTGAAATTATTGCAGAAGCTGGTTCCAAAGTAACACCGGAATTGGCTGATGAAATCCAGAACGCAGCAGTACCATATGTAATGATCCAGGTAGAAGAAAGAAACGTAAAAGTATTATCTAACATGATGGTAGATATAAAAGCATACGTGGATGCTGATGATTTGGGTGTTTCAGAATTAGTATACTATCCTGTATTGAAAAAAATACTGGAAGAAAATGAAAATTTGGAAGATATTAAGGAAGCAATCAAGGCAGAGATTAATGAATTGATTCCTAAGCATATTACAAAAGAAGATATCTTAGCTTCTATTAACTATAATATGCACTTAGAATATGGTCTTGGAAACGATGATGATATCGACCACTTAGGAAACAGAAGAATCCGTGCAGTAGGTGAATTGTTACAGAACCAGTACAGAATTGGTCTTTCCCGTCTGGAAAGAGTTGTTCGTGAAAGAATGACTACACAGGATTTGGAAGGAATTTCACCTCAGTCCTTAATTAACATCAAACCGGTAACAGCAGCTGTAAAAGAATTCTTTGGTTCTTCCCAGTTGTCACAGTTTATGGATCAGAACAACCCATTGGGTGAGTTGACACATAAAAGACGTTTATCCGCACTTGGTCCGGGTGGTCTTTCCAGAGATAGAGCCGGATTTGAGGTTCGAGATGTTCACTATTCCCATTACGGAAGAATGTGTCCTATCGAAACACCGGAAGGTCCTAACATCGGTTTGATTAACTCCCTGGCTACTTATGCGAGAATTAATGAATATGGTTTTATTGAAGCACCATATCGTAAAATTGATAAAGCAGATCCAAAGAATCCTCGTGTTACAGATGAAGTTGTATACATGACAGCAGACGAAGAAGATAATTACCATGTAGCACAGGCGAACGAGCCTTTGGATGAAAATGGATACTTTAAACGTAACTCTGTATCCGGTCGTTACAGAGAAGAAACACAGGAATACGAAAAGAGCATGTTTGATTACATGGACGTATCTCCTAAGATGGTATTCTCCGTAGCTACAGCATTGATTCCTTTCTTGGAAAACGATGATGCGAACCGTGCGCTGATGGGGTCCAACATGCAGCGTCAGGCGGTACCATTATTAACTACAGAAGCACCTGCTGTTGGTACGGGTATGGAACCGAAAACAGCAGTTGACTCAGGTGTTTGTGTGGTGGCAAAGAAAGCTGGTACAGTAGAACGTTCTGAATCTAACAAGATTACAATTAAGAACGATGACGGAACAAGAGATGTTTACCGTTTAACTAAATTTGCAAGAAGTAACCAGAGTAACTGCTACAATCAGAGACCAATCGTATTTAAGGGAGAACATGTAGAAGCAGGACAGGTAATTGCTGATGGTCCATCTACTTCCATGGGTGAAATCGCTCTTGGTAAAAACCCATTGATTGGTTTCATGACTTGGGAAGGTTACAACTACGAAGATGCTGTATTGTTAAGTGAAAGACTTGTACAAGAAGACGTTTACACATCTGTTCATATAGAAGAATACGAAGCAGAAGCAAGAGATACCAAATTAGGACCGGAAGAAATCACAAGAGATGTTCCGGGTGTTGGTGATGATGCGTTAAAAGACCTTGATGAAAGAGGTATTATCCGTATTGGTGCGGAAGTTCGTGCCGGAGATATCTTAGTTGGTAAAGTAACACCAAAGGGTGAAACGGAATTAACAGCAGAAGAAAGACTTCTTCGTGCTATCTTTGGTGAAAAAGCAAGAGAAGTTCGTGATACTTCCTTGAAAGTACCACACGGTGAATATGGTATCGTAGTAGATGCAAAAGTATTTACAAGAGAAAATGGCGATGAATTATCTCCTGGAGTAAATCAGGCAGTTCGTATCTATATTGCTCAGAAACGTAAGATTTCTGTTGGTGATAAGATGGCGGGTCGTCATGGTAACAAGGGTGTTGTGTCCAGAGTATTGCCGGTGGAAGATATGCCATTCCTTCCAAACGGACGTCCTTTGGATATCGTATTGAACCCATTGGGTGTACCTTCTCGTATGAACATCGGACAGGTACTTGAAATCCACTTAAGTCTTGCTGCAAAAGCATTAGGATTTAATGTGGCAACACCGGTATTTGATGGTGCAAGGGAAAATGACATCATGGATACCTTAGATTTAGCAAATGATTACGTTAATTTAGAATGGGAAGAATTCAAAGAAAAACACGGTGAAGAATTACTTCCGGAAGTTTTAGATTACTTATATGAAAACAGAGAACACAGAAAGCTTTGGAAAGGTGTTCCGATTTCAAGAGATGGTAAAGTAAGACTCCGTGACGGACGTACCGGAGAGTATTTTGACAGTCCGGTTACAATTGGTCACATGCATTACCTGAAGCTTCACCATTTGGTAGACGATAAGATTCATGCACGTTCTACTGGTCCTTACTCATTGGTTACACAGCAGCCTCTTGGTGGTAAGGCACAGTTCGGTGGACAGCGTTTCGGAGAAATGGAAGTTTGGGCACTGGAAGCATACGGTGCATCTTACACATTGCAGGAAATCTTGACTGTAAAATCTGATGATGTTATCGGACGTGTTAAGACTTACGAAGCAATTATTAAGGGAGATAATATCCCAGAACCTGGTATTCCGGAATCATTCAAGGTATTGTTAAAAGAATTACAGTCCTTAGGACTTGATGTAAGAGTGTTAAGAGATGACAATACAGAAGTAGAAATTATGGAAACTATTGACTATGGCGAAACAGATTTACATTCCATTATTGAAGGCGAAAAAGACTTCAATTATGAAAATGAATCTTTGGGTGCGATGGGCTTTAGTAAACAGGAATTTAATGAAAATGAAGAACTGGTTGACGTGGAAGAGGATGCAGAGGATACTATGAACGAAGATATCTTCGGAGACTTAGAAACAGTTCTTGAGGACGAATAAGAAGGGAGTGCCAAGCATGCCAGAAGCAACTAAAAATGAAGGATATCAGCCAATGACATTTGATGCCATTAAAATTGGGTTAGCTTCCCCTGAGAAAATCAGAGACTGGTCCAGAGGCGAAGTGAAAAAGCCGGAAACAATTAACTATAGAACTTTAAAACCGGAAAAAGACGGTTTGTTCTGTGAAAGAATTTTCGGACCAAGCAAAGACTGGGAATGTCATTGTGGTAAATATAAAAAAATCAGATATAAAGGCGTTGTCTGTGATCGTTGTGGCGTTGAAGTTACAAAGTCTAATGTGCGTAGAGAACGTATGGGACATATCGAGCTTGCAGCTCCGGTATCCCACATTTGGTACTTCAAGGGAATCCCAAGCCGTATGGGATTAATCCTTGACTTATCACCTCGTATTTTGGAAAAAGTATTATACTTTGCTTCTTATATCGTGTTAGATAAAGGAGAAAGTGATTTACAGTATAAGCAGGTACTTTCTGAACGTGAGTATCAGGAAGCAAGGGAAAAATTTGGCAGCCATTTCCGCGTGGGAATGGGTGCTGAAGCCATCAAAGAATTGTTGCAGGAAATTGACTTGGAAGGTGAATCTGTAGAATTAAAACGTGGATTAAAAGAAGCTACCGGTCAGAAACGTGCAAGAATTATCAAACGTTTGGAAGTAGTAGAAGCTTTCAGAACATCAGGAAACAAACCGGAATGGATGATTATGGACGTTGTTCCTGTAATTCCACCGGATTTAAGACCTATGGTACAGTTGGATGGTGGACGTTTTGCAACCTCCGACTTAAATGACTTATACAGAAGAATTATTAACAGAAATAACCGTTTACAAAGACTTCTTGAGTTAGGTGCGCCTGACATTATCGTTCGAAATGAAAAGCGTATGCTTCAGGAAGCTGTAGATGCGTTAATCGATAATGGTAGACGTGGTCGTCCGGTAACAGGACCTGGTAACAGAGCGTTAAAATCATTATCCGATATGTTAAAAGGTAAATCAGGACGTTTCCGTCAGAACTTACTTGGTAAGCGTGTTGACTATTCAGGACGTTCCGTTATCGTAGTAGGACCGGAACTTAAGATTTACCAGTGTGGTCTTCCGAAAGAAATGGCAATCGAATTGTTTAAACCATTCGTTATGAAAGAACTGGTTGCCAACGGAACTTCACACAATATTAAAAATGCAAAAAAAATGGTAGAACGTCTTCAGCCGGAAGTTTGGGATGTGTTAGAAGATGTTATTAAAGAACATCCGGTTATGTTGAACCGTGCTCCTACACTTCACAGACTTGGTATTCAGGCATTCGAACCAATCCTTGTAGAAGGTAAGGCGATTAAGCTTCATCCATTGGTATGTACAGCCTTCAACGCTGACTTTGATGGTGACCAGATGGCGGTACATTTACCATTGTCTGTAGAAGCACAGGCAGAATGTCGTTTCTTACTTCTTTCACCAAACAACCTGTTGAAACCATCTGATGGTGGTCCGGTAGCCGTTCCTTCACAGGATATGGTACTTGGTATCTACTATCTGACACAGGAAAGACCTGGTGCAGTAGGAGAAGGCAAAATCTTTAAGAGTGTAAACGAGGCAATTCTTGCTTACGAAAACGGTGCAGTAACATTACATTCACGTATTACTGTTCGTATGACAAAGCAGATGCCGGATGGTTCCTATATGACAGGAAATGTAGAATCCACATTGGGACGTTTCATTTTTAATGAAATTATTTCTCAGGATTTAGGATTTGTAGACAGAAGCGTTCCTGGTAACGAAATGAAACTGGAAGTAGACTTCCATGTTGGTAAAAAAGGATTAAAGCAGATTCTGGAAAAAGTTATTAATACACATGGCGCAACAAAGACAGCAGAAGTGCTGGATGATATCAAGGCTATGGGTTACAAATATTCAACCAGAGCTGCTATGACAGTATCCATTTCTGATATGACTGTGCCACCACAGAAACCACAGATGATTCAGGATGCACAGGATACAGTAGACCGCATTACAAAGAACTATAAGCGTGGTCTTATCACAGAAGAAGAAAGATACAAGGAAGTAGTAGAAACCTGGAAAAACACTGATGATCAGTTGACTCATGCGCTACTTTCCGGTCTTGATAAATATAACAACATCTTTATGATGGCTGATTCCGGAGCCCGTGGTTCTGATAAACAGATTAAACAGCTTGCAGGTATGCGTGGATTGATGGCTGATACAACAGGTCGTACCATCGAGTTGCCAATCAAGTCAAACTTCCGTGAAGGACTTGACGTATTGGAATACTTCATGTCCGCTCATGGTGCGCGTAAGGGTCTTTCTGATACAGCTCTTCGTACAGCCGATTCAGGATACTTGACAAGACGTCTTGTAGACGTTTCACAGGAATTGATTATCCGTGAAAAGGACTGTTGTGAAGGTCAGGAAACACCGGGCATGTATGTAAAAGCATTTACAGACGGTAAAGAAGTTATCGAAAGTCTTCAGGAAAGAATTACAGGAAGATATTCTTGTGAAACCATTAATGATAAAGATGGCAATATGATTGTAAAAGCAAATCATATGATTACACCGAAGCGTGCTGCAGCAATTATGAGCAAAGGTGTAAATGAAAATGGAGAACCATTTGATAAGATTAAGATTCGTACAATCTTAACATGTCGTTCTCACAACGGTGTTTGTGCAAAATGTTACGGTGCGAACATGGCTACCGGTGAAGCAGTACAGGTTGGTGAATCTGTAGGTATTATCGCAGCTCAGTCTATCGGTGAACCGGGTACACAGCTTACCATGCGTACATTCCACACCGGTGGTGTTGCTGGTGATGATATCACACAGGGTCTTCCACGTGTCGAAGAACTTTTCGAAGCAAGAAGACCAAAGGGTCTTGCAATTATCGCCGAATTTGGTGGTGTTGCAACTGTAAAAGACACCAAGAAAAAACGTGAAGTTATTGTTACAAATCCGGAAACAGGCGAATCCAAAGCTTATCTGATTCCATACGGTTCACGTATCAAGGTATTGGATGGTGCGGTATTAGAAGCCGGAGATGAATTGACAGAAGGTAGTGTAAATCCACACGACATTCTAAAAATCAAGGGTGTTCGTGCTGTTCAGGATTATATGCTTCAGGAAGTTCAGCGTGTATATCGTTTACAGGGTGTAGATATCAATGATAAGCATATTGAAGTAATTGTTCGACAGATGCTTAAGAAGATTAGAATTGAAAACAATGGAGATTCTGATTTCTTACCTGGAACACTGGTAGATATTCTGGAATATGAAGATGTAAACAAGAAACTGGAAGAAGAAGGTTTAGAATTGGCAGAAGGTAAGCAGGTACTTCTTGGTATTACCAAGGCATCTCTTGCTACAAATTCATTCCTGTCAGCAGCTTCCTTCCAGGAAACAACAAAAGTTCTGACAGAAGCTGCCATCAAGGGTAAAGTTGACCCATTGATTGGTCTGAAAGAAAACGTATTGATTGGTAAATTGATTCCGGCAGGTACAGGTATGAAGCGTTACAGAAATGTAAAACTTAATACAGACTACAAGAAACAGGAAGTAATTGACCTTTCAGAAGAATTTGATGAAGAAATAACATTTGCAGAAGATGCAGAAGGCGTAGAAATTGAAGTTGCTGAAGAAGCAGTGGATATGGAAGAAGAATTAGTTCTTGATGAAGAATAAAAAACAGAAAGATGCCCAAGGGATTTTCCTTTGGGCATCTTTAACATAAAAAATAAGAATTTTCGTACTGTTCAAATAGAAAGAAAAGGACTATAATAAAAGATACATAATATGTCGGAGAAAGGAAAAGTGAAGGTTTATGGGATTAGAAGAATTATTGGAAGGATTTCGGGAGCAGGCAGTGGTGGACAGGCCTACCATGTGTAAAAAATGTAATATAGAGTACAAGTATTTGGGACTTGGACACTATAAATGTGAAAGTTGTGGCGAGGTGGTCACAGATGATTATGGAAAAGTACGTGATTACGTAGAACAGTCTACAGAAGATGTAGGAGTAGAAAAAACATCTGCCGATACTGGTGTGGCTGTAGACCGAATTCGTGAACTGATTGAAATGGGAAAAATCAGTTTGACCAAGGGTGGAAGAAAATAAAAAATAAAATCCGGTATTGACATTGCTAAAATCCGGAGGTATACTAAACTAGTGTGCGTGAAAACACACTAGTTTTTTTGTACACATAAAAATGTAAATGTATAAGCATTACAGACAATATCTACAGGAGGTGAAAAAGAATGCCGACATTTAATCAGTTAGTGAGAAAAGGAAGACAGACAACAGTAAAGAAATCTACTGCACCAGCACTTCAGAAAGGTTACAACTCTTTAAGAAAGAAAACTACAAACCTTTCTGCACCACAGAAAAGAGGTGTGTGTACAGCAGTTAAGACAGCTACACCTAAGAAGCCTAACTCAGCTCTTAGAAAAATTGCCAGAGTTCGTCTTTCTAACGGAATCGAAGTAACAAGTTATATCCCAGGTGAAGGACACAACCTTCAGGAACATAGCGTTGTTCTTATCAGAGGTGGTAGAGTAAAAGACTTACCAGGTACAAGATACCATATCATCCGTGGTACATTGGATACAGCTGGTGTTGCTAAGAGAAGACAGGCTCGTTCTAAATACGGTGCTAAGAGACCGAAGGACGCAAAATAAGAAAAGTATCACAAACAGAGTTTGAATGAGTGCCGGAACTTGTAGATATTGACTCGCATAAATTACGAAAGTAAGTACGAGATTGAAAATTTCAACTGTAAATGCGAAAAAATAGATAGAACGACCGAGCGCGAACACATTCTTTAAGTGTATTGTACACATGTGAGTACCGATGAATTAACAAGTGAATACTTACTATTATAATAGTAAGCGCACGTATTAAGGAGGGAAGAACCGTGCCACGTAAAGGACATATTCAGAAAAGAGATGTATTAGCAGATCCATTATACAACAATAAAGTCGTTACAAAGCTTATCAACAACATCATGTTAGACGGTAAGAAAGGTGTAGCGCAGAAAATTGTTTACAAAGCATTCGACAGAGTAGCAGAAAAAACTGGAAAACCAGCTTTAGAAGTATTCGAAGAAGCTATGAACAATATCATGCCAGTTCTTGAAGTAAAGGCTAGACGTATCGGTGGTGCAACATACCAGGTACCTATCGAAGTTAGACCTGACAGAAGACAGGCATTAGCACTCCGTTGGATTACAACTTACTCCCGTGCTAGAGGAGAAAAGACAATGGAAGAAAGATTAGCTAATGAAATCATGGACGCAGCAAACAACACAGGTGCTGCTGTTAAGAAGAAAGAAGATATGCACAAAATGGCAGAAGCAAACAAAGCATTTGCTCACTACCGTTTCTAATATAATAGGAGGCAACAATGGCTGGAAGAGAATATCCATTAGATAGAACCAGAAATATTGGTATCATGGCTCATATTGATGCTGGTAAAACAACAACAACAGAGCGTATTCTTTACTATACTGGTGTTAACTATAAAATTGGTGATACTCACGAAGGTACTGCTACCATGGACTGGATGGAACAGGAGCAGGAAAGAGGTATCACAATTACTTCAGCGGCTACAACATGTCACTGGACATTACAGGAAAACGCTAAAGTGAAACCAGGCGCATTGGAACATCGTATCAACATCATTGATACACCAGGACACGTAGACTTCACAGTAGAAGTAGAACGTTCCTTACGTGTACTTGATGGTGCAGTAGGTGTATTCTGTGCTAAGGGCGGTGTTGAACCACAGTCCGAAAACGTATGGCGTCAGGCTGACACATACAACGTACCAAGAATGGCATTCATCAACAAGATGGATATCTTAGGTGCTGATTTCTACGGTGCTGTAGAACAGATTAAGACAAGACTTGGTAAAAATGCAATTATGCTTCAGTTACCTATCGGTAAAGAAGATGAATTCCAGGGTATCATCGACTTAATGGAAATGCAGGCTTACATCTACAACGATGATAAGGGTGATGACATTACAGTTGGAGAAATCCCTGCTGATATGAAAGAAGATGCAGAATTATATCGCAACGAATTAGTTGAAAAAATCTGTGAATTAGATGATGACTTAATGATGGCTTACTTAGAAGGTGAAGAACCTACTATGGAACAGTTAAAAGCTGCATTAAGAAAAGGAACATGCGAATGTACAGCCGTTCCTGTTTGCTGTGGTTCTGCATACAGAAACAAAGGTGTTCAGAAATTGCTTGATGCAGTTCTTGAATATATGCCATCTCCAGTTGATATTCCTGCTATCAAGGGTACCGACATGGAAGGTAATGAAATTGAAAAGAAATCATCTGATGATGAACCATTCTCAGCATTAGCATTCAAGATTATGGCTGACCCATTCGTAGGTAAGCTTGCATTCTTCAGAGTTTACTCTGGTACATTAAATGCAGGTTCTTACGTATTTAACTCTACAAAGGGTAAAAAAGAACGTGTTGGACGTATCTTACAGATGCATGCGAACAAGAGAGAAGAACTTGATAAAGTTTACTCAGGTGATATCGCAGCAGCAGTTGGATTTAAGTTAACAACTACAGGTGATACAATCTGTGATGAACAGCATCCAGTAATCTTAGAATCCATGGAATTCCCTGAACCGGTTATCGAGCTTGCTATCGAGCCTAAGACAAAGAACGATCAGGGTAAAATGGGTGAAGCTTTGGCAAAACTTGCTGAAGAAGATCCAACATTTAGAGCTCATACAGACCAGGAAACAGGTCAGACAATCATCGCAGGTATGGGTGAATTACATCTTGAAATCATCGTAGACAGACTTCTTCGTGAATTCAAGGTAGAAGCAAACGTAGGTGCTCCACAGGTTGCTTACAAAGAAACCTTTACAAAGCCAGTTGAAGTTGACAGCAAATATGCTAAACAGTCTGGTGGTCGTGGACAGTACGGACATTGTAAAGTTAAATTTGAGCCAATGGATCCAAATGCTGAAGAAACATTCAAGTTTGAATCTACAGTAGTTGGTGGTGCTATTCCTAAGGAATACATCCCAGCAGTTGGTAATGGTATCGAAGAAGCTACTAAGGCTGGTATCTTAGCTGGATTCCCAGTACTTGGTGTATACGCAAACGTATACGATGGTTCTTACCATGAAGTCGATTCTTCTGAAATGGCATTCCACATTGCCGGTTCTATGGCATTCAAGGAAGCTATGCAGAAGGGTGCTCCAGTATTGTTAGAGCCTATCATGAAGGTAGAAGTAACAATGCCGGAAGAATACATGGGTGATGTTATTGGTGACATCAACTCACGTCGTGGACGTATTGAAGGTATGGATGACCTTGGCGGTGGTAAAATCGTTAGAGGTTATGTTCCGTTAGCGGAAATGTTCGGATACTCTACAGACCTTCGTTCCAAGACACAGGGACGTGGTAACTACTCCATGTTCTTTGAAAAATATGAACCGGTTCCAAAATCAGTTCAGGACAAGATTATTTCTGCCAAAGCAAAATAATTTGTTAAATATGTAAAAATCCTGCTCCAAAATTTGGAGCGGGTAAATAATAAAATTATATAATTAGGCTTGCAAAAGTAAGAAATATGAAATATAATCATAAATAGCCTAGATAAACTATTAGCCCAAAGGGTATTAAAATTGAAGGAGGACGTTTAAAAATGGCTAAAGCTAAATTTGAAAGAAACAAAGCTCATTGTAACATTGGTACTATCGGACACGTAGACCACGGTAAAACAACAACAACAGCAGCTATTACAAAAGTACTTGCTGAAAGAGTAGATGGTAACGAAAAAGTAGACTTCGAAAACATCGACAAAGCTCCAGAAGAAAGAGAACGTGGTATCACAATCTCTACAGCTCACGTTGAATACCAGACAGAAAAGAGACATTATGCACACGTTGACTGTCCAGGACATGCTGACTACGTTAAAAACATGATCACTGGTGCAGCTCAGATGGATGGTGCTATCCTTGTAGTTGCTGCTACTGACGGTGTTATGGCTCAGACTAAAGAACACATCTTATTATCTCGTCAGGTAGGTGTTCCTTACATCGTAGTATTCATGAACAAATGTGACATGGTAGAAGATGAAGAATTACTTGAATTAGTAGAAATGGAAATCACAGAACAGTTAGAAGAATATGAATTCAATGACTGTCCAATCGTTAAAGGTTCTGCTCTTAAAGCTCTTGAAGATCCAATGGGACCATGGGGCGACAAGATTATGGAACTTATGGATATTGTTGATACACATATCCCAGATCCAGAACGTGAAACAGACAAACCATTCTTAATGCCAGTAGAAGATGTATTCACAATCACAGGTCGTGGTACAGTTGCTACAGGTAGAGTAGAACGTGGTACTCTTCACATCAATGATGAAGTTGAAATCGTTGGTATCAAAGAAGAAGTTCAGAAGACTACTGTAACAGGTATTGAAATGTTCCGTAAACTTCTTGACGAAGCTCAGGCTGGTGATAACATCGGTGCATTACTTCGTGGTATCAAGAGAGAAGACATCGAAAGAGGTCAGGTTCTTTGTAAACCAGGCAGTGTAACATGCCACAAGAAATTCACAGCTCAGGTATATGTATTAACAAAAGACGAAGGTGGACGTCATACTCCATTCTTCAACAACTACAGACCACAGTTCTACTTCAGAACAACTGACGTAACTGGTGTTTGTAACTTACCAGCTGGTACAGAAATGTGTATGCCAGGTGATAACGTAGAAATGACTATCGAACTTATCCATCCAGTTGCTATGGAACAGGGTCTTACATTCGCTATCCGTGAAGGTGGACGTACAGTAGGTTCTGGTCGTGTTGCTACAATCATTGAATAATTAAAAATTGTATTGATTTTATGGGCTTTCCGAGAAATCGGGAAGCCCTTTTTGGGATGTTGTGTGCTGAATAAAACATGACAAAAGTCATATTTAAAATAGTTCTTTTTTCACTACCATTCCCTTTCCGGAATTGGTATGATGTCATTGTAGTAAGAAATAGCCAATGAAGGAGAATGCAATGGGAGATATTATCTTAAAAACAACTGATTTAACGAAGAAATACAACAATAAGGTAGTTGTTGACAATTTAAATATTGAAATTAGAAAGGGTGAGATTTTCGGATTATTAGGACCGAATGGAGCTGGTAAGAGTACCACTATGAATATGATTTGTTCCATTGTCCGTCCGACAGCAGGCGAAGTTGAATTATTGGGAAAAAATCCTTGGAAACAGAAAAAGGACGTGATTCATAAAATCGGATACATTCCGCAGGAACTTGCTATTCATGGAAACCTTAAGGCATGGGAGAATGTAGAACTATTTACTTCTCTTTATGGAATGAAGGGACAGCAATTAAAGAATGCTGTAAATGAGTCTTTACAGTATGTTGGTTTGTTAGAACGCAAGCAGGAATTTGCAAAGAATTTCTCCGGCGGTATGAAGAGAAGATTAAACATAGCCTGTGCTCTTGGTCATAATCCGGAGTTGTTGATTTTTGATGAGCCTACTGTGGGTATTGACCCACAGTCCAGAAACTTTATTCTGGATAAGATTAAGGAATCAAATAAAAAGGGGACCACGGTTATATATACAAGCCATTATATGGAAGAAGTGGAAGCAATCTGTACCAGAATTGCAATTATGGACAACGGAAAAATTATTGCCTGCGGAACCAGTGAAGAACTGAAAAAGTTGGTTAATGGTGGAGATGAAAATATTACATTAGAGGAAGTATTCCTGACACTTACAGGCAAGAAACTGAGAGATTATGCGGAATAGTGAGGGATAGATATGATTCGTTATTTAATAAAAAATAATTTTAAACTCATGTTCCGTAATACATGGAGCGTGGTTGTTATGCTGCTGGGGCCTATATTGGTGATTGCAGTATTATCCAGTGCATTTTCTGAGTTAATGAAGTCCTACGAAGGAGTAGATGAATTTGCAGTAGGATACAGGATACAAGAGGTAGCAGAAGATAACTTGATGATTGAAACAGTAAAAGTTGCCGGAGAGGAAGCAGGCATTCTTTTTTACGAATATCCGCAAGGTGAAATAAAGGATGTTATGGAGAAAAATGAGCTTGCAGGGTTTGTAGAGTTCTCAGAGGGTACCTATGTAATATATACGAGTGCAGATTACGAGGTAGAAGGCATTACCTTGGAATACTTTATGAACAAAGTGATGAATGTAGGTGTGAATGCGTCCTTGCAGTTGCAGGAACAAGAGAAGATTGTATTGCCAGTGGAAGAATTGGAATTTATGCCGGCTGTTGATTCAAAAGACTATTACGGAATCGCTTATATTGTTTACTTTTGTTGGTGTGGAATGATATGTGCAACGGGCGTTCTTAGCAATGAAAAGAAATATGGAATTGTGCGAAGATTTCAGGTTTCCAATATATCTGAGTTACAAAACTATCTGGGAAAGTTTATTCCTATTACTTTGACAGTGACTGTTGGTATGGCGATTGCCACAACAATTACGGTATTGCTTTATGATATACATTGGGGAAATTCAATTTTATCCATGCTAATTGTCTTTATGATGATATTAGCAGGAGCAGCGTTGGGTATGATGCTTTACAATATTTCAGACAGCCTGGTAATTACCATTATTATACAATTTACAATAGTGTGGTTTATGGGATTTTTTGGTGGTAGTTTTGAAACATATATGTTTTCAAGCACATCGGACACATTGAAACATTTGTCGCCGATTTATCACAGTAATCGGGCGTTGGTAGAACTTTCTTGCATGGGTGAGAGTAATTATGTAGCCAGCGCAGTAGGGTACTCCCTGGTAATTACTGTGGTTTGTTCCACAATTGCTATATTAGCAGGTTGCATCAGAAAGAGAGGTAGAGCATGATAGCATTAGTGAAAATGAGTGTTAAATTGCTATTGAGAAACAAAGGCTTTTTATTTTTTTTAATTGTAACACCGATATTATCAGCATTTATTCTGAGCGTAAAAACGGAACATACAGTGTATATGGACAGTTCAGGTAAAGAAGTTATTCTGGAATTAAAGGATTATACGGAAAAATCTGTTTATGTGGGAGATACATCGGCTTGTATTATAAAAGTATATGACGCATCAAACAATGAATTGTCAGATTATGTATTGAACCAAATGGCAGTAACCGGTATGTTCTCGGTTTGTCGTGCTGATGTCAGCGACTTAACAGAGGAAGAAGTAGAGGAGATTGCAAAAAAGGCTGCGTTTGATGACAGGGCTGGCATGTTACTTTATCTGAAAAAAGACTTTGATGACGCTGTATTAGCTGGGAATTGGGAACGAGGGATAAAACTTTATGCTGTATCCGAGGATGAACGCCAGGAGTTTTTTGTAACGGAGCTTACAGACTTATTAGCCAGAATAAAACAGGTTCAAAGTTTTGCAGGCGATGACATAACTGTACTGTTAGATGCGCTTACAGAAATTCAGGATAAATTGCCTGAAAAAAGGGTAGTGAATCTTGCAGGTAAGGAAGAGGTTGAGTTAACGGAGCAACAAACAAATCAACGAACTCAAATAGGTTATGCTTTTGCATTTATTACCTTAGGATTTTTGTTTTGTGGTGTTTGCGTAGCCCATTCTGTGATTGAGGAACAGAATAACAAAGTGTTTACCAGAATCATGTTGACAAAATCAAGTGGTAGAGATTATTTTATATCCAAATTTGTGGTTGCATTTGTAATCAGTATGATGCAGACTTTGGTGCTTGCAGTTTGTTTATTCTTTATTCCGGGTCTGGATGTTGGAATGAACATTATGAGTTTTCTTGTGATAATCTTTCTGTTGGGATTGATATTTAGTACTTTAAGTCTTTTGCTTGGAGTGGTTCTTGGAGATATTATGAGTTCTAATTATGCGGTATTTGCTATCTGGAGTATTTCTGCATTATTGGCTGGTTTGTATTTCCCTTTAGATGATACAACGAAAGCATTGAAAACACTTTCTTATCTTATGCCACAGAGATGGTTTATGGATGCGTCAGAATTATTATTAGTAGGGGACAAAAGTGCCTATTCTGTGGTATTATGTGTTACAGTAGCCTACTTAATTGTAATCATCAGCGTAGGTGGTGTGGGACTTAAGATCAAGAGATACGAATAGAGAGGATGGGCGCATGGAAGAACGATTCAGGGAGCACTATTTTGTCCTGCTTCGAATTGCATTATTGCTAATATTGGAAATCTATATTGTTTTATCCCAGTCTGTGTTGACAGGAGCATCCGTAAAGGTGCTCCTGATTCTTGCGTTATTTATAGGAGTGGCTGCAGGGAAGGAATTGGTGGCTCGTCACTATCAGATTTTGTTTTTGGGGATAGCGGGGATAGTTTGGTTTGCTATATTATTTACAGTAGGAACAACATTTGTTTTGTTAGGGATATACCTGTGCTATGAGGCGTTGGCATATTTCAAACCACGCATAGTTTGGTATTTGCTTCCTTTAGGGTTTTCCTTTGTTCCTAGTGCAATAGGCAGTTCAGTGCAGTTAATGATAGCGGTTTTAATAGGACTTATTTACTGCCAACATGATTTTGTAGTGGAGTCCTATCGGAGGCAGACAAAAGAAGATACAATTATGGAACAGGAACTAAAGCATAGCATGAACCGAAGGGAGCATGAAATGCAGGAGGAAGTTCGAAAGAGTTTGTTGATGGCAGAAAATCAAATGTTGGAAGAAAGAGCAGAGCTTTCGCAAACCCTGCACGATAAGTTGGGTCATAATATTAACGGTTCTGTATATCAGTTAGAAGCAGTGAAGGTGCTGATGGAAAAGGAACCGGAAACATCAAAGAAAATGATACAGGCAGTTATCAATCAGTTGCGTGGTGGTATGGATGAGATTCGTGTAATTCTTAGAAAAGAGCGTCCGAAAAAATACAAACTTGCTGTATTACAGTTGGAAAAACTCTGCGAAGATTGCAGGTCAAAAGGTGTAGAGGCAGAATTTATTACAGAGGGCAGGCTGACAGACATTCCCGAGAAATATTTGGAAGTTATTTTAGACAATGCATTTGAGGCAGTATCCAATTCCATGAAATATGCCAAGTGCAGCAGAATAAAAATCAGTGTGCACGTATTGAATCAAATGATACGTTGTAGTATATCGGACAACGGTATTGGTTGCAAGGAAGTAATTGACGGAATGGGAATTGCAGGAATGCGAAAAAGAATGAGAGATATTAATGGCATTCTGGATTTTGAAACAGAGGCTGGATTTACGATAAATATGTTGTTGCCGTTATAGGAAGGTGTGAGAACATGGACAAGATAAAAATAGTTATTGCGGATGATAGTGATTTTGTAAGAGATGGAATGCGGATTATATTGGATGTGGATAAAGATTTTGAAGTGCTTGGCTGTGCCAGAAATGGCCGTGAGGCTATCGAAATTGCCAAGGAAAATGCTCCGGATATTTTCTTAATGGATATACAGATGCCGGAGATGGATGGCATTGAGGCCACCAAGTATATTGTAGAAAATAATCTGGGAAAAGTTTTGATTCTTACTACTTTTGATGATGATGAGCTTGTACAGAGTGCGTTGAAGAATGGTGCAAAAGGATATCTGATTAAGAATCATACACCGGAACATTTAAAGCAGATGATTAAATCTGTATACAATGGAACCGGTGTTATGGAGGAGGCAATTTTGGAAAATCTGGCGAAAAATACAGATGTTAAAGTAAGTGGTTTTTGCGAAGATGGTTATACTGCACGGGAAATGGATATTATCAAGGCTGTGGCTGAGGGGTTATCCAATAAGGAAATTGGGAATCGCCTTTTCATCACAGAAGGTACAGTGAAGAATTATATTACTACTATTCTGGCAAAGGAGAACTTATCCCATCGCACTGCACTGGCGGTGTATTATCTGACAGGGAAGAAGCAGGGATGAGTGGAAGGAAAATCTGGCAGATGAGTCAACAGGCACTTTGAATTCCGAAGACAGAAAGACCTTTTACATAATATTGAAAACTGCACAGAAAATATGGTAAAATATAAAAAATGCGGTAAAGTTTCGAGGGGATATATTGTATGGGGAATGAACAGATAGAATTTATGGAGGAGATTTCAAAAGCTCCTATTATAGTTCAAATATTTATGGTTACTATATGTGCCATTTTTGTAGTGATGCTTTTATCAAAAAAAATCAATGATGTGATTCAATGGTTGTTGCTGGCTTCCGGGCTGGCATTGATACAGAATGCAGGATATTTATTATTACTGCAGTCAAAAAACTTGAATGAAGCAAGTATTGCATTAAAAGCGGAATATATTGGTGCGGCATATGTATCTACGGTTTCATTGCTTTTTGTGCTGGGCTATTGCAATAAAAAATTGCCTAGAGTGGTTATATGGGGCCTGATGGGAATCGATACTTGTATGCTGTTAGGTGTGTGGCTGTGGGAATACACCACATTATATTATACCAGTGTGGAGTACCGGGTAATTGGGGGAACCGTGAAACTAGTACTGGGCAGGGGTATCCTATATTATATAGGAGTGTGTAAAATCGTGTTGGAACTACTGTTTGGCATGTTTGTTTCTGTCAGGGAAATGTTAAATGCAAGAACCAAAATAATGAAAACAAAGTATGTTCTGCTAATTTCTGCGCTATTCTTACCCAATTTGGCCTATGTAGGCATGTTTTTCGGTATATTGAAAGCCTACGATACAGTTCCTGCATCTACAGCAGTTACATGTGGAATCCTGTTTTTGGGAGTAGTGTATTTACATGTTTTTGAGGATATATATGTTGCCTATGCAGATATTGTACGACAAATGAAAGAGCCTGTTGTGATTATGAATAAAGAATATCATTTTATCGGTGCCAACAAAAGCGCTAAGGCATTGGTTCCACAAATATGTGAATTGGAACATGGAGATTCCATTATCAAAGAGCATATAATTGATGATGATTTAGCAAGAAAGTTAGTACATCAGGAAGAATGTGAGCTGGAATTAAATGGAAGAGTGTTTGATGTATCTGTTAATGATGTGGTTGTAGACGGAAAACTTAGAGGATATTATCTGCTTTTGGTGGATTTGACAAAAGAGCGACAGCAGACGCTGAAAATGCAGCAATTGAAAGAGGAAGCGGATAAAGCAAATCAGGCGAAAACAGCGTTTTTATCTAATATGTCCCATGAACTTCGGACGCCTATCAATGCGATAACGGGTATGAATGAAATGGTTATGCGAAACTCAGAATCACCGGAGATACTGGAATATTCTCAAAACATTCAGTTTGCCAGCAAAACGTTGCTATCCATTGTGAATGATATTCTGGATCTGTCAAAAATAGAATGCGGAAAGATGGAGTTGACAGCGGGAGAATACAAGCTGAAGCAGCTGTTGTACGATTGTTATATGATGGTGTCATCAAGAGCCGGAGCTAAAGGGTTAGAGATGATTGTAAAAAACAATGGGAAGCTGCCAAGTGTATTGTATGGGGATGAACTTCGAATTCGACAGATTATTATAAATTTGCTTACAAATGCCGTTAAATATACTGAAAAAGGAAGCGTTATTTTGCAGTTCGATGGGCATGTGATAGAAGATGAGATGCTGCAGCTGGAGATATCTGTAAAAGATACCGGAATTGGTGTGAAAGAAGAAAATATAGATAAACTATTTGACATATTTCAAAGGATGGATTTGAAGAAAAATAAAGCTATTGAAGGCACCGGTTTGGGACTTGCAATAACAAAACAATTTGTTGATTTAATGGGGGGAACAATAAGTGTACAAAGTACATATGGAGCAGGTTCCTGCTTTACAGTTAAATTACCACAAAAAATTATAGACTCCCATCCAATGGGAGATTTTTACAGTGGAGATATCGGTGGACAGAATAAGAAAAAAAATTATCAAAAACAGTTTGAAGCACCGGATGCATCTGCTTTGGTGGTGGATGACGTAGAGGTGAATCTGATGGTAATTAAAGGTCTGTTGAAAGAAACAAAGCTTCAGATTGATACAGCAAGAAGTGGACAGGAATGCCTGCAGAAAGTGAAGGAAAAAAGATACGATATTATCCTTATGGATCACATGATGCCGGAGATGGATGGCGTGGAAACACTGCAATGTTTAAGAGAGCTAGAGGACTGCCTGAATATTCATACGCCGGTAATTGCACTGACGGCCAATGCCATTATGGGAGTGAGAGAAATGTATTTACAGGCAGGATTTGCAGATTATCTTTCAAAGCCAGTGGAGGGAATTGCTTTAGAAAGTATGATTATAAAATATCTTCCAAAAGAAAAACGACATCTTACAGGGGAAGATAACGCAGAAAATAAGGGGGAATTGACGATGATTGAAAAGTTAAAACAATTGATACCGGAGATAGATATTTTGGCAGGAATGGGATACTGTGGTAATGACGAAGACATTTACAGGATTGCCATGGAAAGTTATTGTGAACAAGATTTTTCAGAAAATTTATCTGTATATTTTCAGGAGAAAGATCTTAAAAACTATCAGATCTTGATTCATGGAGTGAAAAGTAGTTCTCTTAGCATAGGCTTGTGCGATTTATCTGAGCAGGCGAAGCAGTTAGAAGCGGCGTGTAAAGATAATAATTGGGCATATGTGGAAGAAAATCATGCAAAAGTGTATGAAAAATATGTGGATGTAGTAGAAACGTTAAAAAGTATTTTATTTTGACTGGAAATGGAGAGGTAAAAATTAATGTCGGCATCAGTATCAACAAGAATTAAAACATTGGATATGGTCTATGTTGCAATGTGCGCTGTTATGATAGCGGTATGTTCATGGATATCTATTCCAATGCTGGTGCCCGTTACGTTGCAGACCTTCGGTGTCTTTTTAACAGTAGGAGTTTTGGGAGGAAAAAGAGGCAGTTTGGCTGTACTGACATATTTATTATTAGGGACGGTAGGAATTCCGGTTTTTTCAGGATTTACAGGTGGTATTGGGAGTCTTCTGGGAAGTACAGGGGGGTATATTATCGGATTTCTATTTGCTGCACTTGTCATGTGGGGTATGGAACAGTTTCTGGGAAAAAAAAGATGGGTGTTAATTCTTTCCATGGTACTGGGGCTTTTGGTATGTTATGTATTTGGGACAATTTGGTTTATAGTAGTTTATACAAATAACACCGGAGAAGTAGCGGTGTGGACGGCGCTTGGATGGTGCGTGTTTCCCTATATAATTCCGGATATTTTAAAAATTGTGGTGGCATTGACAGTTTGCAAAAAACTTGCCAAAGTAATTAGCATATAGGGAGTGCATAAATGGCTTTATTAAAATATAGGCTATAATGTATAATCCATAGAGGGCTTGGAGGAAATACAGTGAAAAATAATAAGATGACAGTGGGGATTTTAATAGGCAATGTGTGTTCGTTACATTTTGACGACTTGCTGAAAGGCCTTGTACACCGGGCGGGAGAGTGTGATGTACAAACGCTATTTTTTATGGGGGCTCATGCAAATTATTTTGACAGGTTATATAATTTGGAGGGCAAAATCAAAGAGGAAAAGTATCTTTTTCAATTCAATACAGTATTTGATTATGCAAAGCTGGGAAAACTGGATGTATTGATTATTGCGTATTCTACTTTTTATCTGTATGTGGATGAAAGCAAAGAAGAATTTTTTGAACGTTTTAAGGATTTAAATATACCAATTATCATTGTTGGAGACGAATATGATAATTATATCAATGTGGTATTAGATAACGCAGATGGAATTCGAAAATGTATGGAACATCTAATTAAGGAGCATGGCTGTAAAAAAATTGGCTATTTGGGCGGACCGCGAGAGAACAACCGTGATGCCAGAGAACGTTTGGAAACGTATTATCAGGTTATGGAAGAATACCATCTGGAAATAAAGGAAGAAATGGTTGCCCACGGAGATTATTCCGCAAAATCATCCTCAGAATTTGGAGCTATATTAGACAAAAATCCGGATATTGAGGCAGTAGTGTGTGCCAATGACACAATGGCGTTAGCAGGGTATGAAGAATGTAGAAAGCGTGGTTTGATGCCGGGAAGCGATATTGCAATTACCGGGTTTGACGATATTTCAGAAGCACAATTATTTTTTCCTTCTCTGACTACGGTAGAACAAGATTCCTATGATTTGGGTTACATGGCAATGAAAAAAGCAGTGGAGCTGTGTGAAAGCGGCAATCTGGAATCTGTAAAAGTACCGGTATATTTTAAGCATAGGGAGTCCTGTGGTAGTGAGAAGAAAATCAGAGAAGTTTTTCATAAATTTTCGGAAAACTGTACATATGAGCAGATAGCAGAACATTGTAGTGAAGAAATTCTGGAAAATGTGTTCCTATATAGAATAGACATTGTGGAAGACAAGAGAATGTGTGACCTTTTATATAAGGTATGTTATCATATTGTAGAAGTTTATTTAGGTGAAGAAGAACAGGAATATGATGTGGAATTCATATACACATCACTGCATAAGATAATAAGTTCCGGCAAAATTGCAGCAAGCGATTTTATCACGGAATTATGCAGACAGATAGCAAGTATTATTTTTACGGGAAAAGACAATACCAGGAAAGGAAAAATTTCCAGTTTATTGCTTCAGATTTTGAATTATGTAGAGAGTATTACGGTAATTGATTCCAACTATAGGGTGGACGCATTGCAAAAACATATCTGGACAACACCTTTTATTATACGAGATATGCTTAGCAATGTTGATGATGAGGCCCAAATGTATGAATGTCTGATGGAGCGTCTGCAATTCATGGCAATGAAAAATGCTTATTTGTTTTTACTGCCGGAGCCAAAGATTAATCACAATATTGGTGAGTGGCAGTGTCCGGACGAACTGTGCCTTGTGGCTCAGATTGAAGACGGAAATGTTGTGAAAGTAGATGGCACACAAAAACTAAATATGGAAAATGGAATAGCGGATATTATTTCATGGACAAATTGTAAAAATATGGCAGCATATACCATATTTTCTGAAAATAAAATGTACGGTATATTAGTTTGCAAGATGACTGCAGATAATATTATAAGTATGTATAGCACCAGTCTTCATATTGGAAGTGCAATTCAGTACATTGAACTAACAAAGAATCAGAGAAAAATTCAGGCAGAACTGGAGCAGGCAATGATATTGCTCAGAAACAAAAACTTTATTTTGAATATGATGTCAGAAAAGGATGAACTTACTCAGTTGTATAACAGACGAGGATTTGTGGAAAATGCTGTGTCGATGATGGAGCGGGCAGAATCACATTATTTGTTATGCATATATGCGGATTTGAATTATCTAAAGGAAATCAATGACCAGTTTGGACACGCAGAAGGAGATTTTGCCATTAGACAGGCAGGAGAGTATTTACGAGCAAGTTTAAGAAACACAGACGTGATTGGTCGTATTGGTGGAGATGAATTTGCGGCTCTTGCGATTATAAAAGATGAGCATATGGGAAAAGAAATCTGTGACAGAATTGTTTCCAAAAGTAAAAATTTCAATAAAAATTCCGACAAACCATATTATGTTGAACTGTCTATTGGATATGAAGTGTATAAATGGAACGAAAATTTGGAGTTAGATCAGATGCTTTCCGGGGCAGATAAAATGCTATACAAAAGTAAAAAGAAAAAAAGAAAAGACGTTAGAAAAAATGTGTATAGTGATTAAGGAGCTCATTGGGCTCCTTAATTATTACCTTAGCTTAATTCCAACTGTCAGAATGGGGTGCACCTGAAAAATGCCCTAAAATCAAGGGTTGCAACTGTCGGTTGACAAATTTTTGGGCAAATGTCAGGCGCGCTTGGTGGTTGTCAACCGGATTTTTTGCTATGATAATCCCAACGATATCGAAGGAAAAGACGTCAGAAAAAATGAAATAGGAAAACTTAAGAAAGGTGGAAGTATATATGATACTAGCAGAAAAAATAGCATTACTTAGAAAGAAAAACAATTATTCACAGGAAGATTTAGCAAATGAATTAGGAATTTCCAGACAATCCGTATCTAAATGGGAGAGTGGAAATTCTATTCCGGATTTGGACAAAATTATAAAGATGAGCAGTTTGTTTGGAGTAAGTACAGATTACTTATTAAAAGATGAATTAGAAGTGGAAACACCATCAGAAACAAATGATATAGAAGAAGATGGAAGACCGGTATCCTTGGAGGAAGCAAATCGCTTTTTGGAAGACACACCGACCTTTGCTAAAAAAATATCCTTTGGCATATCCTTGTTTATATTGTCACCGGTAATTCTTATTATATTAGGTGGAATGGCAGAAACAGGTATTGGTTCTATTACAGAAGATATGGCAGGAGGGTTTGGAACAGCTATATTGTTACTTCTGATAGCAGCAGGAACAGTAATCGTTGTAATGTCAGGAATTTCCTATGGAAAATATGATTATCTGGAAAAAGAAAAAATTGTGTTACAGTATGGTGTGTCAGGAATCGTAAATAAGAAAAAAGAAGAATTTGCAGAAACTTTCCAGAGAAATATAGCATTTGGCGTAGGAACAATTATTGTGGGAGTTATTCCAGTGATGGTTGCAGCAGGATTTGGAGCCACAGAATTTGTAGAAATAATTTGTACAGGAGTTTTATTGACAGCGGTTGCTCTGGGTGTGCATCAGATTGTCTGGGCAGGGGTAATTCAGGGAAGCTTCCAAAAGCTTTTACAGGAAGAAGATTATTCAGAAGAAAGCAAAGAATTGAAGAAAAAGACAGGTAGTTTTGCAGGAATTTACTGGTGCTTTGTGGTTGCATTGTATCTTGGATTTACATTGCCAACTAATTCATGGGAGAATTCGTGGGTTATCTGGCCGGTAGCAGGAGTGTTATTTGCAGCGGTAAATGGAATTTATACAAGCATTATTAAGAAAAGGCAGAAATAGCTATAAGATGCATCTTGTCAAGCAAAAATGCATCTTGCTATCAAAACTATTGTAATAATTTGTGATTTCTTTTATAGTCATCCTATCAACGAAAGGAATGGTGATTATGATGAAAAAGAAAAACAAAGGTTTCATTATTGCAGGTAGTGTCATATTGGTTCTTGTATTAATGATTGTTTTAATTCCCAAGATTTTATTTACGGATTATGAAGGGCTTCCAACATCAGGTGATTACGCGGTGAAGACGGTGTCAGCGATTACCATAGATGAAAGCCGATTAGAAAGTTTTGAAGCAGATGGTTCCAATAGGGAAGTGCCGGTGTATTTTTATTATCCGGATACAGAAGGAAAAAAAGAGAAGAGTTTTCCACTTGTAATCTTTTCCCATGGAGCATTCGGATATTATCAGAGCAATACCTCCACTTATATGGAACTTGCAAGCAATGGTTATATAGTTGTTAGTCTGGATCATCCGTACCATTCATTTTTTACTATGGATACGGAAGGTAAGACGGTTACAGTAAATCCGGAATTTTTGCAGCAAGTGATGAAGGTCAATGAAGAAAGTGTTTCGGAAAAAGAAGTGATTGAGTTATCCCATACATGGTTGGATACACGAGTTGCTGACATTAATTTTGTTTTGAATAGTGTAAAGGAAGCAAAAGAAACTCAAACTTTAAAAGATGAAGCATGGTATGTTTCAGATAATGAAACAGAAATGGAAATTCTTGAGATATTATCTATGCTAAATACGGAGGAAATTGGTGTCATGGGACATTCTCTCGGTGGGGCAGCCAGTGTGACTATAGGAAGAACGAGAGATGACATTGATGCGGTTATTGATCTTGACGGAACAATGCTTGGTGAAGAACTTGATTATGAAAATGGCGTGTATGAATACTATGAGGAAAATTATCCGGTGCCATTGCTTTCGCTTAACAGTCAGGCACATCAGGAATTGAGTGATGAAGCTAACCTTCTCTATGTAAACAATGTGGTACTTGAAAATGCGATGGACGGACAGTATACGTATTTTGAGGGAAGCGGACATATGAATTTTACGGATTTGCCTTTGTTTTCACCAGTCCTTGCCTCTCTTTTGGGGGTGGGTGAAGTGGATGCAACAGAATGCATTACTACCATGAACGGAGTTATTCTTGATTACTTTAATTGTTATTTGAAGGATGAAGGAACGGTAGTAATAAAAGAATGTTATTAGAGAATCGTGGTTCGAAGAACTCTGATTTATTTATTATGAAGTGGAGTAACGAATGGAGCTTAAATTACTTAGAATAGCGAAAGAGCAGACGGAACAGATAGAAATCCGCTGTCATGAAATAACAGAAGAAGTACGGGAAATAGTTGCCTTTGTCAAAACCAGACAGGGGCAACTAACCGGCGTGCAGGAAGGAAAACAATATGAAGTACCGGTTCTGGATATCCTTTATATTGAAGCGGTGGACAATAAAGTTTTTCTTTATACGAAGAAACAAGTATATGAAACGAAACAGAGATTATATGAATTAGAAGAACTTCTGAGGGAAAAATATTTTCTTCGGGTATCCAAGTCGCTTCTTTTGAATCTGATGAAAGTGCAATCGATTAAACCGGCTTTAAACGGTCGGTTTATGGCTGTTTTACAGAGTGGCGAAGAAATTATTATTTCCAGAAAATATGTGCCGGAATTGAAAAAAGCATTGAAGGGTGGTGTTTCCTAATGCATGGAAAAGAGTTTGTTATAGATTTTATCAGAACGTATTTTTCGGTAGTAGCATTGATTAATGTGGCTATATTAATTATGGGATTGCAGATTGCACCGGATAGCAGATTTGGTTATGATGCTTTTGCGGCACCCTTAATTTATGGGGCAGCGGGAACTTTGCCTAATATCGTGATGTATTCCAAACGGGAGTTGAAGGTAAAGGAACTTCTGTTCCGGAAGATAGTACAGTTTATATTGATTGAAGTTGTTGTATTATTTGTTGCATTTTACAATCAGAACGATGTAGTGAAGCAACCGAAAATCATCATTCCTGTAGCAATCAGTATTTTTGTTGTATATGTTATTACCAGTTTAATTGACTGGATTCAAAATTCTATTTCTGCCAAGCAGATGACGGCAGAGTTGATGAAGTTTCAGGAGAGTGCCAGAGGTTGATGATTCAGAGCAGTTTAGAAAATAGGGATGAAGATGATAGACAATAAAGGATTTATGAGTACATGCAAATTGTGTCCTCGCAGATGTGGTATTGATAGGAATAGTGGTGAAAAGGGAATCTGCGGGCAGACTTCTAAAGTAAAAGTTGCCAGAGCAGCTCTACATATGTGGGAGGAGCCTTGCATTTCCGGTAGCAAAGGGTCTGGAACCGTGTTTTTTTCTGGTTGTGCACTTCATTGTGTTTTTTGTCAGAATCATAACATAGCCAATGGAGAGGTCGGGAAGGAAATTACTATAGAAAGGCTGGCAGAAATTTTCTTAGAACTGCAGGAAAAAGGGGCAAATAATATAAATCTGGTTACAGCGGGGCAATTCGTACCACAAATCGTAGAAGCGTTAAAGAAAGCCAAAGAGAATGGTTTACATTTACCGGTAGTATATAATACAAGCTCCTATGAAAATGTGGAAACATTGAAGCTTCTGGAGGGATATGTGGATATTTATCTCCCTGATTTAAAATATGTGGATAGCGAGTTAAGTCAAAGGTATTCCCACGCACCGGACTATTTTCAACGAGCGAAAGAAGCTATTGAAGAAATGGTAAGGCAAACAGGGAAAATGGAGTTTGCGTTGGAATCCGTTGGAGCAGAGAGCGGAGTTGTAGAAGGTGATGGGCGAAGAAAAATTGGAATCGAAGAATACCAAGCCCGCAGTGAGCAAGGGGAAGAACTGGTGATGATTAGGGGCGTGATTGTACGTCATTTGCTATTGCCGGGGTGCGTGGAAGATTCCAAGAAAGTGTTGAAGTATTTGCTGGAGCAGTATGGAAATCGGATATTTATCAGCATTATGAATCAGTATACTCCGCTCCCTCATGTGGCTTCTTATCCTGAGTTGAACCGAAAGGTTACTATAGAAGAATATGAAGAAGTAGTGGATTATGCTGTAGAACTGGGAATAGAGAATGGATTTATTCAGGAGGGCGAAGCAGCGGAAGAAAGCTTTATTCCGGAATTTGATGAGCGTGGGGTTTAAGATGCATATTTGAGTTTTGGTTAGTTGACAGTATTATGTGCATTATTTATAATACTATATACAAGCAGTACCCAACATTTTTATTTTGGCTAGATAGAGATGGTTAGGCGGTTTGAGTCACGTCTAAATGGTGACATTTAGTTTATATAGAAATCCTTTCAAGGAAATATCGAAGAAAGGAGATTATATAAGTGATAGATTTTGTCGTTGGAATTTTAGGCAGAATTGTAAGTAGCTTATTTGCTACATACATAGTACGCATTATAGATAAATTTTAGCACAAAAATAACCGCCCTCAGTCATAAGCGGTCATTTTTGTGTTAGTAATTAAATTTATTAGCCATTAACCCTTATTATGGCTCAACCGTCTAATGGGTATCTGCTTGTTTTTTACGTTCTAATTATACTTTAAATACTTTAGAGTTTCAAGAGGAAAATAAAAATATGGGATTGTATGCGGTGTCAGTACGCCCCCAATAGATAAAGAAGCTTTCAGAGCAGACACAAACAGCTCTGAAAGCTTCTTTATCTATTGGGGGCTGTGCTTGGCAACGGCATAAACCCATTATTTTTAAAATAGGGACTTGAAGTATATATCGCGGTGTGATATAGTGAACATAACATATATCACACTACGATACATTGTGATGCGATAATGGAGGTGAGGTAACGTGGAGGAAAAGATTAAACGGGTGTATATTCCTATGACGGAAACGGGTTTTTATATTTTGTTTTGTCTGCGGGAGGAAATGCATGGGTACAACATTATACAGAAAGTAAAACAGATGACTGGCGGTGAAATTGTCATTGGGGCTGGCACCATGTATGGGAGTCTTTCTAAGATGGAGAAGGATGGATTGATTCAGTTTGTCAGGGAAGAAGAAAAAAGGAAGCTGTATAAGATTACAGAGTTAGGAACAGAAATTTTAAATATTGAGCTAAAGCGAATTGAACGGTTATATAAGAATAGCAAAGGAGAAATGGCTGATGAATAAAAATGAGGTAAAAAGAGTATTTCGCATGTTTACCATTGCTGATTATGATAAGGAAGAAGAATTTTTGCGAGAACAGCATAAGGCTGGATTTAAGTTTGTAAGATTTCAGTTTCCGGGTTTCTATTATTTTGAAGCATGTGAACCGGAAGATGTGGTTTATCAGTTGGATTTTAATGATAATATAAGAAAGCAAGATAAAGCAGATTATCTTCAGTTATATAAGGATACTGGCTGGGAGTATATGTTTGACGTGTTTGAATGGAGTTATTTTAGAAAATCAGCTTCTTTAGAGGAGGAAGAGCCAACAATTTTTACGGATAAGGAATCAAAAATTGAACTGATAAATAGAGTATTTAAAAGAAGAATGTTGCCAATTATCATAGCATTTTTCTGTTGCATCATACCGGAAATTATCTATATGAGTCACCAATGGACGAAAGATGGTTCTGATAAAATGCATGCACTTGCATTTTTGGTAGTTTATGTAATTCTTTTTCTGATATATTTAGGAATATTTATTCATTGTGGAGGTGGATTACATCGCTTGAAAAAAGATTATGAAAATGGATTAAAATAGACAAAAAGCTTTTAATATTTGGCAAAAATGGCTTTTTCATGTGGAATTTGTATAGATTTTGCAAAGGGGGAAAAATCTGCTTGCATTTTCCCGAAAGCTCCATTAATATAATAGGTAGATACACGACTGGCGGAAACAGAAAGACTGTGTAGGATTACCTACAGGGAGTGTATTAAGAGTAGAAAAGCCGACCGCCTGGGCAGCATGGTAAAGGTGCGTCCAGGCGGTTTTTTTACGCGAGTACCGCGATAATACGGGAAACTGGATGGCTTTTTATTGTTACACACGAAAATCATAAATTTGGAGGTAAGAAGATGAAAATGTTATCACTGGAACAGGAATTGAAAGGCAATGAATACCCGGGACGTGGAATTGTAATTGGTAAGTCAGAAGACGGAACCAAAGCAGTTACTGCATATTTTATCATGGGAAGAAGCTCAAACAGCAGAAACCGTGTGTTTGTAGAAGAAGGACAGGGTATCAGAACAGAAGCTTTTGATCCATCAAAATTAGAAGATCCAAGTCTTATCATTTATGCACCTGTAAGAGTTCTGGGAAACAGAACCATCGTAACAAATGGTGACCAGACAGACACAATTTATGATGGAATGGACAAAGAACTTACTTTTGAACAGTCTTTAAGATGCCGTGAATTTGAACCGGATGCTCCAAACTACACACCTAGAATTTCCGGTGTAATGCATGTGGAAGGCGGAAAGTATGATTTTGCTATGTCTATTTTAAAGAGCAACAACGGAAATCCGGACTGCTGCGACCGTTATACATACACATACGACAATCCGGTAGCAGGAGAAGGACGTTTCATTCATACTTATATGCATGACGGAAATCCACTTCCAAGCTTTGAAGGAGAACCAAAATTAGTAGGAATTTCTAACGATATTGATGAATTTACTAACATGGTATGGACAAGCTTAAACGAAGAAAACAAAGTATCCTTGTTTGTAAGATTTATTGATATTGCAACAGGAAACTACGAAACAAGAATCATCAACAAGAACAAATAGGAGGAGTAAACACATGAACGAAATTCAGTTAAAATACGGTTGTAACCCAAATCAGAAACCATCCAGAATTTACATGGAAGACGGAAGCGATTTACCGGTAAAGGTATTAAACGGTAAACCGGGATACATCAACTTCTTAGATGCTTTCAATGGTTGGCAGTTAGTAAAAGAATTAAAAGAAGCAACAGGACTTCCTGCTGCAACTTCTTTCAAGCACGTTTCACCGGCAGGTGCTGCAGTAGGTCTTCCATTGGATGACACTTTAGCAAAAATCTACTGGGTAGATGATTTGGGAGAATTATCTCCATTAGCATGTGCTTATGCAAGAGCCAGAGGTGCAGACAGAATGTCTTCTTTCGGTGATTTCATCGCTTTATCTGACGTGTGTGATGCTGATACAGCAAGATTAATCAAAAGAGAAGTTTCTGACGGTGTAATTGCTCCTGGATATACAGAAGAAGCTATGGAATTATTAATGGCAAAGAAAAAAGGAAACTACAACATTATTCAGATTGACCCTGCTTATGTTCCTGCGGAATTAGAAAGAAAACAGGTATACGGAATCACTTTCGAACAGGGAAGAAACGAATTAGATATCAATGCAGAATTATTATCTAATGTAGTTACCAAGAACAAAAACATTCCGGAAGAAGCAATCATCGACATGAAGATTGCATTAATCACTTTAAAATATACACAGTCCAACTCTGTATGTTATGTAAAAGGCGGACAGGCAATCGGTATCGGTGCAGGACAGCAGTCCAGAGTACATTGTACAAGACTTGCAGGTCAGAAAGCAGATAACTGGTATCTTCGTCAGGCACCACAGGTATTAAACCTTGAATTTGTAGATTCTTTAGGACGTGCAGACAGAGATAATACAATTGATGTGTTCATTGGAGATGAATATGAAGATGTACTTCGCGAAGGTGAATGGCAGAAACGCTTTAAAGTAAAACCTGCAGTATTCACAAGAGAAGAGAAGAGAGCATGGTTAGATGGAAATAAAGACGTAACACTTGGTTCCGATGCATTCTTCCCATTCTCAGACAATATTGAAAGAGCTTACAAGAGTGGTGTAAAATACATCGCACAGCCAGGCGGTTCTGTAAGAGATGACCTTGTTATCGAATGTGCAGATAAATACGATATGGCAATGGCATTTACAGGAATTCGTTTATTCCATCATTAATTATTAAGTAAATAAGGCTATGATATAAAAGAAAACTGCCGTACCAGACAGAAGGAAGATTTATGTCTGGTACGGCAGTTTTTTGCGTGCAGTCATGAAAATATTATGCCTGCATGAGGCGTTGAAGTGTTAATAGTGTCGAAAAAGCAGTTTTTTTTGAAAATGAGTGTACAAAATTTGAAAAAAATGTATAATAAAATTGTAATAAAAATTCAATTATTAAGGAGGAACGATATGAAAAGAACAATATTGCGACGATTGATGAAAAAGTGGGTTGCTTTTACCATGGCATCTGTGATGACGGCTACCTGCGTGGGAACGTTGATTGTGCCGAAAGTGGCAGAGGCTAAGGCATGGTTTGAAGATTTTGAAACAAATTTGGCCGGATGGGAATTACGCAATGGTGCTGAAATTGCCCAAAGACCGGATGATTCAAGTAATAAAGCTTTGAAAATAAGCCAAAATCAAATAGGGTGGGGAAATGCTGAGCTGGATTTGCAATTAAAGCCTAATACAGCATATGTAATGACAGCAAGAGTAAAAGGTGAAAATATTTCAGTTGATAATGTGTATAGTGATGGCGCTTATATCGATGTTGTAGGTGGCAGTGCATATGCGTTGGATTATGTAAATGCATTTCAAACAAAAAGTTTTGACTGGACTACAATGCAGTTGTATTTTTACACCAGTTCCAGAGGAAATGTGAGAATTTACTGTGGTATGAACGAAACCAGTGGTACTGTTTATTTTGATGACGTTTGTATTAAAGAATATACATACACTGATGTGGATAAAGATAAGAGAATTATTGGAGAAACAGAAAAGATTCGTTTAAGTCTTACACCGGAAACTGTGAAAGATTCAGGAATTTCTGATGAAAAATATCAGCAGTTTTTAGATGATTTGCAGGCGACCTATGAAGCATATTATAATTTAACCGGAAGTGCTCCTTATTATGGGGACAAGATAAATATGATTGAAAGCTTTCAGCCAACATGGCAAAGATACGGGGCGATTGCAGGAAATTCTGTAATTTTAAGTGGCAGTCAGGTGAATGCATTAAAGACTTATATGGAAACCGGTGCGGTTAATTTTGGATGGCTTCATGAAATAGGACATGACTTTGATAATATTTCTAATATTGAAACAGGGGAACACAAAAACTTAGGCTGGGATTTCCATGATGAATTCTGGGCAAATACAAAAATGCTCTATGTGTTAGATAATACAGATGTAAAAACAGTGATAGACGGTTACGAAGCAGGGTCTTTGAAGGAAATGATTAAGCATTACAAGAAGAATTACGACAAGTGGCTTGCAGATGATATCTGGAATGATTCTGAACAAGGAGATTTCAATGACAGTTACCATGATGCACTGACTTATATTTTCGGAACAATAATACAGGATATTGGCTGGGAGCCTTTTGTTAAAACCATGCATCAGTATACAGCCGGAGAAATACCAACACCTTCAACCAAATTAGCAAAGTTTGAACGCTTTTTATATGCCCTTCAGCAGAATTATAATCCGGATGGAAATGAAGTTGTGAGTCATTTTAAAAATGACGAGTATGGTGCTGTTTACAGTTACTATTATAATCTGGAAAGGTCGGCAAATACAGATTTGGACGGCAAGAGATGGATTGCAGATGAAGAAGTGATAAGCTTAACTGGAAATAAGCAATTTCCGGAAGTGGTTCAAACAGTTATAGACCGTGAGAAAAAACATATTCTCTATGCCGGAAGTCAGGAAGAATTGGACGATATCGTAGAAAATGTAAAAACAGTTGTGGGTCCTGTTACTGTTTCTTATCAGGACTATGACGGAGAAGTAATAGAGGTTAAAACGTTAGATTCAGGCGATGAAATTCCGGTAAATATTGTTCCGAATGACAGAGAATATTACACTTTTAATGGATGGTATATGGACAAGGAGTGTACCGTACCGGTAAGTCAGGACGCTACCAATACATTAGAAAAAGCAATTACAGTTTATGCGGGATGGACATTAAATACTTACACAATTAATTATCAGCTGAATGGCGGTATTAATTCCGACTTAAATATAGATACTTTTACAGCAGAAAATGGTCTGATTGTATTTGAGGAGCCGGAACGGGAAGGTTATATTTTTGAAGGATGGTATAGAAATTCTGATTTTACAAAGCGTATTTATGACTTTGAACCAAAAGATTTTTCAGGCAGAGTATTAGAAAACTTTACTGTTTATGCAAAATGGAAAGAAAAACCGGCAGAACCAACAGTAACGGAAACACCAACCGTGACACCGGAACCGACGGTAACGGAAACACCAACAGCGACACCGGAACCAACGGTAACAGAAGCGCCAACAGCAACACCGGAACCAACGGTAACGGAGGCACCGACAGCAACACCGGAACCAACAGCAACAGAAGTGCCAACAGCAACACCGGAACCGACAGCAACAGAAGCGCCAACAGCGACACCGGAACCGACAGCAACAGTAGCACCTACAAAGACTGCAACACCGACAGCGACACCGAAAAAAGTTTCCATAAAGAAAGCAGTTGTCGCGAAAGTGCCTACTCAGTACTATTATGGCAAAGCGTTGAAGCCAAACGTAAAAGTTACATATCAGGGCAAAACCTTAAAGAAAAATACAGATTATAAAGTAGCCTATAAGAACAACAAAAAAGCAGGTACCGGAAAGATTACCATTACCGGAAAAGGCAATTATACCGGAACAAAAACAGTTACCTTTAAAATTGTAAACGGATATGCAACCTACAAGGTAACATCCAAAACAGTTTTATACAAATCCGCTTCCGATAAATCTAAAAAGCTTACAACTCTGTCCAAAGGAAAGAAAGTAAAAGTTTATGTAGATTCTGAAGTAAAAGACAGCAAGAAAAAGACATGGATAAAAGTAAAAGCCGGAAATAAGACAGGATATGTAGTTAAGAAAAAATTGAAAAAGGTGAAATAGACTTTTGTATAAAGAAGAACGCAGATGTGGAAATGGCATCTGCGTTCTGTTGTTATTGATTGCAGTTCAAAATTAGTGGTTGGCGAGTACAGTACGCTCATAAGTGGTACAAATTCTTCCCAGAAAGGCAGAGGCAACGCTACTGGAAACTAACTGTCAACTACGACTAAAACTCTCGGTCGAGCCGTCGAGCTTAAGTCTTCGTAGACAGTGGATTTTCCATCCGCTAAAAACGCCTCTTAAATTGCCTTTCTGGGAAGAATTTGTACCACTTATGAGCTGTCCTTGGAAACCACTAAGTTTGAATGAAACAATTTTGAAATTTGAAACATTTTGGAAGGGGCTAAGATTGAATTGAAGTAATCTGACATTTGATATTTCTTGAAAATCACTTAGTTTGAATTTGGCAATTGGAAATTTAGATTTTGTCCTCGCCATGGGCGTCCTGTCAACCCACAAATCTCAAATAGCCACATCAAAAAAACACTTGCCATCTCAAGAAAACTATACTATATTCAAAATGCACTACATCTCAATGAAAGGAGAAACGCAAAAATGTTTCAAAATGACTACATTATGCGTATGATTCGCGAAATGATTCGTACCTTAATTAAGCTTTTATGTAATATTGATTTGGAGAAAACAGAGGATTTACAGTTAGATAAAGAGGCGGCGGAAAAGCTTTCGGGGCTTAAAGAATTAGTGGATAATTCTTTGGTGGAAAATGCGGAGAATGAAATGTTGGAAGGGCTGAACACAGAAAATAAACAGGACTTTTTAGTGGCATTATTGTTTTACCAGTATCTCAATGAAAAGAGTAATGACTTTTTGGATTCTTGTAATTTTTCCAGAGAAGAAGTGGAAGACGGATTGAAGACAGTGGTAAAATTATACGGGTATGAAGGAATGACGGAGGCTTTTCTGTAACAAGGCTAAAGTAAAGCATGGAGGTACTTATGAGGAAACTGGAGAAATGGTTAATGAGAATAGCAGATGTTATTATAATTGCCAGTGTTGCCTGTGGCTATTGGTTGGGTAAACAGGGAATGCCTGTGAAATATTTGGCAATATTGTGTTTGCTGTTTGCAATTATAAATATAATTCCTGCAATTTACACAAGGAAAATAAAGAATAAAAGGCTTCGCATCTGTCAGAATGGATGTGAATTGTTGTATGCATTTTTAGCGTCCGCCATACTGATTATTGTAGGGCATATTTTAATGGCTTTTTTGTGGAGGAATGCCTTTGCAGTTATGAGTAATTGGAAAGACTGGCTATTCCATATTTTACTGATTATACTTGTGGAATGTATTGTGTTCTGGAATGGCATTATTCGCGTTTACGCAACCTCGGCACAGTTGGGGATGAAGTGGAGGATTATTGGTATTGTATGTGGTTTTGTTCCTGTTGCGAATTTAATTGCATTAGGAAAAATACTGCAAGTGGCAGGAGATGAGGTAAAGACAGAACATCAGAAGGAACTGGTAAATAAGTCAAGGAAATCGGAGCGGATTTGTGCTACAAAATATCCGATTTTACTGGTGCATGGCGTGTTTTTCAGGGATTTCAGATATTTTAATTACTGGGGAAGGATTCCAAAACAGTTAGAAGAAAATGGTGCAACAATTTATTATGGAAATCAGCAGTCTGCTGCCAGTGTAGCAGAGTGTGGTCAGGAACTTGCAGACAGAATCAGAGAAATTGTAGAAGAAACAGGATGTAACAAGGTAAATATCATAGCCCATTCCAAGGGTGGTCTGGACAGCAGATATGCCATATCCATGCTGGGTGCAGAAGAATATGTAGTCAGCCTTACTACCATTAACACACCTCATAGAGGCTGTGAATTTGCAGATTATTTATTGTCAAATATACCGGAAGCCCAGAAGCAGGGAATTGCAAAAGTATACAATAGCGCATTGAAAGAGTTGGGAGATAAAAATCCTGATTTTTTGGAGGCGGTGACAGATTTAACAGCTTCTGCCTGTAAAGAAATGAATGAAAAAGTTATAGACAGTCCAAAGGTATATTATCAAAGCGTGGGTTCTAAACTAAATGTGGCAAGGGGCGGTCGCTTTCCATTGAACCTGACAAATTTATTTGTAAAATATTTCGATGGAAATAACGATGGACTTGTGGGCGAAAAGTCTTTTCCATGGGGAAAAAATTATCGCTTTCTAACCGTACGAGGCAAGCGTGGAATTTCCCATGGAGATATGATAGATTTGAACAGAGAGAATTTCAGAGGATTTGATGTGCGGGAATTTTATGTAGAGCTGGTGTCAGAGTTGAGGGAGAGAGGGTATTAGGGGGGAGGTATTGGGCGGGAGTGTGTCAATTACTGTGGCTGGTGGCACGGTTCCGGGGGATAAGAAGTTCTAGGGTATCCCCGGGGAAGGGGATGGCGAACGTGCCGTAACCGGAACACATTCGCCATCCATGGCTCAGGTGTTCCTTTCCCGGACGTCCTGTCCGGAAATTACTAGTGTATGAAGGGGATACCAAGAACTTCTAATCCCCCTCCACAGTGCCCCCAGCCACAGTAATTGACACACTCCAGTCAAATATCCCCCCCAGCCACAGAGAGAATTGTTGAGCGACATATATATTGTGGAAAACAGTAAATAAAACATTGTCCTAAAAATACGCCCGCTGCAATTTCCAACTCAAATATCTGGCAGTTTCCATAAGGTTGGCTGCATATCGCACAAAGCATTGGGGTGGGGAGGGACTGTGGAGATAGGTTAGAACTTCTTGGTATCCCGTCACAACCTAGTAATTCCCGGACAGGACGTCCGGGAAAGGTGCAAGTCGAGCCATGGATGGCGAGTTTGCACCGGTTACGACCGTTTACCAACACACTACATCGGGATACCAAATAGAAGTTCTTACCTATCGTAACCGTCCCTCCCCACCCCAATGCTTTGTGCGATATGCTCCCACCAATATGAACCGCCCACCATTCTGTGTCAAATTACACCGTAGTATTCACCCCATTGACCGCCGCGTGTTCATCCTCCTCCATCGGAATCACCAGACATTTCTGTCCATTAATTACCTGAGAGTGAATCTGGCTTACTTTTTCAGGCTTTACCCGCAGTATAACATCATAAGTCTTGGTAGCAGGTACATCGTCATCGCTGTCTTCCACAGGTACAGAACGAGTTTCTTCCAGCTGCTGTCTTAAGTTTTCTACCTGATGAACCAGTTCTAATTTTTCTTTTCTTTTCACATTGGCTTCCAGTAATTTTGGGTCTACTAAATGTTCTGCTAAAGGAACTTCTTCACCAAAAATATTTTCATAAGTTTTTTCGATAACCTGTGCCTGATCTTCCGGTACACCGCTGTTGGAAAGCACGGAAGATATAGTGCTAGGAGTGACCGGAACAGGTTCAGGCTCTACGGTTTCGTCATCGGTAAAAGGAATTAAATCATTTAAACTATCCTGAATATCTAAAAACATTCCTTTGGATTCTTCGTCATCTTCTCCGATTACTTCCTTTACAATGCTTTGGAAAGTTAATTTCTGTTCGGTGGCAGTGAATTTTGCAATACATCCTAAGCCACCGCCTACAAATTCATTGTGTGGTGCTTTGGCATCTTTGGTGTAGAACATGCAGGAATGAATGTCAGTACTGCGGTCTGAGAAAGCAGGGAAAACAAATCCGGTGTCAGGAGCGCCCACAACCCAGTCGCGAATACGCGGTCCAATGCGGTTTTCGTCTTCACGGTAGCCCAGTCCCGGTTTGGAAAGTGCAACCGGACAGATGGCACAGAGCAAATACTCGTAAACTTCTTCGGATTCATCTAATTTGTTGTTGTCAGAAGTTTTTGTCATTACGTCATAAGCATCATGGAACACCAAAATAAGGTAGTTTCCCGGATAGCTGTAGTTATCAATCACCAAATCAAAAAAGGCATCCATCAATTCTTCGTTTTTCAGTGCGGAAGCTCTTAATCCCATAAGAAACTGCTGTTTACCGCCACTTCCTTCTTCCTCCAAAGGAAATTCCAGATTCAGAATATTATTTCCCACAGTACCGGACAGTACTTTTTTTGCAATTTCCAGATATTTATAAAATTCTTCTTCTTCTAAATTTAAAAATGTTTCTCCAAATGTGGTGATTTTATTGCGGTCTGCATCCACATAGCAGCCACAAAGTCTTGTAAAAGTGCAGGCGTCCTTTTTAAAACGTCTTTTAAGTTCCAGAATATCTTTTTTATTCATAATGTATGTACGACCTTTCTTTCGATAGTATACGTGTAACAGACACGCTTCTTTTTATTATAATATGCGGAAAATGATTGGTGCAAGGGGAAAATGAGATTCGATTTAAAGTTTAAAATATTAATACAAAAATTTATATATTTAAAGCAAAACTTTAAAAAAAGGTTGACGCAGGAAGGGGAGATATGTATAATATACATACGATTAATTGCAAAAACATTACTAGGAGGTCATTTATGGAAAAATCACTTCAAAAGCTTAAAAATGGTATGAGAGTGGATACAATAATTACCCTTGCCATATGCATTATTCTTGGAATTTTTGCATTGGCAAATATTGTGGAAACAGTAGTATGTATAACAAAAGATGCATCGGTATTTCAAATAGAATTGAGTGATACAGGAGCGAATCAATCGCAGGAATACAGGCTCTATATAGAGGGCAAAGAATATGGAGTTGTGGATTATAATAACTATGGTCTTTATGACTGGGATGGAAATACTAACTACAAGGCAGTTACAATAATCAGCAAAATAAAAGAAACCATAAACTGCTTAATTGTTGAAAGCATTCTTATATTGTTGTACTTAATTTTATTAACAGTAAAAAAAGGAAATTCGCCATTTACAAAAAAGTCTGTAGTTATGTTACGGATCATGGCAGGTTTATGTATTGCTTTGGCGTTGCTTTCACCGGTAATTGGCATGGTGGGTTCCTTTGTAACCTTTGGTCATTATGCAGGTAAGATATCTGCCATGAATTTGTATATTTTAATTATGGGTGTGGTGTTTGGATTAATTGGAGAAATTTTTAAATATGGTATTATGTTACAGGAAGATTCAGATTCGATTGCATAAGGAGAAAAAAGATGGCTATTATAGTTCGCTTAGACAGAGTAATGGCAGACAGAAAAATGTCGCTAAATGAACTGGCACAAAAAGTAGGAATGTCCAATGTTAATTTATCTAATTTGAAAACAGGAAAAATGAAAGGGATTCGTTTTGAAACAATGAATGCAATATGTGAAGTACTGGACTGCCAGCCTGGGGATTTGTTTGAGTTTACGAAAGAGGAGAAATAATTTTAAAGAAAGGAGCTGAAAGGTTGGCTACAGTAAAAATTGGAACACAGAATTTTGAAAAATTGCGGGAAAGTAAAGCTTTTTATGTGGATAAGACAAATTTTATTCGTGAGTGGTGGGAAAGTGGAGATGAAGTAACATTAATAACTCGTCCACGGCGTTTCGGTAAAACTTTGACTATGAGCACAGTGGAACAGTTTTTTTCATACAGATATGAGAAACGTTCTGATTTGTTTGAAGGACTTTCTATCTGGAAAGAGGATGCATACAAAAAAATGCAGGGGACATATCCTGTGATTAGTTTGTCTTTTTCTAATATTAAAGAAGACAATTTTCCGGCTGCCAGAGAAAAAATATGCAGAATGATTGCTGATTTGTATGACGATTATCACTATTTGTTGGAGAGCAGTCTTCTAACATCTAATGAGAAAAATTATATAAGAGAAACAATCGAAAAAAAAGATGCTGTATCTGATGTTTTTGCTACAATGACACTCAACCGTTTATCTCATTATCTTTCAAAACACCATGGAAAAAAAGTGATTGTTCTTTTAGACGAATATGACACACCGATGCAGGAAGCATATGTGAATGGCTATTCGAAAGAACTGACAGGATTTTTAAGAGGGTTTTTTAATGTTACATTTAAAGATAATCCTTATATGGAACGTGCTATTATGACAGGAATTACAAGGGTTAGCAAGGAATCTGTTTTTTCAGACCTGAATAATTTGAAGATTGTTACCACAACTTCTGATGAATATGCTGCTTCTTTTGGTTTTACAGAGAAAGAAGTATTTCTGGCATTAGAAGATTTTGGCTATGAAGATAGGAAGCAAGAAGTAAAGAAATGGTATGATGGTTTTGTGTTTGGCAATCAGGCAGATATTTATAATCCGTGGTCTATTATAAATTTTCTTGATACAGGAAAGATAGCAGCATATTGGGCGAATACCAGTTCAAACAGTTTGGTTGGACGTCTGATTCAAAGGGGAAGTTATAATGTGAAAATAATTATGGAGGATTTACTGCAGGGAAATATTGTTTACACAGAACTGGATGAGCAGATTATTTTTGAACAGTTGGATAAAAAAGAAACATCCATATGGAGTTTGTTGCTTGCAAGTGGTTATTTAAAGGCAGAAAGTTGCGTTTTTAATGAAAAACGAAATCGTTACTGTTACGGACTGAAATTGACAAATCTGGAAGTGCAAGTGATGTTTGAAGAAATGATTGAGGAATGGTTCAATCATGGATTTGTGCTGGGACTTATAGTGGATTTGAAAGACAGATATATTGTTACGTCAAATCGCGAAAGTGGTTTTGGGCGATATGATGTAGTACTGGAACCTAGAAATGTGGAAGATGATGCTATTACTCTGGAGTTTAAAGTCTATGATAAAGAGGATGGAGAACTTTCAGATACCGTGTCAGCAGCTCTGGCTCAGATAGAGAAAAAGCAGTATGCTACAGCTTTGATGGAAAAAGGAATTTCAAAGGATAAAATAAAGAAATATGGATTCGCATTTCAGGGAAAGAAAGTACTGATTGGTTAAAAAGAATAGGAAGGAAGTCTTGTAAGTAATGTAAAGGCTTCCTTCCTATTTATGTTACGTAGCAAAGTTAAAGTGACAACCCCGAAAAGAAATCCATAGAGTTTGTGAAATTCTGCTGATACCGAAGAAGAAATGCAATGATTTCCGGCGCAGCATTTTGCAGTTCCTTTTGTAATAAAGGCAGTGTCCGGGCAGTAATATATCCGGTGTCTGCCACTATTTTCAGGTAACGTATATCGTCCCGAAATTCGTTACACAGCATAGAAAAAGGAATGGTATGCTCCTGTGCCTGTGCGCCTTCCGGCATATGGTCAGCCAGATAGTCATATAATATTTTTCTGGTGGAATCAGCCAGAAAGTCAGGATAGAGAAGCCGTTGAAAGGCAAGAAAAGTTTTTTCCTGCTGTCGCTTTCCGGTAAATCTCTGAGTCTGGGAATCCAAATCCTCTACACTGAACCAGCCAATAAATACAGGCTCAAATCCCATATTATCCGGCTCAGAAAGAAATTGAATCAAAGTTTTATCATAGTCTTCCATCCAGTTCATGTGATGTTGCGAATTCCCGGCGCGTTCAGGAGAACACAAAGAAGGTTTTTTTAACATTGTAACAGAAGAAGCTAGAAAATAAGGCAATCCGGAATTTTTTGAATTGTCCTGTAAAATGTGAATTTCCGATAAATTGATACAATCCAGAAAAACATTTTTTCCATAAGTAATAGGATGAGCCGGTAATGTAAGGGTTTTTAAATTTTTCATATGTGCAAAAGCCCAGTCGCCGATTTCTTCAATGGTTTCCGGTAAAGTCAAATGAACAACACTTTTACAGCTTAAAAAAGCCTTTGCTCCGATTTTCGTTACCGGCAGGGCTTCATTATAGGCGGGGATAGTTATATTAGAATCGTTTCCCTGATAACTTTCAAGAAAACAACTGGTCTCTCTCTTTTGAAATTTCATGGGGAACCTCCGGGTTCGTAAGTAAATAGTATGTGTTTCAGAATTTATACTAGCATGGTGGAGAAGGAAAAACAAGGAATTTTCGGTTTGGCAGTTCATAATACATTTATAAACAGGCAGATTTTAAAGTGATAGTTATTTACTAAAAGATATGGTATAATAGAGCATACATTAAAATCACAAAGGGGGATTTCTATGAAGAGAAAACAAATAAGAAAAAAAGGGATTGTTGTAGGTTTGTTTGCACTGCTTACCTTAGGGCAAATCAGCAGTGGAGAAGATATTAATGTAGTACATGCATCCGATATGACAGATACGATATTATCCACAGAACGAGTACAGAATGGAGAGAGGGTATTTACATCAGTATCAGCACAGGAAGCAGATATTACATCCACACCAACGTCAGCGCCGGTAGAGGAAATTGTGGCATCAGTTACCTTTGACGGAAACGGTGGAACTTTTCCCAACAATGGTGGAAGCTCTACTACAGTAAGAAAGATTACTCAGGAAGAATTGACGAATCAGTTAAAAGGATATTTGTACCGTTCTACCTTTCCGGTACCTGTAAAAAAAGGTTATACTTTAAAAGAGTGGCGAAAAAATAACGCAGATGGTCAAAGAATTACCGAAAGAATGGCCATAAAGGCAGGTGACCATATTACTGTGCAGGCCCAGTGGACACTGAATAGTTATACCATTAAATATCACGCTAATGGCGGTGAGATTATCAGTGAAAAGAAATTAGCTTCGAAATATAATGTTAACACCGATACGATTACCCTTCCTACCGCACAAAAGAAAGGACATTATTTTGGCGGTTGGTATACTACTGGAAACTTTCAGGGACAGGCTGTGAAGTCCATTCCAAAAGGCAGTGCAGGAAATGTGAATTTGTATGCAAAATGGATCAGTGCAGCACCGAAAAAGCTGGAGATTGACAGTGTTTCCACCAAGAGTAAGAAACTGACAGTTAATTTAAAAAAAGATGCAAGTGCAAAAGGATATGAAATTGTAATTTCAACAAGTAAGAAATTTTCCAAAGGAAGTACAGTCACTTATAATATGGGAAATAAGATGAAATTGGAAATTTCTCAGCCGGGAAAAGGTACTTATTATATCAAAGCTCGTGCCTATGCATATGATGATTTAGGAAAGATATGTTATGGAAAATACAGTGCCGTGCAAAAAGCTGTTGTCAAGAGTACCGTGAAAGAATATAAAGCAACTTCCAATTCCGCAAAAATTACTTCCGCAAAAGCTGTAAATGAAGATACTGTAACAATAAAAGCTACCATCAAGAAGCAGGTAAAAAGCAGTGATGATTTCTATTATCTGGTAAAGGTGAATCCATCCGGTAATAAAGCAGTAAATTCACTTGGAAAAGTATTCAAAGGAAAGAAAATAACATTCAATTTAGACACAGAAGATAAAGTAAATGTGGTATCTAAATTTGCCGTAGCTGTAAAACAGAATGGAAAGTATAAGGTTATCAGTAAACCAACTTACATAAGTAATCCGGAGAAGATTGCTTTCAATAAGATGGAATATGTAAAACCCGCATCCAAAAAAGGAATTCACGGAGCAAATGATGTGAATCTTGGAGCAAAAAATACCATGTGTAATATTAATATCAATGATTTGATTACCACAAAAGGCAAGGGAACTGCTTATAAATATAATGGAAAAACATATTATTTCTCTAACACTCAGCAGGGCTACGTAAAAGAGTGTAATGCAAATGGCATCAGCGTCACCGTAATGATTTACATGCCATGGAATGCCAAAAATTCATACTTAATTCACCCGGCAGCAAGAAGTAAAGGATATTATTATTATGCTTTAAATACGGTAGATGAAAAGGCAAGAGAAACCTTGGAGGCAGCTTTCTGCTATCTTGGAGAAACTTTTGGAAAGGAAGATTGTTATGTTTCCAACTGGGTATTGGGAAATGAAGTTAACTCTCAGAAAATGTGGAATCATGCAGGAAATTTATCCCTAAGTGAGTATACAAAATCCTATGCACAGCTTTTCCAGATGTTCAGTTATGGAATAAAGTCATCTTATTCTAATGCAAGAATTTTTGTACCATTAGACAATGCATGGGCAATTCCGGTATCTGAGATGGGATGGAATGGAAAGACCTTCTTATCTGCCTTTGACAAAGCATTAGCGAAAGAAAGTCCGAAAACAAAATGGAATTTGGCATACCATGCATATTCATTCCCGTTGACCAGTTCAGCGTACAGTAGTAACCAATATGTAACGAACAGTGCGAATTCACCGTACATTACTATGAAAAATATTGAGGCATTGACAAATTATATTAAAAAGACATATGGAAGCAAAACAAGAATTATTCTTTCAGAACAGGGATATACAGCAGATTTAGGAGAAAATGTGCAGGCGGCATCTATTGCATATGGATATTATAAGGCAGAATTTAACTCTATGATTGATGCATTTATTATCCGTTCCATGTATGACCATGCAGGTGAGGCAGCACAGGGACTTTCCATGGGATTGTCCAGTGCAAGTGGAAAACATAGACAGGCCTATACCGTATTCAAGTATATGGATACGTCGAAATCAGAAAAATATACAAAGAAGTATTTAAAAAACATTGGAGCTAAAAGTTGGAAATCCATTATTCCTGGTTACAAAGCTTCCAAATTCAAAAATATGAAAAGTAAATAAGAAAGGCTAAAGGTATGAAAGGAGCAACGAAACAGATTATTGGCTGGATAAAAAAGGAAAGTGTACTAGTCATTGCCATAGTGCTTGCGGCGGTATCCGTGTTTATGGTGCCGCCGGATGGGCAGTATGCAGGTTATATTGATTACAAAACCATTGGATTATTGTTTTGTTTAATGTCAGTGATGGCAGGATATCAAAAGATAGGAATTTTTCAGTGGATGGGACAAACGCTTTTGACAAAGGTAAAGATGAGTCGGAGCGTATCAGCGGTACTAGTTTTTCTGTGCTTTTTTACAAGCATGTTTATCACCAATGATGTTTCACTGCTGACTTTTGTACCTTTTTCTTTGATAGTGCTGGAGATGGCAGAAATGGAAGAATTGCTGGTGCCCGTGGTTGTGCTTCAGACCATTGCAGCCAATTTGGGAAGTATGCTACTACCTTTTGGAAATCCTCAGAATTTGTATTTATACGGACAGTCCGGATATGGTATACTGCAGTTTGCCACGGTAATATTGCCTTATGGCATCATATCATTTGTCTTATTGGCATTTAGTTTATTGGGAATTAAGAAGGTGCCGGTGACTTTACATATTCTTCAGCACAATACTTCAGAGATAAAGAGCAATAAAGGAAAAATTATCGCATATACAGTTTTATTTGTATTGTGTATTCTGGCAGTGGCTCATATTCTGCCATGGATTATTGTGCTGGTAATAGTATCTGTAACAATTCTTCTGTTGGATAAAGAATTATTCCGTAGAGTAGACTATTCCTTATTACTGACATTTGTATTTTTCTTTTTATTTATAGGGAATCTTGGAAGAATTCCATCCTTTTGTAAGTTTCTGGAAGGGATTTTAAAAGGAAATGAAGTGATAACAGCAGTACTTGCCAGTCAGATAATCAGCAATGTTCCTACTGCATTGTTGTTGTCAGGATTTAGTAATCAGTGGGATGCATTGATTATAGGAACTAATCTTGGAGGACTTGGAACGCTGATTGCTTCTATGGCAAGTCTGATTTCCTATAAGCAAGTGGCACAGAAAAAACCGGAGTATAAAAAGAAATATTTTAGATTGTTTACCATAGCCAATGTGATTTATCTAATCATATTAATGGTTGCGTGGCTGGTCTTTAAATTCATGCTGTGATGCCCTGTTTCAGGACATCACAGTTCTATTAAAAATACAGTTCCTTGAGGATTGTTATCTTCAATCCATATTTTTCCCCTATGTGCATAAATAATTTCCTTGGCAATACAGAGTCCAAGACCAAAATGTTCCTTATCTGTACGGGCATTGTCCGAGCGGTAAAAGCGTTCAAATACTAACTTTTTTTCAGAATCATCTATGCCGGAACCGGTGTCCGCCACAGAAAAACAAAACTTTCCGGAAGAAACTGATTTTAAAGACAGGGTTACGCTGCCGCCTTCCGGGGTGTAAGAGAGGGCGTTATCCATAAGAATAGAAAATACCTGTATCATACGTTCTGTATCACATGTGCAGTCACAAAGCATTTCTTCCGGTAGGGAAAGATGTAACGAAATATGTTTGCGTTTTGCAAGGGTTTCATATTTTTCATACACGTTCAATAAAATGCCGTCAGGCTGACAGGGAGCAGGCTGTATATGAAAATGTTTGGAGTCTGAATTTGCCAGAAGCAGCATATCAGATATAAGATGCTGCATTCTTGCCCCTTCTTCCGCCATTATTTTCTCAAAATGAAGTTTTTCCTCTCTGGAATCTGCTTTTTTCAATGCCTCTAAAGCAGACATAATTACAGTCAGTGGAGTTCGAAGTTCATGAGAAGCAGAAGCCACAAACTGTGTCTGTTTTTTGCGGTTTTCTTCCAGAGGAATCAACATTTTTCCGGTAAAAAACCAGGAGAAAACCGATAGTAAAATAATTCCTAACATATCAGCAATGGTGATAAAAAGCCGCAAAGATAAAATCTGGCGTTCCTGATGATTCAGAGGTAATAATAAAATAAAACTCAAATCGCCACCGGATTTTGGAATAACACCGGCGGATACATAGTAGCTTTGTTTCTGTTCATCCTTTAAGGAAAATTCTTCGTGTACCGGAAAAAGACTGGAAGTGCTTTGAAATATATTAAGTTGAAAGTTTGTTTCTGCCATGGAAGTTACTTTCTCCAGAAGCAATTCTTTTTGTTGCTTTTCTTCTTGGGAGGTGGAGGCATGAAGCTGCTGGTAAAACAATTCCTGTCCATTGTCATATAAATAAATCTGAAAATTGCTGTTATCATGCAGCTGATTCAGCCATTGATGGGAAATGGCATTTTCTCCCTGCAAATGGAGAATAATGGTATTTACTTCTTTTAAAAAGGAAGCATAGTTGTTTCGCTTCATATTACTTTCTGCAAAAAACAGGCAGGTGAAGGAAAGAGCAACCAAAATAAAACCGGTTACAAAAACGCAGAACAAAGTCATCTTCTTGTGTAATTTTTGAAACATAAAATTGTCCTCCAATAAATTGGGTTAATTTTCTAATATGTATCCAACCCCACGAATGGTTTTTAAATTCAGACGGCTTTCCACATATTTTAAACGTTTTCTTAAAAAGTGGATGTAAGTATCTAAATTGCCCTCCTCCACTTCTGCATCCGTTCCCCAGACTCTGGAGAGAATCACCATACGGCGCAGAGAAGTTTCGGGATTCTGGAGAAATACCTCCAGCAGACGTCCTTCCCGACCGGAAAGTTGTAAGGTATTTCCGGGACCTTTTAATTCTCGCAGACCGGTGTCATAGGTTATATCACCAAAACTTAATAGATTATCTTCGCTATAGCTGCCGTTTCGTCTTCCGATGGAGCGAATGCGTGCAGACAGTTCTTCAAAGGCAAAAGGTTTTACAATATAATCATCTGCACCGGTATCCAGCCCCTCAATGCGGTCATAAAGCTCACCTAAGGCGGTGAGGATAATCACCGGAGTGAGAATTCCCTGTTCTCTGGCTTTTCGTAAAACTAACAGTCCATTCATGGTAGGAAGCATCCGGTCTAACAGCACAATATCGTGGGCATCCTGCAAAAATAAATCCAGACCGTCTCTGCCATCGTGACAGATTTCAACACTGTGATGCTCTTTTTCCAGCTGGAAAGCCAGCGTATCACATAGGTTTTTATCGTCTTCTATCAGTAAAATTTTCATGAGTTTCCTCCTAAAATCATTGAAACTTGCGTATCACATACGTCCTAGTATATCATAGAATTCTTAAAACAATCTTTAAAAATAAAAGAAAATTAAAGGTAATTTTAAAGAAAGTTTAAAGGAAGATTTGCTAAACTGAAAGAGATTTAAAGAGAAAAATACAAGGAGAATTACATTATGAAAAAACATAACAAGTTCCTCTCTGTGTTATTGACCGCAACCTTGATGTTTGGGCTTGTGGCATGTGGAAACACAGAAAATGAGGACAGCACAAAAAACAGTGTTAATGGAAACGGGGAGCAGACAGAAGCCTCAGAAAGCGCAGGAGCAGTGAACGGAAGATTTATAGAATCCCAAGTGGAATTGCCGGAGGGGATAGCTGAAATCAAAGGTATTGCCAAGTTGTCCGATGGAAGTCTGGAAGCGGCAGCGGTTAGCAGTCAGACAGGAAAGGATTGCCTGTTAACATCTGCAGACGAGGGCGGCAATTGGCAGGTAAAAGAAATAGAAAGCCTGAACGCTAACTACATAACAAATGTAGCAATTAGAAATGACGGGACAGTAGCATATGTGGGATATTTTAATGAAGATGAAGCCAAAGAAGGTACTGATATCATGGGAACGGAAGGTTTGAAGCTGGTATCTAAAGACGGTAATGTACAAAAGGTGGATTTTGCACTTCCACAAAGCGAAGATACCTCTGCAGAAAGTGGTATGGTGACCCAGATGGCATTTGATGAAGACGGAAATCTTATTATACAAGATTTACAATCCCGTTTTTTTGCTGTAAATACAGAAACAGGTGAATTAACAGAACTTTATTCCGGGGATGGAGAGTATATTCCATATTTTGGAACAGTAGGAAACAGGGTGTATGCAGTGTCCGAAAGTGGAATGAAAATTTTTTCCGGAAAAGACGGCAGTATGGCCGAAGAGGATTCTGTTTTAAATGAAATGGCAAAGAAAAATGCAGAACCTACTGCTATATTAGGATATCTTCCGGTAATTATGACAAAAGGAATGGAAGAAAACAGTCTGGTATATGCAAACCATGAAGGGGTATATTATCATTCGGAAAATGGAAGTGTCAGTGAACAGTTGATTAATGGAGAATTCTGTTCTTTAAGTGATACCACATTAGCACTGGCTGGAATTGTCATGCTAAATGAAAAAAGCTATCTTATTTCTGCTTTGGATTCTATGGGAAATGTAAAACTTTTGAAATATATATATGATGAAAATGCGTCTTCCGTTCCAGAAAAGCAGCTGCAAGTATATGCTTTGGAAGATTCTAATCTGTTGCGCCAGGCAATAGCTGTTTTTCAGGCCAAGAATCCGGACACTTTTGTACAGGTAGAAATTGGTATCAGTGAGGAAAATGGCGTTACCACAGAAGATGCACTTCGTACTCTGAATACAGAAATTCTGGCTGGAAAAGGACCGGATATTCTGATTCTGGATGGCATGCCGGTGGACAGTTATGTAGAAAAAGGAATTTTAGCAGACATAAAGAGTATATTAGATGAAGTAGAAAGTGCAGATGGAATGTTTGTTAACATTAAGAATGCCTATGAAGACAATGGAAGCATTTATTGTATGCCTTGCCGTTTTAAAATTCCGTTGATAGCAGGAAGCAATGAAGCAGTGGAAACAGGCAATGTGGAAGGCTTGTTAAACTATGGAAAAACCATCAAAGAAGAAGGAAAAAAAGTTTTTTCAGTAAATGGAGCCGCAAATATGTTAGAAGAACTTTTCCAGATAAAATCTGCGGGCTGGCTGAACGAAGAAGGCGCGATAGAGCAGAGCAAACTGGAAATGTACTTAAAGACAGCAAAAGAAATGTATGACTTAAACGGTAACAGTCAAACGGCTGGAAATGAAGAGGTATATACATTTTCTACAACCAATGGGTATAATTTGGGAACATTTTCAGCTTATGGAATAGAAAGACTGACAAAGAAAAGCCGGATTTCTTTTGGAACACTGGCAAATATATATGAATTGAAAGATATGCTTTCTATAGAAAAACAGTTAGACGGAACTTACGGTATGTTTATCAACGAGGAAGCCAAAAGCTTTGTTCCATATCTGATGGCAGGTGTTGTCAGTGGAAAAGAAGGAGAACAGCAGGTACAGGAATTTATGAAAACCATATTTGGCAAGGAATGCGGCATGCAGTCAGAAAGCGGATTCCCGACAAATAGGGCAGCATATGAAGCATTATGTCAGAGGGAACTGGAAAATGCAGAAAACGGAGAGGAGGTTTCTGTGGAATTTTCTACAGAAGAAGGTACGATGACAACTTATACCGTGTGTAATCTGACCCAAGAAGATTTAGATAGCTTAACAGAAAAGTTGGAAAGTATGACAACACCAGTTATTACAGACAGTATTATCAGAGATTTGATAATTACGGAAGGATGTAAATATCTGGAAGGCGAGCAGTCTTTAGAAGAAACAAGTGGTGCAATCATGCAGAAAGTAAATCTTTATCTCTCGGAATAAAGGTGGGAAAACATATGAAGAAACGAAAAAGAAACTTGGCAGTTCTGGTGATTTTAATACTGATAGCAGGACTTACAGGGTGCGGTACCTCGTCCAAAGAGGAAGAAACAGAAACTACAGTACAGGGGCGTCTGGTGGAAGAGGAAGTTGAGATGCCCCAAGGAATGACGAATATATTTGCCATGGGAAAACTGGAAGATGGCAGTATTGAAATCTTTGGAAACGATTATAACACAGGAAAAAATTATATTGCCATATCCGGTAAAGAGGGAGAAAGCTGGCAGGTGACAGAGCTGGAAGATTTGAATTACAGTTACATTTCAGCCGCCAGTGTGGCAGAAAATGGCTCTGTAGCAATATTTGGCTCTTTCCGGCAGGAAGATAATTCTGCCAAAATGGCGTTAAAAATAATTTCACCAGAGAAAGAAATTACCTATCTTAACTATGAGTTCCCGGATACAGATGATAGTCAGCTGAATCAAAATATGGCAAATATACAGAAAGATTTAGGAAAAGAAGAAGCAGAAACACAAATATATAATATGAATCACGGAGTAGAACAGTGTGCATACGATAGTTCTGGAAATTTATTTATAAAGGATATTCAGGGAAATATATACAAAATGAATATTTCCACCGGCGAAATGGAAAAATTCTGTGGTTTTGAGCAGGGAGAGCTTCAATATTTTGCAGTAGAAGGAAAACGGCTGTATGCAATTACCCAAAAAGGTGTAAGCATATATAGCACGGAAGACGGAAGCGAGTTGCCAAAAGACCATGTGTTAATTCAGATGATAAAGGAAAATCCTTTAACCAGTTGGGGCTATGGCTGTTTTGAAATTGCCTTTACTCAAAAAGACGACAGGAATCTTGTGTATGTAAATCATCAGGGACTTTTTTATCATCAAGAACAAGGGAGTATCAGCGAACAATTATTAGATGCAAATAACTCATACCTGTGTGATAATACCATATCTTTTCATGGAATAGAATCTGTGGGAGAAGCAGGATATCTAGTGGGAATTCATATGGGAGAAACCAGTAAACTGTTAAAATACACCTATGATGAAAACGCAGAAGCAGTTGTAAAGAAACAGTTGAATATTTATGCACTGGAAGATTCAGAGCTTCTCAGACAGGTGGTGTCAAAGTACAGAATACAGTATCCGGATGTGCTGGTGCAGGTTACAATCGGCATGGATGGAAACAGCGGCATTACGGCAGAGGAGGCAATAAGAACCTTAAATACAGAGATTATGGCAGGAAAAGGACCGGATGTGCTGGTGCTGGATGGTATGCCTGTGGAAAGCTATATTCAAAAAGGAATGTTGGTAGATATAAGCCCGGTGTTAGAAAAAGTAGAGAAAGAGGATGGACTTTTTATTAATATAAAAGAGGTCTATACAAAGAATGGAAAAGCATATAGTATGCCGAGCCGATTCCTGATGGAAGTGGTGGAAGGAGAAGAAAAGGCGGTAACTGCAGCTTCCACCCTACCAGAACTGGCAGCCTACGCAAAAAAACTGGCACAAGGTGGAAATGGAGGCATCTTTCCGGAAATCGGTGCAAAAGGAATTTTGATGGAATTGTATCAGGCAGATTCCGTTAACTGGCTGGGAGAAGATGGAACTATCCAAGAAGAATCATTAAAAAATTATCTGGAAGCTGCCAGAACAATTTATAATGTAGAACGTTTTTCAGCACAGGGAGCATATGAAGAATTTTACGAATCTTTTGAGAGTGTCTGTGAAATTGGTGGAACTGCACAAGTATATGTGGTTGACCGCCTTACCGGATGGAATCAGATTGCATTTGGAACATTAGGAAGTGTAAGCGGATATCGGGAGATGTTGTCTATAGAAGCAAAAATCGGAGGAATTAATGAATTGTGGAATACTGGGGAACAGAAAAGTTTTCTGCCATATCTTATGATGGGAATTGTCAGTACCACAGAAAAACAGCAGGAAGCAGAAGATTTCCTGAAAATAATGTTTAGCAAGGAATGTGGTGAAATCAGTGGATGTGGTTTTCCGGTGAATCGTGCTGCTTATAACAGCCAGTGTGATGTATTACTTTCCAGAGAAGATACTGCCAAAGAAACTACTTCCTATACCCTTGGAGATGGAACAGAAATCAGTTATGAAACCTTGAAACTATCAAAAGACAATATAAAACAGCTCACGTCCAAAATAGAAAGTCTGAATGAAGCTGTAATTACCGACCGGGTGATACAGGATTTCGTCTTAGAGGAGGGCATGAAGTATTTGAAACAGGAACAATCTTTAGAAGAAACAGTTACAGAAATTATGCAAAAGGTAAATCTTTATCTGGCAGAGTAAAGTGTGGTGAAATAATGAAATCAAAAAAAGGAATTTTGTTTATTTTACCCGGACTGTCAGGGGTTATGGTATTTTATTTGATTCCTTTTCTGGATGTGGCAGTCCGGTCATTTCAAAAAATTGATGGCAAATTTTGTGGTTTTGACAACTATCAAAAGGTCCTGGAAAATAAAGCCTTTCATCTGGCAGTAGAAAATACCATTTATTTTGTACTGGTTTGTCTGCCACTGCTTTTGGTATTGTCACTGTTGGCAGCAGTGATACTGCAAAGAACAGGCAGTCTTGGAAAGCTGTGTAAAAGTGCCTATTTGATACCATTGGCAGTTCCGGCGGCAGGAGTTGTATTATTGTGGAAACTTATTTTTGATAACCATGGTATGTTGAATCAGCTACTACTCTGGCTGGGACAAAATACGGTGGATTATATGAACACAAATGCTTCCTTTTATGTATTGGTATTTAGTTATATCTGGAAAAATTTAGGATATACAGTGGTGCTGTGGAGTGCAGGACTTTCGGTGATTCCGGAAAATATTTATGAGGCGGCGTGGGTAGATGGAGCCGGAAAACTGCGTACATTTTTAAGTATTACATTACCAAATTTAAAGCAGACCGCATTTACTATAGTGGTAATTTCCTTTTTAAATTCCTTTAAAGTATTCCGAGAGGCCTATCTGGTAGCGGGAAATTATCCTCAGCAAAGTATTTATATGTTACAACATCTGTTTAATAACTGGTTTCGGGAACTGGATATGGATAAAATGGCGGCAGCGGCAGTATTACTATTTCTGGTGATATTGATATTTGTGTATATGCTGCATCGCAGTTGGGAGGAAGAACATTGAGAATAACCAGATGTGCCGGAAAATTATGCAAAACAGTATTTCTTGGACTATGTGCCATAATAACCATTTGTCCCCTGCTGTTTTTATTATCAGGTTCATTTATGGATTCGTTGGAGCTATCCGAATTGATTGCTCCGGTAATCCAGGGAAAAGAGGGAATGGCGGGCTGGCATTGGATACCGAGATATCCTACGCTACAGAATATAATAGAACTTCTATTGGATTCTCCCGAATTTTATAAAATGTTTTGGAATTCCGTAAAAATAACAGGCACAATTTTAATAGGACAGCTGGTATTTGCCATGCCCTCTGCCTGGGGACTGGCACGGTATGAATTTCCGGGAAAAAAGCAGATTTACTTTCTATATATTATTTTGATGATGCTGCCTTTTCAAGTAACAATGCTCTCTGAATATCTGGTACTGGATAAAATTCAGTTGCTAAACTCCCAGTGGTCTGTGATATTACCCGGAATTTTTTCTACCTTTTCGGTATTTTTAATGTATCGTTTCTTCGCGGGAATTCCGGAGGAAGTGCTGGAAGCGGCCAGAATGGATGGAGCCAATGAGTGGCAGGTATTTTGCCATATAGGAGTTCCTTTGGGTTATGCAGGCATTATAAGTGCCATGGTATTACAATTTTTAGAATGCTGGAACCAGATAGAGCGTCCCATGGCGTTTTTAAAACAAAAAGAGCTTTGGTCTCTTGCATTGTATTTACCGGAAATCAGCACAGAAAAAGCAGGGTTTGCCATGGCAGCGGCTTTTGTGGCACTATTACCTGCATTGTTTGTTTTTTTATATGGGCAGGATTATTTAGAGCGGGGAATAACGGCAACGGTGCAGAAGTAAAAATTGGCTGTTAAGTCAGGATAACATATAATTGAAAGAGAAAAGAGATGACTTATGAAGAAAATTGCAATAAAATGTTTCACAATTTTTCTGGTTATCATGTTTCTGTGTACAGTGATTTCCAGAGTGGCAGACTCTCTTACAGTGGCAAAGGTTACAGCGGAAACGGCAAGTGCAAAAAAAATCGAGCATATTGTTGAGGCAGAGGGAATGGTGGAAAAGAACCGGGAACTGGCAGTGCTTACAGAGAGCGATTTGCTGGTAAAGACAGTGTACGTCGGTGAAGGTGAAAAAGTGGAAGAAAATGCGGTGTTGGCGGAGATAGATGTAACTCAGTTGGAGGAAGTAATGCAGGGAATCCGAAATGAAATTAAAGTTATGGAATTACAAAACCAGCAGGCAAAGAAAACAGAAGAAAATGCACAAACGAGCAAGGAAACAAGCCAAAATCGTGCTAAGGAAGATTACAACAGAACGGTTCAGGAAAATTCGGCTATGTTGCAAAAAGCGCAAAAAGAACTGGAAGCGGCAAAGGAAGCTTTAAATGCCTACCAGAAAACAACGGAGAAACAAATTACAAATAAAAATCTTCAGCAGACACAAGGTGAAGGGGAAGCAAAAGAAAAGTCTGTATCATCCGAAAATTCACAAGCAACACCTACCTTAGTTGCTCAGTCTCAAGTCAGCGAGGAAAGTCAGTTGGAAAGCCTTCAGGCAGAAATAAAACGTGCCCAAGAAGCATACGACAGCGCAAAGACTTCATACGAGCAGGCGTTACGTGAAGCCGTAAGACAGGTGGAGGATGCGGAGAATGCGTTGGTTTCCCAAGATGCTTCTATAGAGGTAAATAATATTTCTATAGAAGAAAAGAAGGGAAAGTTAGAAAAACTGGAAAAAATAAGGCAGGCAGAAGGAAAAATCACAGCTCCCGTTTCCGGAGTGATTATTCAAAGCTTTCTTTCCGTAGGACAAAAAACCACAGATACTGCCTGTTTTACCATGGCAGATATCAGCTCCGGCATGCGATTTGTGGCAGAAATTTGTAAAGAAGATGCAAAATATGTGCAGGTAGGAAGCAAAGTTACTTTAAAGACCGCGGGAAATAGTATGAAAGATTTGAAAGTAGAATCTTTAGAGAAAAATGAAGATAACGAAAATTTGAAGGTGACAGTTCTTTTAACCTCTGACAAAATATCTATTGGCGACAGTGCAACCATGACAGTAATAAACCAGTCAGAACTCTATGATACAGCAGTTCCCTACAGTGCCATTCACAGTGAAGATGACAGAAACTACATATATGTGGCGGAGCAGGAAGAAACTATATTGAGAAAAGAATATATTGCAAGAGCCATTGAAGTAGAGATATTGGATAAGAATGAAAAATATGCAGCATTGTCAGCGCAGGCAATAGATTTGGAAACAAAAATCATCACAGATTCCGACCGTTATATAGAAGCAGGCAGCCGAGTACGCCTGCAAAACCCGTGAGTAAATATGGCAGATACATCGGTGGTGCGATGTGTCTGCTGTCAGCCATCTGCCTGTTTATCGCAGGAACAACCTATTGGCAGAAAACAGCCTGTTATGAAAATTATGTTACCATAATAAATCAAACAGGAAGTTACGAAGAAGAATTGTGCAATCATATAGATGAAAAACAGGAAACCTTAGAGAAAGATAAAAGAATGAATTTTACATTCTGGGGCGAAGAAGCGGATGTTTTTATCAGCGATAAAGATAACTTGCGCCAGACCAAAACAACACTTTTAACCATCAGAGGATCCTCAGAGTATTTGATTCCCTATGGAAAAATCCTGAAAAAAGAGGATACGAAAGGCTGTCTTATGGGCAAAAAAACAGCAGAGAAGCTTTTCGGTACCTATCGGGCAGAGAATTTGTATGTGAAATATGAAAATCAGATGTTCCAAGTACGAGGAATATTGAATGAGCCGGAAGATATTTTCGTAATTCAAAAACAAAGCACCATAGATGCCATGTTAAATCGAATTATAATCAAAAGAAAGCCCCACAGCACTGTGATGGAAACCGTTGAAAATTTATGCGTAACCTATGGTGTCGGTGGAAAGGCTTTACGATTTGACTTCTATCGAAGCTTTTCGTGGATACTGGAATTGATTCCTGGAAAATGGTCCGATTTTCCAGGATGGAAGCAAAATACTTCAGCAGCAAAAGAGGAATGGCAATTACTTAAAGGCTCAGAAAAAAGCATGAGTGAATTAAAATTTTTAAGTCACACCAAGAAAGCAATGGGTTGTTTTGCTTGTGGGTGTGTGGCAGCAGTGTTATTTATGAACACAATTCCAAAGAAAATACCCAATAAAAAATCCGCAGTGTCAAAATAGTATGATATAATAGGGGCATTGATAACAGAAATAAGTGTTGTTTTGTAAAGAAAGCAGAGGAAAAATGCGGAAAAGAGTTTTGATTATAGACGATGATGAGGACTTATCCTTTATCATGGCTGAAATGTTAGAGAACCATGGATATGATGCTGTTTGTGCAAAAAGCAGTGAGCAAGCCTTTGAGTTGTTGGCGGAGAAAACATTTCATTTGATTTTACTGGATATTAATTTGCCTGATGCTACAGGATTTGAGTTATGCAGAGAACTTCGAAGGGTATCAACAGTACCGGTGATTTTTGCCAGTGCAAGAACAAGTGAAACGGACAGAATTACAGGATTTGATATTGGGGGAGATGATTATCTTCTCAAACCATACTCAATGAAAGAACTCTTATCCAGAGTAAACGCACTGATGCGCAGAACCTATGGATACACAGAGCAGGAAAAAGTAATTACCTTTGGAGAGATTGCAGTAAATATTTGTGCAAGAACCGTAACGAAAAATGGTGCAGAAGTTGCACTTTCTCTCAGGGAATTTGATTTATTGGCATATTTGTGTGAGCATAAAAATGCTGCAATTTCCAAAGAGAAACTTCTGTCAGAGGTGTGGGGAGCTTTTTCTATGGTTGATGCTTCTACCCTTACAGTACATATTCGATGGCTTAGGGAAAAATTAGAGGATAATCCCGCAAAACCTGTTTACATAAAAACAGTATTTAAGGTGGGTTATATTTTGGAGGTACCAGATGAAGAAAAATCTAACTAAAATAACCGTGCTGTGTACCGTTTTAATACTTTGTATTGCTTTTACACTTTTATTTTTAGGTAGTGGAGAGAAGTTGGAAGATATGAAAGCGGAGCAGATAGTGGATTTAAATGAAATAGAGCAATTGAGTCTGCAGGGGGATTCTTATGCCGCAGCACAAAAGATCCATGAACTTCAAAATAAAATAAAAGAAATGGAAGTAAGGGAAGCAGGAAAATACTTCCCTTTATTTGTAACAATTTTTATTGGTATTCTTTGGCTGGTGTCATTCTACATCTATTGGTCTGTGCTGCGTCCCTTTAAAAAATTGCAGGATTTTGCAGAGCAGATTGCAAAAGGAGATTTTAATGTTCCGCTGGACTATGAGAGAAAAAATTATTTTGGAAAATTTACCTGGGCATTTGAAAGTATGCGGAAGGAGATTACAAAGGCGAGAGCAAGTGAAAAGGAAGCCATTGAAAACAATCAGACAATAATTGCAACCCTTTCTCATGATATTAAAACACCGATTGCGTCCATACGTGCCTATGCAGAGGGAATGGAAGCAAATATGGACAATACACCGGAAAAAAGGGCAAAATATCTATCGGTTATTATGAGAAAATGCGATGAAGTATCCGGACTTACCAATGATTTGTTGTTACATTCCATCGCTAATTTAGATAAACTTCAAATTATAGAGGAAGAAGTAAAATTATGCAGCTTTTTGCAACAGGCTGTAAAAGAAATTTCTGGTGAAGAAGGGGATGTGTATTTTCACACTCCTTCTTTTGATACAACTGTTTTTGTTGATTCCAAACGTCTGATGCAAATTATGGAGAATATTATTAACAATGCAAGAAAATATGCAAAAACAAAAATAGATGTGTCCGTAGAAAAAAATCAGGATAACATAGAAATTTATATCCGAGATTATGGAAAAGGAATTGCAGATGAAGATATACCATTTATTTTTGATAAATTCTACCGTGGAAAAAATAGCAGACAGGAACGAGGCTCCGGTTTGGGACTTTACATTGTTAAGTATTTGACAATGCAAATGGGAGGAGATGTAAGGCTGTATAACTGCGAAAAAGGCTTGGAAGTTGTGGTGGCATTTCAGGAAAAAAGGTAGGTTCATCTTAAGGACTTCTTAATAAGTAGTGTTATAAAATGTATAGGAAAAGTACATTGCAGGAAAGGAGGGCACATGAAAAAAACAATATTAGAGACAAAAGGATTATGTAAAAGCTTTGCCCATAATGGAGGGCAGATTCAAGTACTTTCAAATGTAAATCTAAAGATATATCAAGGAGATTTTACAGTGGTTATGGGAGTGTCAGGTTCCGGCAAGTCAACCCTGCTGTATGCTTTAAGTGGGATGGAGCGGGCAACGGCAGGGCAGGTGCTATATGATGGCAGGAATTTGACAACAATGAAGGAAAAAGAAATTGCACGACTTCGATATACAGATTTTGGATTTGTATTTCAGCAGATGCATTTGGCAGGAAATCTTTCGTTATACGAAAATATACTGGTGCCGGGGTATCTCAATAACACAAGAAGTGCAAAACAAGTAAAAGAGCAGGCGTCTATGTTGATGGAAAGAATGGGCATTTCTCATTTGAAAAAACACTTGCCATCTCAGGTTTCCGGTGGGGAGCAGCAAAGATGTGCCATTGCAAGGGCAGTGATAAATAATCCTAAAATTTTATTTGCAGATGAACCTACAGGTGCGTTGAATAAGAAAAATACCATAGAAGTTTTAGACCTTTTTACAGAACTGAACAAAGAGGGAAACAGTATTCTTATGGTCACTCATGACATGAAAACTGCATTGAGAGCCAACCGCATTTTGTATCTGGAGGATGGCAAAGTGGCAGGTGAATTATGTCTTCCGGACTTCAATAGAAGTGAAGAAAAAAGCAGAGAGGCACAAGTCAATGCATGGTTGTCTTCTTTGGAATGGTAGGTGAGGGTATGGAAACGCTTATTTTATTAAGGTCAGATTTATCCAACAAAAAAGCCACATTTTTAAGTATTTTCTTCTTGATATTTATAGCTGTCATGTCATTTACAACAATTATAAGTGTGCATGATAATTGTTCGGAAAGTGCAAAAACAGCTTATGCAGAGTCTGGTGCAGGTGATATTGTTGCAGCGATTTCAAAATTAAAGTACACGGAAGAACTGAAAAATTTAGTGGAAACTCACCCGATGGTTGACAGAATGAAGGTATATCCAGCTATTCGCACTATCAAGGTGAAAACAGGGGGGGATGAAAAGGCAGAAGAATGGATGTTGTTGAAGTTACCGGAAGAAATAAAGATGCTGGCGGAGAATTTGAACGGTTATGAAAAAGAAGTACCACCACTAAAGTCAGGAGAAATGTATGTTTCACAGGGACTTATGACCAAGATGAAATGTAATATCGGTGACAAAATTACCTTGGTGTATATCGGCGGAACAAAGGAAATGACAGTAAAGGGTATTGTGGAAGAACCGGTAAGCGGAGCTGCTACCATTGGATGGAAAATGGTATATATTAACGATGAAGATTTTGACAGTATGCGTATGCTTGCACAACTGGGGCAATCCTGGGAAGGAACTTCGAACTTTTATGTTATTCACATATATAAGGAAACAAGCTGTGCTCTTTCGGATCAGGAGTTTCAAAGACAGGTAAATCTTGATACAGGAATTTTGGATTTTGCAATACATCCCATTACCAAGGAACGTGTAATATATTACACCAATCTTTTTCATGAGATACTGCTATCTATAGGGATGGTTTTGATAATGTTGCTGCTGATAATTGTGTTAATTATTATAGTGCATAGTATTTACACAGGAATTGAAATGGATTACATAAAAATAGGTATATGGAAAACAATGGGATTTACCGGAGGAAAAATAAGAGGTATTGTTATGCTGGAATATCTTCTGGTAGAAACTCTGGGAGCAACGGCTGGTATGCTGTTATCCATTCCGTTGACAAAGGCAATAAGCAGTGTGTTTCAGCCAATTACAGGTATTCTTGTGCAAAGTAGGATTTCCTATGAAAAAGACTTTATGTTCTTGGGGATTATATTGTTGATTTCCGTATTGATTATTTACATAACCACAAGAAAAGTGGGAACAATTTCACCTGTACGAGCCATTCAGGGTGGAAAAAATGAAATTTATTTTGACAGCAGGATAAACTTTCCTATTTATCAAAAATGCTTATCTGCCAGTCTTGTTTTTCGTCAGATGTTATCGAATAAAGGGCGGTATGTAGGAATTATCCTTAGTGCATCGATTCTTGTATTTGTTATGATGACGATTACTGTAGTAGGGAATACGGTATTTTCAAATGCTGCTATGGAAGCAACGGAAGAAATTTATACAGATTTTGATGTTTATTTTCGGACCTACTCATCAGAATATTTTAGAAGTCAAATAGAAGAAGTATTAGAAGATTATTCTGAAATTCAAAAAAAATATTATTTAAATAGTGCTTATTTTTCTGTCAATGGTGAAAAAATATTTTGTAAAATTTTTCAAGACCCGGAAGTAATAACAATGTCAGAGGGAAGGGCGCCTTTTTATAATAATGAAGTTATAGTGACAGAAATTCTGGCAGAAAAGTTAGGGGTACGAATAGGAGATACAGTTACGGTTTCCTGGAATGGAAACAGGGAAGAATATATGATTTCAGGAACTTTTCAGTGCATGGATGATACCGGAAATAATTTTGCTATGTCTATGGAAGGAGCTAAAAAGCTGGGAATAGATTTTATTTCCCGCGGAGGGTATCGTTTGAAAGACCAGACGAAAATAGAAGAAATTGTGTTAGCTTTAAAGAATGAGTTTTCAAATCAGATAACAATAGATGTTAATACAAAGACGAGCATAGTGAGTGAAACCTATCAATTTACGATAGTGATTATGGAGATTGCAATCTATGTTCTATCCATATTATTTGCATATGTGGTAGTGACGGTGGGATGCTCAAAAATAATTTTGTTGGAGCAAAGAGATTTTGGAGTATACAAAGCCCTTGGTTTTACCTCGATTCAGCTAAGGCTACAGATTGCGTTGAAGTTTTTCGTAAGTTCTGTTTTGGGAATTATAATTGGAAGCATTTTTGGCATATTGTACTCAGGAAAATTGTTGTCAATTCTATTGAGAAGTGTGGGGATTTTCAAATTACAGGTAGAATGCACTACGGATATATTTCTCGTTCCGGCGTCAACAGTTGGCATTAGTTTCTTTGTATTTGCTCTTTTGGCATCCGGCAGGGTGAGAAGGGTTTCGATAAAAGAAATGGTAACAGAATAATAAAAAGAGTGAACAGCGAAAGGAGAGAAATGATATGTGGTTTTTAGTAATTCTAGGGTTAGTGATAGCATTTGCATTTGTTAGTGCATATTTTGGAAGAAAGGTTCAGGGGAACGTAGGAAAAAATATTGGAGAAAAATATATGAAAGAGCATTGGGGAATGGAAGCAGAAGAGCGCAGGGAAGATTAGAAGTGAGGGATGGTATGAAATTAAAAAGAAAAGTGATTACTCTGGTAATCATAGGTATAACATTGTTGACGGCATGTGGGTATCAGGAAAATAGTGCAACAGACGATTTTTACGAAAGTGTAAATGGTCAATGGATAAAAGAACATAAAAAGGAGGGGCACACCTACAGTGGCCTTATGGAGCAACAGGAGAACGTGGATGGAGTATTAGAAGAATATCTTGTGAAGCTGTGCAAAAAAGATTCCTTGTCAGAGATAGAAGAAAAAGCAGTACTGTTATATGAGCAGGCAGAAGATGTGGAAAAGAGAAATCAATTAGGAAGTGAGCCGATACAGGAATTGTTGGACAAAATAGAGTCTGCCACGAATCTAAATGATTTAGTGGAACTGTACAAAATCCCTCAAGTCAGCTATTATAACAGTGTTTTTTCCTTTGATGTGGGTAAGGATAATTTAGATGAAAATAATCAGGTAATCGTTTTGCCCCAAACCATTTGTGGTGCTCCGGGAACTTTGACAGAAAAGCAGTTAAAAAAGTATCAGAAATTAATAGAAAAAGAGGCCACGCTTGCAGGATATGACAGTGGGCGAGCGAAAGAAATTGCGGAGCATGCCATTTATATGGAAAATGCAATTATGCAGATGAATAGCAGTAACCTGACAGATTTTTCCAGATATGCCAATAAGGGGATGACTTCTGTGTTAAACCATCTTCCCTTGGAAGAAATTGCAAAAGAATTAGGCTATTTGGAAGAACGCACTACATTAACCTGCTCTGCAACCCATTTACATGCATTGCAAACGCTGTATGTGCAGGAAAATTTCCAACTGCTACGAGATGATTTGCTTGCTTCCGTAATCATAAAAAGCGCGCCATATTTAAGCCAGGAAATGGCAGACCTTATAAATACTGCTACTAATGAGATATTTTCCGGTTCCGGGAAAAGTAAGACTAGAGGTGCCGGATACGAGGCTGTAAGCACTGCTATGGAAGATTATCTGGCAGAATATTATCTGACAACCCAAGTAGGAGAAGAATTGCAACAGGAGGCAACCGAAATTGCAGAGGAAATTCGTTCTGTTTTTCAAACAAAAATTGAAAATGCCGAATGGATGGGTGAGGGAACCAAAGAAAGAGCCATAAATAAATTGACAGCTATGAAACTATACATAGGGCTTCCCGAAAAAGTTCATGATTATTCTGGTGTCAAGTTAAAGACATACGAAGAAGGAGGAAATCTTCTAAGCAATTATTTGGCGTTTTATGAAAATCACTGTGATTTCCAACAAGAGATGTTAAAAGATTCCAAGGCATTTTATGTGAAACCTTTGCAGGTAAATGGTTTGTACAGCTGTGGAGATAATGTCTTTATTATTTGTGCACCGATACTCACTATGGATAATTGCAATCAGGTTTCAACAAGGGAAGAAAAATTGGCAATATTTGGTTTCGTAATAGCACATGAAATTTCACATGGATTTGATGGCAGTGGAAGTAACTATAATGAAAATGGAGTTTATCAGAACTGGTGGAAAGCAGAAGACAAGACAGCGTACAGAGAACGAATCAATCAGGTCAAACATTATTTTGACGGAATGGAACTGGAAAACAGTCTTAACATAAACGGAGAACAAATCATGGATGAAGCATATGCGGATTTAGCCGCCATGAGGGTATGTCTGGATCTACTGTCGCAGCAAGAAGGTGCAGATTATAAAGCATTTTTCGAAGCCTACGCCAAAGCAGGGCGTCAAGTCAACAATAAAACCTATGAAAGTTATCTTGTGCAAACAGATACTCACCTACCTGCAAAAATACGAGTAAATGAAATACTAAACCAGTTCGAAGAATTCTACAAAACCTACCCTCAAATGAGAGAGAGCAATTCCTTTGTAGCAGAAGAAAATCGCCTGGACGTCTGGAAGTAGTTCCAGAAACATGTTTAAATAGGCTGACCAAACAGCCTATTTTACCCTACTTTTTATCGCCTCAAAACTTTCCTTACTAATTACATGCTCAATCCGGCAGGCATCTTCTGCGGCAATCTTTTCATCCACACCAAGTTTTACCAGCCAGGAAGAAAGAAATTCATGTCGCTCATAAATCATTTCTGCAATTTCTTTTCCGGATTCTGTTAAAGTAATAAATCCCGCATCACTCACCGTAATATGTTTTTTTTCGCGAAGATTCTTCATGGCAATGCTGACACTGGATTTCTTGTATCCTAATTCATTAGCGATATCAACGGAACGTACCACCGGCAGTTCCCGACTTAATTTTAAAATTGTTTCTAAATAATTTTCTGCTGATTCATTCGTACTCATATACTACACCTCATAAAGTTATTTTAGATTTATGTTTAAGTAGTATAACATATGGAGGGAGCAAATACAAATATTTCCGGCCATTATGCTTGCAGAGGTTTGTTTTTTCTTTTATACTGGATTTAAATTATTATGACAAATCAATGATTGAGGTGGCTTCATGGAACAATTATCCGTAATAACATTAATGAAATTTAAAAATACAATAGAGCGTATTCTGCACGTAAAAGGAAATTATCAGGGAGGAATCTTAGAGATGACTCTGGTTGTGGATGGCAATTTAGACATTGGGACACGCAAAGAAGTGGTTCCGAAGCTTATAGGAGCTTTGAAACAGCAAGGGGAAGTATTTCGTAATGTAAGATTTAACTATAGTATTTGGAATAGTGATACGGAAATCACAAATAAGGTGTGTCCAATGATGCTTGCCATGACAGAAAGTTTTTATCAGGAAGAAGAAAAAAACAGCAATGAAAAAAGTTTAGAGAAATTAGTGGACTATCTGAAAAAATTTCATGCCCGTTCTAAGATAATCATTTTGGTGACGGATGGTAATTATAGGATAGAAGACCAAAGACAGATAAAAACATGTATGCAGCCTTTTTTGGATAAGAAGCTGGCGGTTGTGATAGCGAAGGGGAAGGATATTGGTATTTCTTATCGGGAATTGACGCAATAACTCGAAAATACACCTTGACATATGAAAAAGGTAATGCTAGAATTCATACTATAAAAAATATTCTATGTAGTATTCTAATTGTCTAAGAATACAGAATCCCGTAATTATAAAAATAAATAAAAAGAGGAGAGGAATTTATGGAGTTTAGCAGCATATTAGTGCAGGGATACTGTCGAAGCCTTTTTCAAGAGCGGATGAATCCCTTATTATTTTCGAGAGAGTCGAGAGAAGTGAAACAGAAAAAAATGCAGGAATGGTGGCAGGTAAGGCAACATCCCTTTTGTGTAGATACTACATTTCTTGTCACATATACCTTGCTTTCTAAGGAAGAATTTTATATATGGAAAAAATGTATTGACTATCATCAGAAGCAGGAGTGGCGAAAAACTTATATACAGTCAGAGTATAATAACCGTCATTATGAATCTTTTTTTGGTATGCGGGCAAGCGCAGAATTGGACTGGATTACAGGAATGGTGTTAAAAATCAGACAAAAAAGTTTTCATGAATACTGGGAACTGATGAATGGAATTGCCATGATATTTCCGTGGGAAAGGCAGTATATACAGAGTCAGGGAATGATATGGATTAAAGATTTGCTACAGCTTGTGTCAAAAGAAGATAATATAATATTAAAATCAGGAAAATTGTTATTGCTTTTGATTATTGCAGAATTTTATCAGAAACAGATGACAAGAAAAGATGCCTGGAATAAATTGGAAGAAGTATTATTTTTAGGTATGGAAGTATACCAAAATTATCAATGGTCTGTCCGATTGGACAATCTCCCTAAAATCAGTAAAAAAATAGATGAAAATTTTAGACGTCACGGAATACATCCTTTCCGGATGCAGCAATATGCGCCTGCTTCGGAAGAAGTGCCGGAGTTTCAGGAAATGAAGGAAGAGGACTGGAAGTATATGTGGCAGATGGTTACCGCCATGGAAAAATACCTGGAAGAAGCCGAAGCAGATTATAAGCATCAGCGCAAAAAAGAGGAACAGGAATTCAGGATGCCATAAACTGTTACAAAAAAAACATATGAAAATAAAATTGCATATGGAAAAACAGAAAAATGTATGATATAATCGAGTTTAAGGTTTTGAATAGAAGGATATTCAGGATATATACAAGAATAATAGAGTTTTATTGCAAAAAGAATATATTTGAATTATACTAATAACATGTTCTGCAATAAGAATGGACAAGAAGAAAGGAATATGACAATTATGAAAAAGAAATTGATTTTAGTTACCTCACCTCCAGCATGTGGAAAGACATTTATTTCAAAGAAGTTGGCTGAGAACTTAAAGCATATTGTATACTTGGACAAGGATACTTTAATTGTATTATCAAAGCAGATTTTCAAAGTTGCAAACGAAGAATACAACAGAAGTTCAGACTTTTTTGAAGAACATATTCGTGATTTTGAATATGATGCCATTGTGGATTTAGGTTTGGAAGCTTTATTATACGATGACTTGGTATTAATTAATGCTCCTTTCACAAGAGAAATCAGAGATCCGGAATACATGAATCAGTTAAAGTCCAAGATTGCAAAAATGGGTGCTGAATTATGTGTTATCTGGGTAGTAACTGATCCGGAAGTTTGCCGTCAGCGTATGATCGACAGAAACTCCGACAGAGATACCTGGAAACTGGAACACTGGGATGAATATATCAGCGGTGTAAACTTCGATACACCGGAATTATTAGATAATCCTGAAGTAGTAGATAAATTCTTAAAATTCAACAATTCGTCTATGGAAGAATTTGAAGAATCTATGGGAAGAATTACAAAGATTTTGTTGGAAGAATAAGATAGAGAAGATAAGGAAGGGAATGCCGTCAGGTGTTCCCTTCTTTTATGTGATATCAGGAAAATTATATTAATTCCATGTTCATTTCAAACAATAATTCATTGACATCTGTCAAAGAACAGTTCCGATGCAATCCGAAGATGATTACACTATCTCGTTTTGTTTTAGCATAAAGAATTGGGTATCCGGTGGTTTTTAAGAGGTTTTGCGTTTCATCCAGAGATAAGGAAAAACCAAAGCAGAGAGCCAGTACCTTATTTCTGTCAGGATGTTTTTGCCCTGAAAAAATTTGATAGGCATAGGTACGTGCCAGATTTGTTTTTTTAATGCATTGAGCTGGTGAAATGTTTTTTTGTGCACATAGGTCATTTAGGTAATCAGCAAGAGAAATTGTGGCTACACTGTCCCTTTCTTCAAAAAGATAAGTGTTTAAATCAGGTGCATTCTTTAAAATGTTTAATAATTCTTCTGTACTTTTGGGCATGAGAAATCTCCTTTTTTGACATTACATATTTAATAAGTATATAATAAAAGATATTACATTGGAAAACAAGGGGTATTACATATGGAGAATGCAAAACTATATGAAGAATACATTGAAAATAATTATGAAGAACTAAAAAAGTTATCTCAAAATGAAAGGGGAAGCACTTATTTGGCAAGAAACAGGCATACGGGGGCATTGGTTATAAAAAAACAAGTGAATTTGGAATGCGGAAATATTTATAAAAGATTGCAGAAAATTGATTCACCAAATTTGAACCAGATTTTGGAGATATGTTTTCAGGAAAAATACTGTATTGTAGTAGAAAGGTACATAAGTGGCGAAACTTTAGGACAACGACTGGAAAGAAAAGGAAAATTTATGGAGGATGAAGCAGTGTATTTTTGTGCTCAGATATTACGGTGTTTGCAAAAGGTACACAAAAGTGGGATAGTACACCGAGATCTAACTCCTGCAAATATTTTGATTTCTGTGGATGGCATAGTGAAAATAATAGATTTTGGAATTGCAAGAACTCCCAAAGAAAATCAGACAGAGGATACGGTTATTATGGGAACAAGAGGTTATGCTTCTCCGGAGCAATTTGGATTTCGTCAGACAGATGCGCGAACGGATATTTATGCATTTGGAATTTTATTAAATAAGATGTTAACCGGGTGTATGCCTAATGAACGGCTGCCGGAAAAAAGAAAATATCGTAAAATAATTAAAAAGTGTACGATGATGGAACCTAAGGAACGTTATATGTCCGTGGGAGAGATTTTGAAAGAGTTTGGGAAAGAGGCAGGAGAAAATATATGGGAAACAGATAGATGTATAGTCCCAGGATTTCGGAGAAATATAACTTGGCATAAGGTAGTGGCAGTTATAGGATATATTTATATTGGGATGGGATATATTCTTCAGGTAATAAAATATAGCCACGATTTTGTCAGCTTTTTGCTGGAATGTATTGCAATGTTTTTATTCTGGATAGTGCCAACAATGTTCATTACCAACTTTGGACGGTTAGACAGTCGAAACAATTTATATGCGAAAATTCCTAAAGTGATACGGGTTGGAATTAGAATTATCTTGTCATGTGTAGCTATGGTTTTAGGAGTAATAGTTCATATGCAGGTTCTTGAAGTGGGAAAATAGAAATAAGAGAAAAATATGGAAATGTATGCTGGTAGCATACCGCATAAAATAAAACTTCGTATATAATGTGTACGAAGTTTTATTTTTGAGTTATGTTAGGAGTTTTCTGTTGAACTAGTGTGCAAGTTGGAAAGGGCGTAATTACAACATTGTACAACTAGTTCATTTACGGAAATATTTTCTTGTTGGGCAATTTGTGAAAGTCGGTCGTTTAATTCGCGTGTTAAACGAAAAGTCTTGTTTACATATTCTGTTTTTTGTATTTTGAATTCCATTTTGATATCACCTCACTTATAGTTTAGTGAAAAAAATAAACGTATTATACACGTTAAGAATGCACGCATAAAAATAAGTGCTATTGACACGACATATAACACGTGGTATTATAATTGTAGAAAAGCCACAATGAAACGTATAAAAATAAATGGTAATTGTACAAAAAGCACAAATAGTACAAGTATAAAGAAAAATGGGGAGGTATGAAATATGACAGATGAGCAAAAAAATAAATGTCATGTGATAATACATACAGCAAGTGTAGCAGCAGCGGGGGTTGCGAGCGGTATGGCCCAAATACCAGGAAGTGATAATGCTGTCATTACACCTATTCAGCTCACGATGATAGTTTCGCTAGGAAAAGTTTTTGGAAAATCGCTTGGTGAAGCTGCTGCAAAAGCAACGTTAGGCTCAACAATGGCTTCAGCTATAGGAAGAACAGTTACGCAGGTTTTGGTCGGATGGATTCCGGGAATAGGAAATGCAATAAATGCGACGACAGCAGCAAGTCTGACAGAGTCTTTGGGATGGATAATAGCAAAAGATTTTGATGAAGGTAGATTATAAAGTTTATTTGAAAAACGGTGCGGGCAAAATAATTTTGAGTGATGTTTAGGATTATTTATATTGGTATTTGTTTTTTAGTGGCTTGTATAAAAGAGAGCAGGTATGAATTATGTAAGAATAATATTAGAAAAGGGGAATTGTAATGGGATTTTTTGATTTTGTCGAAAAAATTTAAATGAATATGAAAGTAATGCAAATGATACAAAGGGACGAAAATGGATAATTTCATAAAACCAGGTAATTGTTCCTATATTCACGAATTTAAAGATTCAGAGAAATTATATATAAGAGGAGTTGAGCATTATGTTGGAGTCTATTTTGGGTTTAGCTATATTGGGATTGGATATTTATCTTGAGGGCAAAGATAACAATGGGAAATTTTCTTGTGAAACACTGTCAAACAATTTAGAAAAGGAGTGCAAGAATAAAGTAAGAAAAATGTCTGATGAACAATTAATTTTTAGATATAAAAATGCTGATAATTCTAAAGAAAGAGAAATTTTTAGAGAAGAAATGCGACGTCGGCATTTAATGTAGTCCTTAAGAAATATATGTAAAAGCAATAAAATTATTATAAATTTAAGAAAGAAGGAGTTAATATGGGATTTAGAAATGAAAATGAAAGTGGTAAATATAAGGAAAGGTGCGGTTACTGTGGTGGTAGCGGTAAAGTTGAATGTGATTGCACTGGTCAGTTAGGTCCGGCGGCTGCTGATGATGATTGTTTTGTTTGTGGTGGAACTGGTATTCATGTTTGTCCATCATGCGGCGGTAAAGGATGGCATTATGAGTAAAGGAGAGAAGTCTGCCAAAAAGTTTGACTTGTAAGTTACAAAAAGGGAGGAAAAGGTATGTATTGTACAGTATGTGGAACAGAAATGATAGGGGGAAAATGTCCCAAGTGTGAGAAAAGTGAAAAAAGAATTTTTAGTAATAATGGAAAAATTTTAGAGTCACCGGCACCAATTGATGATGGACTTAGAAAATTTAACTGGTTGTATTATGTGGCAGGTGGCTTGCTGGTAGTGATGTTTATTTTTGGAAAGGAGCGTAGTATTTCAGGATTTTTGTGTCTTGCAGCATTTTTCTTTTTAATAGCATTTACTATAAAGCATTTGATTGCAAAGGACTTGCTTACATTAAAATTGCCTAAAATGGAATTTGCATTGCCAGAAGATATTGATGAACAGCAGATAGTAGGAAAAATTGCAATGCCTTTGACAGGGGCTGGAATGACAGTAGAAAAAGATAGTAATGGCTGTCCTGTTATTACATATCGCAGAGTAAAATATTTTGTATATATAGATAAAGAAAAATCAAATTTTCGAATTTCATTGAATAAATCTTTCTTTGCGTTTGAAGGAATTAAACTATATCGAAAAGCGGTAATTGCCATAGGAATTATAGCATATACCATTCAGCAAGAAGCGTTGAAATAGTATGGAAAGGGGAGAATTATATGAAAAAGACGATATGTTTAACAGTGCTTATTAGTGCGCTTTTTATGAGTGGATGTAGCAGTGAAGGAGCTTATAGGGAAGTGGATACAAAGGAAATGAGCGAAACAGCCAAGGATGTAGTTCAAGAAGTTGCAGACCAAACTGCTAATATAGTTGATAGTGAGGACGAGCATGTACTACTGGTAAAGAATGGCCACCCGGAAGGCTATCCGGATATTACGTATCAAAAGGCATTTGAAAGATTTTTTTCCTATCCTACATGGAAGTATTTTACAGGAACAAAGAAGGGGTCAGATGAAAATGGTGATGGTATTCCGGATTCTGCAGAAGAAAATGTAGATATTGTAGAGTTCACCGGTTATTGTATGTATCAAGAAGTGGAGGTAAAGGCTCTCATACAGTTTACTGTGGATAGCGAAAGTGGTACCTTTACTGCGACGTATCTTTCTTTTAATGATGTGCCACAAAACAATTTAATGTTAGTGGGACTGCTGGAAGCAGCATTTTCGGATGAAGGTGTAGAACAAGTACAAATTACTCCGACAGAAACACAACAGCAAGGTAGTGCTGATGAAGAAATGTTGCAAGAATTTATAGAATTAATTTGTTCCTACAGTGATCCACCATCAGAATGTAGTGAGGAAGAATTAAAAGCGTATTTTAAAAAGGAATTTGATATCTGGAAGAATGGGGAAGGCTATTCGCGTATTCAAATTGGTCAAGACGGACATTTAATATTAACAGAAGATTCAGAAGCGTTTGTAGGACAATGGGGTGATACAGTAAGTCAACGTTGCAACATGAATATTCAATATAACGATGGCAAATATTATATTGATATTAATTGGGGTAGCAGTGCCAGCGAAAATACTCATTGGTCGTTTGTGGGAGAATATTCTAGTGAATTTGAAGGAATTTTCTACGAAGGAAGTTGTACAGAGGAGATTTATACAGAAGAAGGGGAGTGCCAAGAAATTTGCACTTATACAGATGGAACAGGTGTAATTGCAATTGGCGCAGATGGAAAATTGTATTGGACAGATTATAAGGAACAAATGGGAAACGGTTGTGTATTTGAAAAAACACAATAGAAACATAAGCAGGGCTAATCAAAAGTAGCTCTGCTTTTATTTTATGTAATAAAAAACTCTGAATAATATCCCAAAACCAAGTATAGTATAATCCCATCTTTGACAGTTTGTTAAAAATAGAATTGCTGTAAACCTAGTGAATATGGGCACTACAGCGATTTTTTTCTCTGTCACGGACTATAGTAATTTATTCTTTTCCTTTACTTTTTTTCTGAATTGTTTTCATCCTGTAGATAAACAGGTCTTGCGGAAAAATCAGTTTTCATAATCCGAAAGCATTCTTCAATCTGCCATCTTCCTTCACTGACTTTAAGGATATCACTTACTAAGTGATAAGATTGGCGTTAATCTGGGGTATGTTTATGAAAATGTTGTAGCACAGATTTTAGCTGTAAATGGACATGCGCTGTATTACCACACTTTTTTGAATGAGAAGTGAAATCATCAGGATATAATACGCATAAGTCATTGGATGTCTTTTCAGAGAAATATTCCAAACGAATATTAGAAAAATATCTGGTGTATACAAAGGATTTGAAAAAGGATAAAGATATTCTGATGCTGCCGGTATATATGCTTCCGTTTTTAAAGTAGGTGTGGATATGCGAGCTACGATGGACAAGTGGCTGTTTCAGTTGTTTCATTTATTTGCATGCAATTGTAATAGGTGCTAGCCTTGATAAACAAAGGGGTTCATAGTATACTTAAGAAAGAGCAACATGATGTTTGAATTAGTTGTATAGAAGAAGGAAGGTGTCACATGTCTGCAAAATCCACAGAACATACAAAAACAACAGAATCCAAAATCTTAGAACTAGCCAATAAAATCCTGCGGCTTTCCAAAGACCAGATTTTAGTAAATCTAAGATTCATGGACACAGCACTTTCTGCGTTAAAATTAGAGCCGCGAAGTGGCTTAAAGGGAATGGCGTGTGATGGGCGAACAATTTATTACGACCCTAAATTTGTCCTTCGCAGATATAAAGAAGAGCCTTCCTACATTGCAAGAATATACATTCACATGGTATTCCACTGTATTTTTTATCACGGATTCAATTATGGAAAACTGCAGACAGAATACTGGGACACAGCCTGCGATATTGCAGTGGAAAATATTATTATAGAAATGGGACTCTCCGGCATTCGGGTAAAAAAAGATGAAACAGCAGAAAATAAACTGCGGGTTTTAAAAGAAGATATGGGAGGCTTGACCGCAGAGCGGATTTACAAATATTTCAAAAAAAATCCACCCTCAGCTGCAAGTTTGGAGGATTATCAACATTATTTCAGAAAAGACCAGCATGTATACTGGCAGGCTGTCACAGAAGAAGAAATGGCAATCTCCAATGAACAGTGGAAGAAAATCAGTGAACGAATCAAAGCGGATTTAAAATCTTTTTCCAAAGATAAAAATACTTCCGAAAGTCTGGAAAAGAACCTGATGGAAGCCACCAGGGACAGATACGATTACAGCAGTATTTTAAAGCGTTTTATGGTGATGGGAGAAGATATCCAGTTAAATGACGATGAATTTGACTATATTTATTATACTTATGGCTTAAACACCTATGGAAACATGCCACTGGTGGAGCCACTGGAATATAAGGATGTGACAAAGGTAAGAGAATTTGCTATTGTAATAGATACCTCTGCGTCCTGTCGTGGTGAGATTGTAAAGGCATTTTTAAATAAAACCTATTCCATATTGAAAAGTGCAGAAAATTTCTTTCGGAAAACCAATATTCACATTATTCAGTGTGATAGTGAAGTGCAGAGTGACACTAAAATTACCAATGACGAAGAATTTGAAAATTTTATGCGGTATGGAAAGTTAAAAGGCTTTGGAGCTACCGATTTTCGACCGGCATTTACTTATATAGAAGAATTAAAGGCAAATAAAGAATTTACCAATTTAAAAGGTCTGATTTATTTTACCGATGGATTTGGCGTGTATCCGGAACGGATGCCGGATTATGATACCATTTTTGCATTTTTAAATGACGATGGAACCAGACCGCCACTGCCGCCATGGGCAATTAAAGTGGTTTTAGAAGATGAAGATTTAGAAACAGAAAAATAACGACATAACGTCTGACAGGAGGACATACATGAATATTAAAGAAGCAAAAAATTACATCAAAGATTCGGTAAGAATTTACTTAAAAAAGGATCAGTTTGGTGAGTATAGAATTCCCGTAGTAAGACAGCGTCCGATTTTTCTGCTAGGTGCGCCGGGACTTGGGAAAACTGCCATTATGGAACAGATAGCACAGGAACTGGGAATTGGGTTAGTTTCCTATTCCATGACACATCACACCAGACAGTCTGCCTTGGGACTTCCTTTTATCAAACACAAAGAATACGACGGCATGGAATATGACGTTTCTGAGTATACTATGAGCGAAATTATTTCTTCTATTTATGATGTGATGGAAGAAAGTGGAATCAAAGAGGGCATTTTATTTTTAGATGAAATAAATTGTGTGTCAGAAACATTGGCACCATCCATGTTGCAGTTTTTGCAGTACAAGGTGTTTGGACGTCATAAAGTGCCGGAAGGCTGGGTAATTGTTACAGCGGGAAATCCTCCGGAATACAACAAGTCCGTCCGGGAATTTGATGTTGTAACCATGGACCGATTAAAAGTCTTGGAAGTGGAAGCGGATTATAAGACATGGAAAGAATATGCTGCTGTAAAAGGTCTGCACAATGCAGTGACCAATTATCTGGAACTGAAAAAGGACGACTTTTATCATATGGAAATGACAGTGAATGGAAGAAGCTACGTCACTGCCAGAGGTTGGGAAGATGTGTCTGAAATTATTTCCCTATACGAAGAAGAAAAGCTTAAAGTAGATGAAACCTTAGTAGGTCAGTATTTGAGAAATGAACGTATTGTAAGGGAATTTTGTGCTTACTATGATTTATATAACAAATATAAGAGAGATTATAAAATAGAAGAAATTCTGGAAGGAAATCCGTCGCAGGCAGCAAAAGAGCGGGCCAAAGCAGCTTCCTTTGATGAGCGCTTATCCTTGCTTGGCATGCTTTTAGATAAAGTTCAGAGTGAAATCAAAGAAAATATTGAAAAATCAGAATATATGACAGAGCTTCTTACTTCTTTAAAAGCATTGAAGATGATGATAGAAAAAGAAGGAAAGACAACAGAAGAAGTGGCAGGAATTTTGAAAAAACTTGCCGAAGGAAGAAAGAAATCCATGGATGCTTTAGAAAAAGCAGGAGCATTATCCATGACGGATAAGAACAAATTAAAACGTATTATTCAGTTTTTAGAAGAAACTCAGAAGGAAATTTATACAGCACAAATCAAAGACAGTGGAGAAGCCTTCCTTCATGTGAAAGCAAAGTTTGACGGTCAGGTATTTAAAATGAAAGAGGAAACCATGAAAATCAAGGAACGACTGCATCATCTTTTTGCATTTGTGGAAATGGTATTTGAAGAAGGAAATGAAATGCTGATTTTGATTACAGAGCTGACCGTAAATAATTACAGCGCAAAATTTATCAGTATGTTTGGCTGCGAAGATTACCAAAAGCATAATGAAGCACTGATGCTGACAGAACGTCAGAGCGACTTACAGGAAGAAATTGCTGCACTGGAGTTATAAAAAAAGAAGGAAGAAATGAACATGAAGCAATATGAACTGGAGGAAGGATGTTTCTCTTATATTAATATAGAAGAAAATGAAACGGTAAGAATTACTTCTTATCAGGGAAATCAAACACAGGTGGTAATACCTGAAAGCATAGAAGGACATCCGGTGACAGAAATTGGAAAAAAGACATTTTTAGGAAAGAAAACGCTGAAAAAGGTAATTGTTCCCAAATCTGTTACACTAATAGAAGACTGGGCATTTGCCAACAGTAATCAGTTGGAAGAAGTCATTTTGGAAAATGAAAATGTCCGCTTTGGAAAAGGTGTTTTTCAGGGATGCAAATCTCTTCAAAAAATGATAATATTAAAGAAGAATACAGAGTTTTCCCAAGAGGAAGAAGAGCAGATAGGAGCGTTGCTGGCAGCTACGGTAAATCTGTTAGATACGCCCCATCTTTTCCGCCCGGACATGGCAGGAGAAAAAGAATGGTTGTCCCAGTGGGATGCAAGAATGTTAAATTTCATGAGAAAAGATGACCACTCAGGCTTTACAGTAGTAGTTCTCTGCGGAGAGGAGGATTATGGAAGCGAAGAAAACAGCCTGTCTTATTTTTTAAAACAAAAGCGAAAAGCAAAAGTAAGACTTGCGTTTTTAAGACTGAAAAATTCCATGGGGATTACAGAAGAAACAAAAGAAGAACTGACCACTTATTTAAAGGAACACACTAAGGGATGTGAAACAGAAGAAGCTTGGGAAGTTATTTTGGAAGAACATGGAAATGAAAAAGAATATTATGAAATTTTAATGGAATGCGATGGTATCACAAATGAAAATTTTGATGGATTTCTGGAAGACTTGAAGGACAATTATCCTGAGATGAAAGCATTTCTAATGAAATATAAGGAAGAAACGTTGGGCTATGGAGATTTCTTTGGAGCGTTGTCGTTGGAACTATAAAATTTGGAGGGAAAGATAATGAGTTATTTATTTGTGGCATATCCAAAATGTACCACTTGCCAGAAAGCAGAAAAGTGGTTGAAGGAAAACAATATTGCATATACTTTAAAACATATAAAAGAAGAAAATCCAACCAAAGAGGAATTGAAAGAATGGCATGAAAAAAGTGGGTTGGATATTAAGAAGTTCTTTAATACCAGTGGTATGCTATATAAAGAAATGAAGCTGAAGGACCAGCTTCCTAATATGACCTTGGAAGAAAAATTAAATCTGCTGGCAACCGATGGAATGTTGGTGAAAAGACCAATTCTTGTGGGGGAAAATCAGGTGTTGGTAGGATTTAAGGAAAAGGAATGGGAAGCACTCAAGTAAAAAGGAGGTAGAAGGTATGATTAGGGATTTTGTAAAAACAGAATGTCCAGAAGATGATGTTTTGAAGGAGCGACTGGAAACAGCAAGAGCAAAGCTGTTTGCTCTTCAGATGGAAATTAAGGAACATCGTCTGCCGGTGCTTGTATTGATGGAAGGGTATGGAAGTGCCGGAAAGGGCAGTGTGATTGGGAAGGTCATTAAAAATATTGACCCCAGGTTTTTCAAAGTGTTTACCATGGATAAGAAAACGGAGGAAGAAAAAAGAAAACCGTTTTTGTACCGCTATTTTGTAAAAATACCGGAAGCCGGGAAATTTGTGTTGCTAGACGGTGGCTGGATGGGTGAGGTTACTAAAGATAAGCTTCACGGAAAAACAGACGAAGAAGAATATAACAAGCGTATTCATAGCGTAAAACGTTTTGAGCGACAGTTGACTGATAATGGTTATCTTGTAATGAAATTTTTCTTCCGCATCAGCGAAAAAGAACAGAAAAAACGATTGAATCACCTATTGGAAGACAAAAACACCAAATGGCGTGTCAGCGATGCTGATTTGTGGGAAAATAAGCATTATGATAAATGTGAGGAAGCTTTTGACCATTATCTGGAAGAAACCAATACATCCACTGCGCCGTGGTATATTGTGGATTCCAAAAATAAGAAATGGGCAGAGCTGCAGGTATTAGAGCGTATGGTAGAGGGAATTGAAACAGCCATACAAAACAGCAGCATAGCAGTTCCAATTTTGCAAAATGTTTTTCCATTGAAAAAGATGCCAAAACTTTCTGAGGTTAAATTGGATAAGCAAATTGAAGAAGACACCTATCATACAGAGCTTGACAAGTTACAAAAGCGTCTTGGTGAGCTTCACAATGAATTGTACCGTAAAAAAATTCCGGTAATTATCGCTTATGAAGGCTGGGATGCTGCAGGAAAAGGCGGAAATATCAAACGAATTACTGGGGCGCTGGATCCAAGAGGGTTTGAAGTGCATCCGATTGCCAGTCCGGAACCTCACGAAAAAGCAAGACATTATTTATGGCGTTTCTGGAATCGCCTGCCAAAGACCGGACATATTGCCATTTTCGACCGTACCTGGTACGGACGTGTCATGGTGGAACGTTTAGAGGGATTTTGCAGTGAAAACGACTGGAAACGTGCCTATAATGAAATGAATGAGTTTGAAAGAGAATTGACAGACTGGGGCGCAATCGTTGTAAAATTCTGGGTACAGATTGACAAAGACGTGCAGCTGCAACGTTTTACAGACCGACAAAACACACCGGAAAAACAGTGGAAAATCACCGACGAAGACTGGAGAAACCGGGAAAAATGGGATTTGTATGAGGAAGCAATCAATGAAATGATTGAAAAAACCAGCACAGAATATGCACCGTGGCACATTCTGGAATCCAACGATAAGAAATATGCACGAATTCAGGCATTGAAAATTCTGATTGAGGAAATTGAGAAGAAACTGTAGTGAGTTTGGGCGTTAGAGTGAGTAGAAAAACCTCCATTTGCAGATGTTAGCGTTTTAGACTAATACAAGGTATAAAATCCCAACATTTACAGATAATAGGACTAGAACAAAGAAGTTAAAATATGACTTGGTTCTTAGATGACAGTTATGTAAATGGAGGAAAATTTTATGAAAGCTACAGGCATTGTTCGTCGTATAGATGACTTGGGAAGGGTAGTTGTGCCGAAGGAAATTAGAAGAACCCTCAGAATCAGAGAAGGAGATCCTTTGGAAATTTTCACGGACAGAGAAGGTGAAATTATTTTGAAAAAATATTCACCAATTGGAGAGTTAGGTGACTTTGCAAAACAGTATGCTGATACTTTAGCACAGACCACAGGTAATGTGGTATGCATTGCAGACAGGGATCAGATTATTGCTGTGGCAGGCGGTGCTAAAAAGGAATTTATGAACAAACCTCTCGGAACCGCCTTGGAGAGAATCATACAAAACCGAGAGACTGTGGTAGCTCATGCAGGTGACAAGGCGTTTATCAGTATTGTAGAAAATGGAGGCGAAGAATTCCAGAGTCAGGTGATTTGTCCCATTATTGCAGAAGGTGACGCGATTGGTGCAGTCATTATATTGAGCAAAGATAAGTCTGATAAAGCAGGCGAAACAGAGAAAAAACTGGCTGCTTCAGCGGCAGGATTTTTGGGAAGACAAATGGAACAGTAAGTAAATGGGGTTGCGATTTAAGTTGCAGCCCCATTTCTTATTATTTTATTTTTCCTAACAGTTCTGTTTTTAATTGATACAACCGTTCAGATAAATCTACATAAACTGGATGGGGATTCACAAGACGGCGGCTTTCATCCCAAAGGGTATTTAGTTCTTGAAAACAGTATTCCCGAATATCCATCACATCAGGGGAAGGATATACACAATCCCCATCTTCGAAAATCGGTACCAGCATCTTTCTAAGAGAAAAGCTTCCGGCTTTTAATAAAGTCTTTTTCCAGGTTTCCAATGGGTCAAATAAGAGCAAATCCTCTTCTTCAGATATAATGTCATCTTCCAAAGCAATTAAATCCGCTTTGATTTTTCCACTTGTCTTTTCGTAAACACGGTAAATTGTTTTATTGCCCGGATTAGTAATCTTTTCGGAATTCTCAGAAAGTTTGATTTTCGGAATAAATTTCCCGTCAGATTCCACGGCAGCAATCTTGTAAACACCACCAAAAGAAGGATTATCTTTACTGGTAATCAGATTAGTTCCCACGCCCCAGGAAGTAATAGCAGCCCCCTGGGTTTTCAGGCTGTCAATCAAATACTCATCTAAATCACTGGAAGCAGAAATAACAGCATCCGTAAAACCGGCATTATCCAGCATCTTTCTGGCTTTTTTGGAAAGATAAGCAAGATCGCCGCTGTCAAGGCGAATCCCATAGAAAGTAAGAGGAATTCCTGCCTCCTTCATTTCCTGAAAAACCCGGATGGCATTTGGCACTCCCGACTTTAACGTATCATAAGTGTCCACCAGCAAAATACATGCATCGGGATAAAGAGAAGCATAGGTTTTAAAAGCAGTATATTCATCCGAAAAACTCATAATCCAGCTGTGTGCATGTGTACCCTTAACCGGGACACGAAAAAGCTTTCCTGCCAAAACATTGGAAGTTCCCACACATCCCCCAATTATGGCAGCTCTTGCCCCATAAATACCGGCATCCGGCCCCTGGGCACGTCTTAAACCGAATTCCATAACCCCATCCCCGTTAGCAGCATAAACCACACGGGAGGCTTTGGTTGCAATCAGACATTGATGATTAATAATGTTTAACACAGCAGTTTCAATCAACTGAGCCTCCATAACAGGAGCTACAATTTTCATCAAAGGCTCTCTGGGAAAAATAACACTCCCTTCCGGAATTGCATAAATATTTCCCGAAAATTTAAACTGTTCCAAATATTCCAAAAAGTCATCCTCAAAAATCCCGGTATCTTTCAAATAACGAATATCATCCTCAGAGAAAGTAAGCTCCCGAATATATTCAATCACCTGCTCCAACCCCGCCATAACAGCGTAAGCACTTCCCGAAGGATTCTTCCTATAAAACACATCAAAAATAACCCTCTGCTTATTTCCAGCCTTAAAATATCCCTGCATCATAGTCAACTCATAAAGATCTGTCATCAGCGTTAAATTTCGTCCACCCATAAAAACCTCCTAAAATATTAGACATCCTCATACAATATCCTTACCAATATACCCCAATCCCATACAAAAAGCAACAAACAGGAATGAAGCTCTAAAATTTGAATATATATATTTAGTATCAGAAAAAGGAGGAGAACAGTTTGAAAGAAAAGATAAAATTTGCTGCGGCGTTTATGATTATTATATTGTTTCTTCCTTATGTATGCGTAATGCTTCTTCACAGTGATGTGCAGGCAGAAGAAACATTTCTGACCACAACCGCAGAAGCGGGTGATACAGATGTTGAGGTATTCGTGCCGGGAGTGTTGGCAACCCAGATATCAGCTTCAGAGGAACCGGAAATGTTAAAAGCTCAGGCAGTAATTGTCCGGACACAGATTTATAAGATGATGGAAGAACAGGGTATTACGGATTTAGAAGCAAAACATTTATCCCAGTATATGAGTTTAAATGAAATGGAGAAACTCTGGGGTTATCATAAAATGCAGGAATATTATGAAAAATATGAAAAGGCGGCACAGGAAACAAGTGGAATTGTAATGAAGTATCAGGGAAAATACATAGAACCCTCCTATCACGCAGTAAGCAATGGAAATAGCCGTAATGGTAATCAGGTGTATCACAGCGAAGATTACCCCTATCTGGAACAGGTGGAAAATCCCTATGATATTTTGTCAGAAGAGTATTTAAAAGTAACTCTATTTGATAAAAAGGCTATGGCAGAAAAACTGTCAAAGGCTTTGGGGATAGAGAATTTGTCAGAAGATTTGATGTCCCAGATAACATGTGAAGAGCAAGATGGGGCGGGTTATACAACCAAGGTTAAAGTCGGTGACCATATTATGGCGGGAGAAGAATTTCGTAAGATTTTGGAACTGAATTCAGCCTGTTTTGAATTAGAAGAAATGGACGGAAAGATAAGAATTACCACCAAAGGTTTGGGGCACGGTATTGGATTGAGTCAGTTTAATGCTAACGAAATGGCAAAGAACGGAGACGATTATCAGACCATTCTCAGTTACTATTTTAAAAATATAGAATATATCAGTGAATAAAACTACAGATTTGGTTAAGACTATTACTGAGGTGATAGGAATGAACAAAAATAAAAAACTTGCCGCAGCATTTACACTTATTTTTACCGCAGCAGCAACCATGGCGGGGGCATATGCATTGGGGAATTTTGGTACCAGTGACAGTTCTGGATATGTAGATTTAAGTGAGGTAGATGAAAATAAAACGGCACAGGCAGTAGAAGAAAATGAAAAGGTGGCAAAGGCAGAAACAGAAGAAACCGGAAGTGAATTTGGCATGGATAATGTAATGGATGCCACAGATGAGTACAAGGAAGAAGCCTCTAAGAGTTCCAGAGAAGAAGTGAACGATGAAAGCGAAGAAAAAACAGAGGCAACAGAAAAAACAGAGCAGTCCCAGATAACAGAGGAAGAAAATACAGATGGAGAAGAACCGGTACCGCAGGGAGAAATAAAAGCAACAGAAGAAACAGCAGAAGTAATGTCCACATCTGCAGTGAATGAAAGCAGTGGAGCGGAGCTTAATTTTACAGCAGAAGAAAAACTTGCCTGGCCTGTAGAAGGAAATGTAATTATGAATTACAATATGGACAGTACAGTATATTTTGCAACATTAGATCAGTATAAATACAATCCGGCATTGATTATAGGATGCGAAACAGGAAACAGCGTCAAAGCTGCAGCCGATGGAAAAATAGTATCTGTAGAAAAGCTGGATGAAACGGGAAATACCATAACAGTAGATTTAGGAAACGGATATCAGGCAATCTACGGACAGTTAAAAGATATTACCGTAAAAGAAGGAGATAGCTGCAAGGCTGGTGAAGTTCTTGGAAGCATAAGCGACCCTTCTCATTACTATATGAAAGAAGGAAGTAACTTATATTTTCAGTTAACAAAAGACGGAACAGCAGTAAATCCATTAGATTATTTAAATTAAATATTTCATATTTACAGAAAAATCACCTTGCCGTAAAATAGAAATAACGGTAAGGTGATTTTATG
>JAFQUB010000055.1 GCA_017408735.1 Lachnospiraceae bacterium
AGCTTGAAGCCGTTAATAGCATAATCTTCTATATTTCTCACCTGTCTTGCAGGCAGATAATTCTATCTGCTTTGTTTTTATGCAATAAAATCCCATTTCACATAAGCATATCTTTAAAATCAGGCTCTGCCGTTTTTTCCCTTATTGGAATCGAGATTGCGAACTTGTTTCGCAATTACCTATAAGATTATTCCCATTGGCATAATTATTGTCTTCCAAAGCCGGCGCAAAAGAAAAGCCGCCCGGCAGGGACTCCCTGTAGGTAACGGCTTTTTCATCTCTACATTTGATATGCAGATTAATCTTCAATATTATAATTACGTTTCATTTGTTCGTACAAAGTCTTTGCAAGTCCAATGCCATCACCCTGTTCTGTGATAGCTTTTGCATATTCCTGATATAAACTATCTTCGTAATACTCCTTCATATAAGAAGTAGATGATGATGAGCTTTCGCTTTCCGGAATTGTCTTTCTCATTTCTTTAAAAATCTGTTCTACGAAATATGTTTCAAATTCCTTACACACATCCATAAGTTCTTCACCGGTAGCATTACTGTAATCTGAATTTAAACTACTTTCCAATTTAGCAGTGGAACTTGTATCCGTAGTATATTGATTTGCCATTGCCTGTATTGATGAAATATCCATTTTTTAATCACCTACTATCTTCTCAACTGGTTTGCCTGACTAAGCATTTCATCTGACGCCTGAATTGCCTTTGAATTCATTTCATATGCACGTTGTGCCACAATCAGGTTTACCATTTCATCCGCTACCTGTACATTAGAGCCTTCCAAATATCCGCTCTTTATTGTTGATTTTTTCACTGTATCTGTAACAGATTCGTTGATTGCCTGTCCGGAAGCTGCTGTCTCTGAATATAAACTTCCTCCTGTCTTGTCCAAACCGGAAGGATTATTAAACTGGAATAAGCCAATCTGGATTCCCAAATCTACATAATTATTGTTTTCATCTAGATATCCAAATTTCCCATCGGATGTAGCCTGAACTTTAGACATATCATACTGTGTTGTATCAAATACAATCGGCTGGCCTGTGCTGTCTAATACCGGAAGTCCATCGGTAGTAGTTAGCATCATTCCCTGAGTTCCAATTGCATATGTAAAGTTACCATTTCTAGTATAGTAGGTTTCTCCGTCTGTTCCCTGCACTGCAAAGAATCCATCACCATTAATTGCAAAAGCAGTATCACTGGTAGATTCCATAAAGGAACCTTGTGAAAAATGTGTTGTAATAGAAGAATTTCGCACACCCAATCCTACTTCTGCCGGAATCGGTTTATTTTCACCGTTAGCTGTTGTTGTTTTTGTCTGCAAATTCTGATATAACAGGGACTTAAATTCTGCTGTCTGTGTTTTATAACCTGTTGTATTCACATTTGCAAGGTTGTTTGATATTGTATCAACATTTGTTTGCTGCGCTATCATTCCTGATGCCGCAGTCCATAAAGAACGCATCATACCTTTTTACTCCTCTCTCATTATACCTTTCCTACCTGATTTACTGCTTTATCCAGAGTTTCATCTACTGCCTGAATGGCTTTCTGGTTGGTTTCGTATGCTCTGGTCACATTAATCATTTCTACCATTTCTTTTACTACCTGAACATTTGACTGTTCTAAGCACCCCTGTTCAATTGCTGCTGCAGATTCAATTAGCTGTCCACCTTCTACCAGGTCGTACATATTTTCACCATATTTTTGCAGATAATTATAATCTTCCACATCCACTACGGCTATATTAGCAACCACGGCATCATCTTGGATAATTCTTCCCGCCGCATCAATTTTCGTTTCTGAATTGGGATCAATCTGAATTGGTGAACCATCGGTTCCTAAAACAAAATCTCCATCCTTTGTTACCAGATAACCTTCCACATTTACTGTAAAGTTTCCATCTCTGGTAAGTTTTACAGAAGTTTCTCCCTGCTTATTAGTGAAAGCAATCTGGAAAAAACCATCTCCCGAAAGCGCCAGGTCATAAGTATTATCTGTCACTCTAAGAGAGCCCTGAGTGTAATCTCTGTAAGTTTCCCCAAATTTCACACCCATACTCATACTTCCCAGTCCCCTGTTTACAAAAGCCTCAGAAGCGTCTTTGATTTTGATTGCTAATTCATCATTAAAAGCTCGCGCTGTTGCACCTTCTCTTTTAAATCCAATCGTGGCTGAATTAGCAAGATTGTTACTGATGACATCCAGACGTTTTTGCTGATGTATCATGCCTGTATACGCGGTATACAATCCCTTTACCATTTTTCTTTCCTCCCAATCATTATTATTCTATGCAAATCCCCTATTCGTCACGTCTTCCACTCATAAATTCTACGAATTTACCGGTACCGATTGCCACACAGGTCATTGGTTCTTCTGCTGTCATTGTGTTAATGCCTGTTTTGTGTTCAATCAATTCTTCCAAACCTCTTAAGAGAGCTCCGCCTCCGGTTAATACAATACCTCTGTCTGCAATATCTGCAGCCAGCTCCGGTGGGGTTTTTTCCAATACACTGTGCACTGCTTCTACAATCTGTGCTGTAGTATCGCGCAATGCTTCTTCTGTTTCTTCTGAGGTAACTGTTACTGTCTTTGGAAGACCGGTAACTAAATTTCTTCCTCTTACATCCATGGTGTCTACTTCTGCACGTTTAAATGCAGAACCGATTTTTATCTTAATATCCTCTGCTGTTCGCTCACCGATCAACAGATTATGTTTCTTACGCATATATCTTACAATTGCTTCATCAAAATTATCTCCTGCAATTTTGATGGAAGTACTTACTACCGTACCACCCAGGGAAATAACTGCAATATCTGCTGTACCACCGCCGATATCTACAATCATGTTTCCACATGGCTTGGCAATATCAATTCCAGCTCCAATGGCAGCCGCAATTGGTTCTTCAATAATAGAAACTTCTCTTGCACCAGCTTCCCATGTAGCATCTTCTACGGCTTTCTTTTCTACTTCAGTTACACCACTTGGCACACAGACACTGATTCTTGGTTTGCGGAAAGTTTTCTTCCCCATAGCCTTCTGAATAAAGTATTTTAACATTTTCTCTGTAACTGTATAATCTGAAATAACACCCTGACGAAGCGGTCTTACTGCCACGATGTTTCCCGGTGTTCTACCAAGCATCTGTCTTGCATCTTCACCGATTGCTTTAATTTTATTTGTATCTCTATCAAACGCAACAACGGAAGGCTCTTTTAACACAACACCCTTTCCTTTAATATATACAAGGATGCTTGCGGTCCCTAAATCTATTCCAATATCTGTTGCCATCTTTCATGGTCCCCTTTCTGCTGTCTATCTATATCATCTATTTTATTCTTCTAATTAACAAGTAAACATACTCGTTACTTATTATATACAATTATTTTCCTTTTTTAAAGTAGTTTATGCAAATTTTTTAAAATTTTTAAGATATAAAATGCAGAAAAGGTGGATTTGTTCTCACAAATCCACCCAGATATATTTTCTTATACTTCGAAGATTAAATCTCCATAAGATGGCATTGGCCACATTTCTTTATCTACAATCATTTCCAGTGCATCTACCGGTGCTCTCAATGCTTCCATTGCCGGTGTTACACCATCTTTATAAGCGTATGCCTGTGCCTTAGGTTCTCCCACTGCAGATGCCTTGGCAATTTCTTCTGTAAGCTTTGTCAAAGCAGCCTTGGCTTCTGCTAAATACTTGCTGGTGTCTGCCAAAAGTGATGCCTGAACAGACGCATCAGCTCCTGCTTCTTTTACAGCAATTACGGTATCTGCCAGTGATTTTGTGTACTTAACAACTGCCGGAATAATCTGCTTGCTTGCCATATCCACCATAGTTAAGGCTTCAATGTTAATCGTTTTTGCATATGTTTCATATAATATTTCTTCACGTGCTTCCAATTCTGTCTTTGTGAAGATATGGAATTTTTCAAATAATTTTACTGCTTTATCTGTAGTTAATGTGTCTACTGCATCTACCATAGACTTGATGTTTGGTAATCCGCGTCTCTCTGCTTCTTTTACCCATTCATCAGAGTATCCATTACCGTTAAATACAATTCTCTGATGCTTTGTCATATATTCTTTAATCAAATCATGTACTGCCATATCAAAATCATCTGCTTTTTCCAAAATATCTGCTGCTTCGCAGAATGCTTCTGCCACCATGGCATTGATGGTTGTATTTGCACTTGCAATAGAGTCAGTAGAACCAACCATACGGAATTCAAATTTATTTCCTGTAAATGCAAATGGTGATGTTCTGTTTCTGTCAGTAGCATCTTTTTTCAAATCAGGCAAGGTAGAAACACCTGTTTCCAACTTTCCGCCATCTCTACAGTTCTTAGCTTCTCCTGTTTCGATTAACTGTTTTACAACATCATCTAACTGGTCGCCCAAGAAAATAGAGATAATTGCAGGTGGTGCTTCGTTTGCACCTAATCTGTGGTCATTTCCCACATCAGAGGCTGACTGACGAAGTAAATCTGCATGAGTATCCACAGCCTTCATAATACAAGCCAATACCAATAAGAACTGGATATTTTCGTTTGGTGTACTACCTGGTTCTAACATGTTCACTCCATTATCCGTTGTCAAAGACCAGTTGTCATGTTTTCCGGAACCATTTACACCTGCAAATGGTTTTTCGTGGAGAAGACATGCCATATTATGGCGAACCGCAACCTTCTTCATGGTTTCCATAACCAACTGATTGTGGTCTACCGCAATATTGGCAGTTTCATAGATTGGTGCCAATTCGTGCTGCCCTGGTGCCACTTCATTGTGCTGTGTTTTTGCGGTAACTCCAAGTTTCCACAATTCCCGGTTCAAATCTTTCATGTAAGCACCCACACGTTCTCTGATAACACCAAAGTAATGGTCATCCATTTCCTGTCCTTTTGGAGCCTGTGCGCCAAACAAAGTACGTCCTGCATAAATCAAGTCTTTTCTCTTTAAATATTTATCTCTGTCTACTAAGAAATATTCCTGTTCTGCTCCCACGGAAGGAGTAACCTTAGTAGCTTCTGTATTTCCAAATAAACGGACAATTCGAAGTGCCTGTTCGCTGACAGCTTCCATAGAGCGAAGTAATGGTGTTTTCTGGTCAAGGGCTTCACCTGTATAGGAACAGAAAGAGGTTGGAATACAAAGGATTGCTCCTGTGGCATCTTCCTTGATAAACGCCGGGGAAGTAATATCCCACACTGTATATCCTCTTGCTTCAAAGGTTGCTCTCAAACCACCTGACGGGAAAGAAGATGCATCCGGTTCTCCTTTAATCAATTCTTTTCCTGAAAATTCTGTAATCATTCTTCCTTCTGAATCAGGATGTGTAACAAATGCATCATGTTTTTCCGCAGTTACACCAGTCATAGGCTGGAACCAGTGTGTATAATGTGTAGCACCTTTCTCCTCTGCCCAGTCTTTCATTGCCTTAGCAACAACATCCGCAGTAGCCGGTGATAATTCTCCGCCATTATCCATTACATTTTTCACTTCTGCAAATACTTTCTTTGGTAAGTATTCTTTCATTTTGCTTAAAGTAAATACGTCTTCTGCAAAAATCTCTTCCACATTAAATTTTTCGCTCATAATATCCCTTTCCTTTCCTGTTTAAGAATTTCAGAATAATAAGTATAAAATTTTATCATTCTATCACTATAAGTGATTAAACACCTAAAAAAACGCAAAAAAAGGGTGTCCAAATGGAACACCCTTGTTCACTCAATCCTAACGGTATTCACCGCTCACATATAAGATACTCTATTCTTTTAAAAAATGCAAGCAAAAATTTGTTGATTTTTGTTTTTTAGAATTCTTCCACAATTTTTTGAAGGATTCGGGAGGATTTATGTGCAAATTGCGAGGGGGACAGAGTGATGGTGACGGTTGAAAATGAGGTGGACAATCTTCTGTGGGGCGGAACCGGTTCCGAGGCGGAAGAAGTTCTAGGCATCCCTGATGAGCAGATTGGCGAACAGTACGCAACCGGAACGCATTCGCCATCCATGGCTCAGGCGTTCCTTTCCCGGACGTCCTGTCCGGGAATTGCTGGGTTGTGAAGGGCTGCCAAGAACTTCTACCCCCTCTCCACAGGCCCCGCCCCACAGAAGATTGTCCACCTCATTTTCAACCTCAGCCAAGCACACTGGCAACCGCTCGCATATTGGGCAGATAAATCCGCCCTCATGCTAGATATGCGTGGCTGTCGCTCGGCAGCTCCACACCAACCCATGCCGCCCGCCACAAGAAACTTTGGAGAACTCCAGCCCACCAGTCCCCCATAGATTGTCCCGGACAATCTATGTACGCGAGGAATTGTTTGGTGGTTCACATGACCTCTATGCTTTTGGAGTTCATGAACCTGTAGCCTGTCAGAGAACAGCCCCCGGTACGCCAATAGCAGTCTGTTTGTCAGGCTTACATAAAAGAATTAGAAGTGCTTAGTATCCCTGTCCATAAAACAGCAATTCCCGGACAGGACGTCCGGGAAAGGAACACCTGAGCCATGGATGGCGAATGTGTTCCGGTTGCGTACTGTTCACCACATCCCAGCCCAGGGATACTTAGCACTTCTTATTCTTTTATACCAGCCTGACAGGCAGACTGCTATTGGCGTACCGGGGGCGTACTCTAACACACTACCCCTGCTCATGCCTCCTCAAAATATCATACTGCTCCATCTCAACCCCCAAATCAATCCACAGCTTCTGCTTCGGATGCGGTGCACTTTCCATTGGGTTTCCCTCTTCATCAGTTATGGAACGAACGGTCACTTCTACATTAGTTCCGTCCGGTTTCATGACTTCGATTTTTTCACCTACGCTGAACTTATTTCTCTGCTCAATCATGTATTGATTTTGAGAATTTTTCTCTCCTACAATTCCCAAATAAGTGTATTCTGTCATGTAGGTGTTGCTGTCGTATATCTGAGTATTTTCGTCCGGTTTTCCGAAGAAGAATCCGGTGGTAAACTGTCGGTAAGTACATTTTCCGATTTCTGCTTTGTACCATTCCATGTTGGCACGGTACTTTTCTTCGGATTCCAAATAATCATCGATTGCTTTGCGGTAGGTTCTTGCTACGGTTGCCACGTATAAGGCTGTTTTCATTCTTCCTTCCACTTTCAGGCTGTTTATGCCTGCATCGATGATTTCAGGAATGTGTTCTATCATACATAAATCTTTGGAATTGAAAATATAAGTTCCTCTTTCATTTTCGTATACCGGAAGATATTCACCGGGACGTTGTTCTTCTACTACGGCGTATTTCCAACGACACGGATGAGTGCAAGCTCCTTTATTGGCATCTCTGCCGGTAAAATAATTGCTCAGAAGACATCTTCCTGAGTAGGAAATACACATTGCTCCATGAATGAAGGCTTCAATTTCCAATTCTTCCGGTATCTTTCCACGAAGCTCCTTGATTTCTGCCAGAGATAGTTCTCTGGCTGCCACAACACGTGTTGCTCCCTGTTCATGCCAGAAATTATAGGTCAGATAATTGGTATTGTTTGCCTGTGTACTGATATGTGCTTCGATTTCCGGACAGATTTTTCTTGCAATGGTAAACACACCCGGGTCAGCGATAATCAAGGCATCCGGTTTCAGTTCTTTCAATTCTTTAAAGTACTGCTCTACCCCTTCCAAATCTTCATTGTGAGCCAAGATATTTGCGGTAACAAATACACGCACATTGTGGGCATGGGCAAATTCAATGCCTTCTTTCATATCTTCCATGGAAAAATTCTTTGCTTTGGCGCGAAGTCCATAGGCTTCTCCGCCAATATAAACTGCATCCGCTCCAAAGATAACAGCGGTCTTTAATACTTCCAGACTGCTTGCCGGAATTAATAATTCAGGTTTTTTCATATTCTTGTTCCTTCTATTTTATTTTCGTACTTATGGTGACACCATCTCCCAAAGGTAAGATGGCAGTGGATAACTGCTCGTGATTTTTCAATGTATATAAATATTCCCTCATACGGCTATGAATGGTACGGTTTCTTCTGGTAACCGCAAAACGGGATTCCACAATATCTCCGTCCTGCAATACGTTATCTGATACCAAAACCCCACCAACTTTCAGAAGTCTTAAACAATCCGGAAGGAAGTTAATGTACTGCCCCTTAGCCGCATCCATAAAAATAAAATCAAACGGTTCCTTCAAGGTTTTCATAATTTCCAGCGCATCGCCCTCTAAAAGCGTAATTTTATCCTCCATTGCTGCCTTTTTAAAATTTTCTCTGGCAACAGGAATCCTTTTTTCATATTTTTCAATCGTGGTAATATGGCTGTCCTTTTTCCCATATTCACCCATTAGAATAGTAGAAAACCCAACTGCCGTTCCCACTTCCAAAACAGAATCCGGCTGTTTTATTGCTAAAAGCACCTTCAGCAGACTCTGCATTTCACGCCTGATAATTGGCACCCGATTCTGCAAAGCCTGCCGTTCTAGTTGGTTTAAAAATTCTGTATTTCCTTTGTCTAATGAGTTAATATAGGTGATAAAACGTTCGTCTACAATCACTTATTTTCACCCTTACTCTGTTTCTTCTTCCTTTTCTTCTTCCAAATTTCCTGACATAACTGCTATCATTTTTTCCGCAGTCATGGATGTGTTCAATACATATACGCCCGGTTTCATTTCTCCTGCATATTCAGACAATTTTTCCTGCACTACAAATACTGTCCCATCCGGAATCAGTTTGTTTTCTTCTAACAAATCTCCCACTTGTCTGGTAGAACTTCCTTCATTCACGATAATTGTAACATCCCGTCCCGGTTCCAGCGACATAGGTGTATCCGTAAATATTTTGTAGCCAAAATCATAACACTTCATTGCACCTGCATAGATTACTATAACCACCGTCAAAACTATCATAACCTGAACTACCACGCTAAGTATTGACATGGTTGCTGTCTTTGTTCTCATCTTATGTCCTCCGTTCCTGCCACCTACTCATCTTCTTCATAGGAAGTTGGTGAAAACATCAATTTGAGGTCAATTGCATCAAGAATTTTCTTTTCCACCTGCTGAACCATACGAATTACTGCCAGTTCTGCTGCCAAAAACTGATTTACCAGCGGGTCTTTTCGAAAGGCAATATTTTCTCTCTCGAAATTTTCCATGGCATTGTACAATTCTTCACCTTCCAAGGATATATTTAACTGAAAATTTTTATGACGATACTCATCAATTTTCTGACATAAAATTTCATTCTGTTCTACTTCTTTTTTTACATTGAGGTAATGCTGATATACTTCACTTTCCCCAATTGCCTGTATCAACATATCTGTCCGCTCTTCTACCAGACCCATCCTTCTCCCTCTTTCTATATTAAACTTCCATAATAATTGGCAGTATCATTGGATTTCTCTTTGTTTTCTTCCACAAGAAATCACTTAAGGAATCTTTCATGATATTTTTGATTTTTCCCCAATCTGTAATATTTTTATCCATACATTCATCTAAAGCGTCATTGATAATTGCTCTTGCTTCTTCCATCAAATCTTCAGATTCTCTTACATACACAAAACCTCTGGATACAATATCCGGTCCTGCCAATACCTGATTTCCGTATTTTTCTAAAGTAAGCACCACGATTAAAATACCGTCTTCCGCCAGTCTTTGTCTGTCACGCAATACAATATTTCCAACATCGCCTACACCAAGACCATCTACTAAAATGGCACCTGTCTGTACTTTATCTGTAATTGCTGCTCCATCATCGTTTAATTCCAACACTTCACCGGAACGCATGATAAATACATTTTCTTTTGGTATCCCAAGTTCCTGCACAAGATTCCCCTGTGCTTTCAAATGTCTGAATTCACCATGCACCGGTATCGCATATTTTGGGCGTAATAAAGAATATATTAACTTTATTTCTTCCTGACATGCATGTCCGGATACGTGAGTATCCTGAAAAATAACATCTGCTCCCTTAGCAATCAGTTCGTTAATTACATTGGATACTGCTTTTTCATTTCCCGGTATCGGATTGGAACTGAATATAATCGTATCCCCCGGTTTAATTGTCACTTTCTTATGAATGGAGGCTGCCATTCTGGAAAGTGCAGCCATGGATTCTCCCTGGCTTCCGGTAGTGATGATTACGGTCTGTTCATCCGGGTAATTTTTCAACTGTTCAATATCGATTAAAGTTTTATCCGGAATATTTAAGTAGCCTAACTCTGTCGCAATGGAAATAATGCTTACCATGCTTCGTCCTTCTACCACTACTTTTCTTCCGTACTTGTATGCAGAATTGATGATCTGCTGCACTCTGTCTACGTTTGAGGCAAAGGTAGCAATAATAATTCTTGTATTTTTGTGTTCCGCAAAAATATTATCAAAAGTTGCCCCTACTGTCTTTTCTGACATAGTGAAACCTTTTCTTTCTGCATTGGTACTGTCACACATAACAGCCAGTACACCTTTTTTACCAATTTCACCCAGACGCTGCAAATCAATGGCATCTCCAAATACCGGTGTATAGTCTACTTTAAAATCTCCGGTGTGTACCACGATTCCTGCCGGTGAGTAAATAGCCAATGCTGCTGCATCTGCAATACTGTGGTTTGTCTTAATAAATTCAATTCTGAAACATCCCAGATTAATGGACTGACCGTGTTTGATTACTTTTCTCTTAGTTCCACGCATCAGATTATGCTCTTTCAATTTATTTTCGATAATTCCCATAGTAAGCTTTGTTGCGTAAATCGGCACATTTACTTCTCTTAATACATAAGGCAGAGCACCGATATGGTCTTCATGACCATGGGTAATGACAAAGCCTTTTACTTTACTTATATTATCTTTCAAATAAGTTACATCCGGAATTACCAGGTCAATCCCCAGCATGTCATCTTCCGGGAAAGCTAATCCACAGTCTACTACAATAATACTGTCTTCGAATTCAAAGGCAGTAATGTTCATTCCAATCTGTTCCAATCCGCCCAGTGGAATAATTTTCAATTTTGAATTGTTAACATTTTTCAAAAACATGCACCTCCATAGTTACGCAATGTTTCTACTTATCGGCACATTCCCGGCAATAACCTTAGAGTTTCACTTCGTGAACCACCACGCGAAAATTCATTTTTTCTTGCTTTGCTCTCCAATCCTCTGATTGGTCACCTTCAAGCTCCGTTCTCTCAATAAATTTGTTGATTTTTCTCGATTCACCGACATAACACGCCTCCGCAGTAGAAACACCTGCGAGTTTTCTTGATTTTATATTTTTCTTTATAATTCTATATCAACGTCTTCCAACAGTTCTGCAAACAAGGCAGATACCATTTCAAGCTCGTTTTCATCCTCTACAATTTCATATATACTATCCGCTTCATCTTCTGCTGCCAAATCTTTTAAAATGTAAGCTTCTGCTTCATCTTCCTCAGATTCTGTTACTAATATATATTTTGTTCCATTGATTTTGGTTTCTTCTAACACAAAAAACTCTACCAATTCGTCATTATCTAACGCAAATGCTACTTTCTCCATTCTAATCTCCCTTTTTTATTCTGTCCAAATACCCTTGCAGAATAAATGCGGCTGCTATCTGGTCCACATATTGTTTCCTGTTTTCACGTCTTACATTACTTTCCATCAACGACCGTTCTGCTTCCACAGTGGTAAGTCTTTCATCGCATAAAACTATCGGAAGCCCCGTTCTTCTCTCCAGCGCTTCTTTAAATTCCATAGTTTTTTCGATTCTTTCACCCAATGTGTTATTCATATTCTTGGGATACCCAAGTACAATCCGTTCTACCTGATATTCTTTTGCAAGTTCTTCAATACGTGCCAGAGTTCTGCGAAGCTTATTTTCTTCTTTTCTCGTTATGGTTTCTAATACCTGTGCCGTAATCAAAAGTTCGTCACTCATAGCCACACCCACAGTTTTAGAGCCATAATCCAGCCCCATTATGCGCATAATTTTCCTCCGGTTACTTCCATGATTTGTTTTCAACGTATGCTCTTAATAATTCCTCTACCAATTCATCACGCTCAACCTTCATAATCAGACTTCTTGCGTTCTTATGGCTTGTAATATATGTTGGATCACCTGACATAATGTATCCTACAATCTGGTTAATCGGGTTATAACCCTTTTCTGTCATTGCCTCATAAACTGCTGCAATAATTTCTTTTACCTGTACTTCCGGCTCCGCCTGTACCTTAAAATATTGTGTATTTCCTAAATTCTGCATTTTACCACGACCTCAAAATAAAATTTCATTCTCTATTGTAATATAAAACTTTATAAAATTCAATCTATTATTTCACATTTCAGCATTTCACCCTGATGGACTTCTTTGACCACTGCCTTCACAATCTGATTTTCTAAGGACTTATCACTTTTCACTATGGCGCGCATATATTCTTTTGTGTGTCCTGTCTGATATTCCTGTCCGTCTGCTTTCATGTCTTCTTCCACCAGAATTTCAATGGTTTTGCCAAGAAAACTTTCTAAATACGCCTGTCTGTGACGTTTGTTCATATCCAGCAGAATACTACTTCTTCTTGTCTTTTCCTCCTCCGGAATCTGCCCTTCCATTTTGGCAGCATTAGTACCCTGACGCTTCGAATATTTAAATATGTGCGTTTCAAAGAAATTTACTTTTTCCACAAATTTTTCTGTGGCTTCAAATTCTTCCACACTTTCCTGTGGAAATCCCACAATAACATCAGTAGTAATTGCAGGTTTTTCATAATGTTTTCTTAAAATTTCACATTTTTCGTAGTATTCCTCAGATGTATAATGTCTATTCATACGCCGCAGTGTTTCGTTGCAGCCGCTCTGCATAGACAAATGGAAATGAGGGCAAATTTTAGGAAGAGCCGCAATTTCTCTTGCAAATTCTTCTGTAATAATTCTTGGTTCTAAGGAGCCAAGACGAATTCGCTCCAATCCTTCGATTTTATGAATTCTTTGAAGCAGTTTTAAAAGATTTGTATCTTTTTTATCTACTCCATAAGAGCTGATATGAATCCCTGTAATGACTATTTCCTTGTATCCTTTTGCAGCTAAAGAGGTCACTTCTGCTTCAATATCTGCTTCCTCTCTGCTTCTGACTCTGCCTCGTGCATAAGGAATAATGCAGTAACTGCAGAACTGATTACATCCGTCCTGAATTTTAATGTATGCTCTAGTGTGCCCGGAAGTCTGACCCAACATCAGTGTTTCATATTCTGTGGTATGATTGATGTCTATCAAAGTATCTTCTGCTCTATGTTCCTTTCGGTATTCCTCTAAAATTCGAATAAGATCTTTTTTTCGGTTATTTCCAATCACAATATCCACACTACTGTCTTCTAACAGTTTTTCTCCTGCTGCCTGGGCATAACATCCCACTGCCACCACAATGGCATTTTCATTTCTGCTTTTCGCCTTATGAAGCATCTGTCTTGATTTCCGGTCGGCCATGTTGGTTACAGTACAGGTATTGATAATATATACATCTGCGGTATCATTAAATTCTTTTATTTCGTATCCCGCTTCCTCTAACATCTGCTGCATAACATCAGTTTCATAGGAATTTACTTTGCATCCAAGGTTGTGTAATGCGGCTGTTGGCATTTTATTTCCTCCTTCTGTCATAAAATTTCACAAATTTTCGTTCAATTTATTAGCATTTTTCACATTTTGCGTTTTTTTTTGGTGGGCTTGCCCACAATCCAAGATTTTTTTTGTTAAAAACGTGAAATATTCGTTAATTTTCAGCTTTCTGCCTGTTTCGTATTGACTTTTAAAATTCAAAACTGTAATATATAGGAATAAGCAATCTAACTATTCAAGGGAGGTTATTGAAAATGAAAACAGTACAGATTTCTTTAAATTCAATCGACAAAGTAAAATCATTCGTAAACGAAATCACAAAATTTGATTATGATTTTGATTTAGTATCAGGCAGATATGTAATTGATGCAAAATCCATCATGGGTATCTTCAGCCTTGATTTATCTAAGCCAATTGATTTAAACATTCATGCTGAAGGCGATTTAGCAGACATTATGAATGTATTAAGCCCATACATAATTTAATGATAATGAGCGAATTTGAAAGACCAGTATTTACTGGTCTTTTTTCTGTCTTCTTTTAAATTTCAATCACTTCTACACTGTCGATAGCCTGTTTCATCAAATCATCGATTACTTCATTCAAGTGTTCCTCAGAACGTTTGATAATATTTATATTCGGCTTTGTCACCGGATGCTTTGCCACGAAGATGGTACAGCAGTCTTCAAAGGGCTGGATAGATGTTTCATAGGTATTGATGCGTTCTGCAATATCTACGATTTCCTGTTTATCAAAGCTGATTAACGGACGATACACCGGCATGGTACACACTTCATTGGTTGCCGCAAGACTTTGCAAGGTCTGGCTTGCCACCTGTCCAATACTTTCTCCGGTAATCAATCCAAGGCAGTTGTTTTCTCTTGCCAGATGCTCTGCAATTTTCATCATGTATCTTCTCATGATAATTGTCAGCTCATCATGAGGACATTTATCGTAAATTGCTAACTGGATATCTGTAAAGTTTACCACAAACAGTCGCATAGAACCGGAGTAACGTGACACTAACTTTGCTAAATCTGCAACCTTTTGTTTTGCACGTTCACTGGTGTATGGCGGTGCATGGAAATATACGGCATCAATTTTCACACCACGTTTTGCAATCATGTAACCTGCTACCGGACTGTCAATGCCACCGGATAACAACAGCATTGCTTTTCCGTTTGTGCCAAGTGGCATTCCACCTGCACCTTTGATTGTTTCAGAGTATACATATATCTTTTCTCTGATTTCCACCTGAATTTCCACATTCGGTGTATGCACATCTACGGTAACTTCCGGAAATGCTTCCACAATTTTACTTCCCAGTTCTTTGTTAATTTCCATGGAATCTAATGGATAATTCTTTCTGGCACGTCTGGCTTTTACTTTGAAGCTGAAGTTTTTATCCGGATATGCTTTATCCAAATAGCCAACTGTCTGTGCCGCAAAATCATCAAAACCATTGTCTTCCATCTGAACTACAGGACAGATGCCCACAATACCGAATACTCTTTTTAATGCTTCTACGGTTTCATCAAAATCATATTCTGTCTGAGCTTCTACGAAGATTCTTCCCTGCTCTTTTCTTACATTAAATTCGCCTTCTACATCTTCTAACACAAAACGAATCTGGTTGACAAGGGCGTCCTCGAAAAGATAACGATTTTTTCCTTTTACGCCAATTTCTCCGTATTTAATCAAAAATGCTTTATACATAGTGTACTCCTTATATTTTCGTTCCTATATTTTGGTGTTCCAGTGTATTTTAATGTCTTGTATATTTTCGTAACATAGGAAGTGTCTGCTGTAACACTTCTATGGTATAATCAAGTTCCTCTTCCTTGGTATGCACAGAAAGGCTAAAGCGCACCGTTGCTTCCAATTCTTCCTTTGGCACTTTCATGGCAAGCAATGTTTTGCTTGGTGCCGGCTTGTTGGAGGAGCAGGCAGAACCTGCGGATACATAGATACCTTTATCCTCTAATGTATGAAGAAGCACTTCGCTTCGAATTCCTTTAAAACTTGCACTGATAATCTGAGGTGCTGAATGCTCGTCATAGAGTCCATTGATTTTTACATCCGGCATATCCAGTAACTGTCTGCAAAACTTTTCCTTTAACTGATACATTTTTGCACGTTTCTCGTCCAGATTTTCATATGCCTTCTCACAGGCAAGAGCCATTCCTGCAATTCCCGGTACGTTTTCTGTTCCGGAACGCATGCCGGACTGCTGACCACCACCTAAGATAATTGGTCTTATTTTTACTTTTTCATTTACATATAAAAATCCTACACCCTTAGGACCGTGAATTTTATGACCGCTAACAGATAACAAATCAATTCCCATCTTTTTCGGATTGATTTTATATTTTCCGTAACTTTGAATGGCATCTACGTGAAAGCTTGCCTTTGGTGATTTTTCTTTCACCAGTTTTGCCACTTCTTCTATGGGCTGTACTGCACCTACTTCATTATTCACATGCATAACAGACACAAGAATGGTATCTTCCCGCAATGCCTGTTCTAATTTTTCCATGGAAATTATTCCGTTGTTATCCACCGGAATTTTAGTAATTTCAAATCCGATTTCTTCTAAAAACGTCGTTGTTGCATGGATGGCAGCATGTTCCACTTCTGTGGTAATGATATGTTTCCCTGCTCTTTGGTTTGCCAATGCCACGCCAATCAGTGCCATATTATCTGATTCCGTTCCACAGGAAGTAAAAATAATTTCTTTTTCTTTTACTTTCAGTGTCTTTGCAATTCTTGTCCGCGCCTCTTTTACATAGGTTTCTGCTTCCATGCCTTTTAAATGCATGGAGGACGGATTCCCATAATCTGTAAGCATCAATTTTTCTACCAGCTCTGCCACTTCTTTTTCGCATCTTGTTGTGGCTGAATTATCCAAATATGCTTCCACGTTTTTCTCTCCTATTTTCATTCACTGACGTGAAAAGACGGCATTGTATCAGCCATCCTGTTCTAATTCAAACATAATGATTGACAAAGCCGTTAATCCTGCTGTTTCCGTTCGTAAAATACGTTTGCCCAGCGAAATAATCTGCATGTTGTTTTCTTTGGCGTAAGCAATCTCTGCTTCATCAAAACCGCCTTCCGGTCCAATAAAAATTCCTACGCTTTTATATTGTCCTATTTCTTTCACAACCTGCTTTGATTTTTCCATTCCATTGGCAAACTCATACGGTATAATATTATAATCTAAAGTTTTTGCATATGCAACCGCTTCTTTAAAATTCATAACACCGGAAATATTTGGTATCACCATGCGTTTTGACTGTTTGGCTGCACTTTCTGCGATTCCCTGCCAGCGGGTAAGCTTGGATTTTTCCTTTTTTCCATCTAATTTCACCACGCAACGCTTCATGGCAACAGGAATGATTTCACTGACCCCCAACTCCACTGACTTCTGGATAATCAGTTCCATTTTATCTGCCTTAGGCAGTCCCTGAAACAGATATAATTTCACCGGAAGCTCTGTGCTGTTGGTATCAATGTCCACGATTTTCGCCACAACCTGTTCTCCTGAAATGGTCAGAATGGAACAGATATAGTGTTTATCTGTTCCATTGCTAACCATAATTTCTTCACCAGGTTTCATGCGAAGTACATTTTTAATATGATTTACATCGGTTCCTTCAATCACAATTTCAGAACCCTGTATCTGAGATTCTTCCACAAAAAACTGATTCATATAATTCTCCCTTATGCTTTTTTCGCTGTAATGGAGCACCAGTCATTTTGATAAGTCACTTCCACTACTTCCAAACCACTTTTCAGAATTACATCCTTCACCAGTTCTTCTTTTTCTTTTAAAATCCCTGATGTTACATAGTAAGCACCTTTTTTCATGGTAGCCGGAATTACCGGTGTCATAGCCACCAGAATTTCTGCTAAAATATTGGCGCAGACTAAATCGTATTTTTCATAGCCGACCTTATCCTGAACTTCCTTGTCATCAATCAGGTTGCCAAGAATCACATCGTATTTGTCTTCACTAATGCCATTTGCCTGCATATTTTCTGCTACCGCAGTAATCGCACATGGATCTAAATCGGTTCCCAACGCATAAGATGCACCTAATTTGATTCCTGCGATGGAGAGAATTCCACTTCCTGTTCCGGCATCCAGCATAACGGTATCTTTGGTAATCAGCTTCTTAATCTGACGAATGCACAACTGGGTGGTTTCGTGCATTCCTGTTCCAAAAGCAGTACCCGGGTCAATGTCAATTCTCATTTTACCCTCATCTTCCGGTTTTAATTCCTCCCATGATGGTTTGATTAAAATGTCATCTACATAAAACTGTTTGAAATATTCTTTCCATTTATTCTGCCAGTCGGCATCTTCTGTCTGGCTTTCTGTAATGGTACATTCGCCAACTTCCATAAATTCTGCAAGGGAGGCTAATTCTTCTTTTACACTTGCCAACAGTTCTTCTGTTTCCTGTCCGTCTTCGATGTAGAAGGACACATAGGCGTCATTTCCTGCATTTGGATTTTCCGGCAGTATATCTACAAACATTTGGCTTTTTTCATATTCGCTTAAAGGAATATTGTCTTCGATTTCTGCTCCTTCAATTCCAAGTTCCATCAGGCTGCTGACAATAATATCTTCTGCCTCTGCAATCGTTTTAATTGTAAATTTATTCCATTTCATATTCTTACCTTTCATGGAAGAAACAATCATTCATCCGGTTCCATCTGCCAGCTATTACATTTGGAGATAATCCAGATAGTTCTGTAAATCTTCCGTTACTTTTCCTTTATGTTTAATTAATGTTGTTTCAATATTGGTTGCTTTCTTTACTCTCTCAGCATTATGACGTTCGAATTTTTCAATATATGAACCATAGGATGGGTGCTGACGCAATACATCTCTGATTTTCTTAGGAAACGGTATATATTCACATAAAATTTCCCTACAAACCTTATTCAAACGCTGTGAGCCTTTGGATTCCAACAGTATCCATTCCGTATAATCCTGAACAAACAAACCTCGGAAACTATTTTTTGCTTTTACAAGATTCTGTTTGATTTTATCCTTTGCCTGCTGTGACAAATCACGGTTCTTTTTAAAGAACTGAGCATAGTCAAAGTATTCTGAGGTAAGGGATTTTTCACTTAAATCATTCCAATAAACCCCCTGAACATTTCGACAGATTTCCCAGCGATACTGTCCTAACATGGTAACTGCCAGCTTGGTTAAATTTTCCCTGCACATAATCGGAAGGGCAAATCTTGCCGGTGTATCTTTTCTAGGTCCGGATAATTCCTGCCACATAGCACCTTTTGTTCCCACATTCGGCATAAGAAGAATAACCGGTTTGATTTCCTTCTGGATATATTCCTTATTGGTTACACCATGTTCGCTATCCCAGAACGCAACTTCTCGATAGAAACAAGAATAATCTATTTGCAGCAATGTGTCAAATGTCTTTTTCACAACACTTTTCTGTATCAGCATGTTTTTCACAGACTCCCCTTCTTCCACACATAGAATCGGGCAGAAGGTCATTATTTGTCCCTGTGTCATTTTATTGGCTGATGTGAGCATGTTACGAAGCTCGAAAATCATCTTTCCTTTCTGGTCTTTCTTGTATGCTTCCTCCTGCTCTTTTGTGAATTTCTGGGTCTTTTTCATATCGCGGAAGGTGGCATCGTAATCCATGTCAAATTCGTTTCTGGAAGGTTCATGTTCTCCCTGATAAATTTTAAACAGCCATTCCTTCATGGTATAAATCTGATAACCGCCCATGTCTTCATCACGTTTTGTGTAGAACAAATCTGCCAAAGCCACATCACTTACCAAATGTTCATCCAACATACCAAAGTTTAAGAACAGCTCTAACAATGGAATGGGCTTTTCTTCTTTTACATATTTGGTAATTACTGCTTCATAATAATCATAATACAGTGCAGTTAAGCTTCTTCTTATTTTGCTTACTTCATCTGTGGTTGCACGCTTGTCCTCTGTAGCGGCATAGACAGTCAACTGCTGACGAAGCTTTTCATTCTTTTCCTCATCCAGACCTGCATAAGCAATAATTTTTTCCGTGGTATTCTGAGTAATTTTACGAATAATATCCATCTGGGCTGAGGTATAGTTGCTGACCGGTCCGGCAGAAGGAGCTGTAGTCCCGGCTACGGCTGTTGCCGCTTCCGGTGCTGGCTGTGCTGCCGCATTAGCATCTACTCCCATCATTTTTAATTTTTCCTGATAGTTATTTTTTACTTTTTCCACGACTTTTTTGTCAATTCCTTCAAAGGCACTGGCATACTTTAAAATTTCCTCTGCTTTCTTCAAAAGCGTGGATACATTTCCTTTTCTTCCGGCAATCTGCAAAATCAAATCTTCATACATGGAAAATAAATTATCACTGTCATCTGCAATTAATGCAGGACCGCTTTGTTCCAAATACTGGTCAATTTCTTCATAAAGACTTGCCACATCTTCGGCTGCAGTGACAATGTCATTCAAATGTTTCTGTACCATATACTCGCTGGCTTCAAAGAAGGCTCCTCTTACAGTACTTGGTATTGCCATTAACTCTTCCATGTACTCCATTTCTTCATCATCCAACTCTACAGTCTGAGAAAACTCCTGTAATTCATCAATGGTTTTTGAAGTTCTACATTCTGCTTTATAACCTTTACACAATTCTAAATATCTTTTATACTCTTCTTTTACATAAGTGTAAAATTGCTTTGTTCTGCCTTCTTCTACTTTTGCTTTTTCCAAAATCAAACTTACTTGACGAATGGCTGTTGCAATCGTATTCCCCGGATTAATCTTCTGTGCTACACTAAGCTTCACATTTTCTTCTACACTTCCATATGGATACACCATCATAGTTGTATCCTCGTCTGCAAAATAGGTGGAGGTACTTTTCCCGTTTAAGCCCTCTACCAGCCCTAAAATACTCCCCTTTTTAAACTCCATTCGTCCTGCCATATTCATAGCCACAAGACGTCCTTCTGTAATCACCGCCAGTTCATTTACTACCTGGTTTTCTGAATACACAAGGGTCCCCTTTGTTACTTTTCTTTCTACTCCCGGCATTTCAGCTACACTCATTGTATACCCACTCCTTCTCCTTATTACATTTTACCGATTCCGGTGTTTATAAGTCACACGCCAAAAGTTAATTCAGACATAATGAGCGAATCATTGCGCCTGTTTGTGACGGTTACGATAGATAAGAACTTCTAAGTATCCCTGATATTGTTTCTGGCAAGAGTCCGCAACCGGTGCAAACTCGCCGTCCATGGCTCGCCTTGCACCTTTTCCAGACGTCCTGTCTGGAAATTGCTACTTTTACGAAGGGATGCTAAGAAGTTCTAATCTATCTCCACAGTCACAAACAGACGCAATGATTCGCTCATTATGTCAGCCCCATTTTGTGGCTGTGATTTAGCACCGGAATTATATATATATTTTATCACTTTTGAGTATATGTTGCAATCAATTTCAAGCGTTTTATAGCCTTGCCCCCTTTGTAATATCGCAAAAGAACCTCGCATGAACAATCATGCAAGGTCCTCTAAAACATTCTTTTATTTAATTACCTTAATCCATCCTTCCGGAGCCTCAATCTTGCCCATCTGGATACCTGTTAAGGTTTCGTATAACTTCTGGGTTGTTGGTCCCATTTTTTCCATTCCGCTTGGGAAGCAGATTTCTTTGCCATGGTCGTAAATCTTTCCTACCGGAGAGATTACTGCCGCGGTACCGCAAAGTCCACATTCTGCAAAGTCTTTTACTTCATCAAAAAGAACTTCTCTTTCTTCTACTTCTAAGCCTAAGTATTCTTTCGCAACATATACTAAAGAGCGACGTGTAATGGATGGAAGGATACTATCTGATTTTGGTGTTACAATCTTGTTATCTTTTGTTACAAACAAGAAGTTTGCTCCACCTGTTTCTTCTACTTTTGTTCTTGTTTTAGGATCTAAGTACATATTTTCATCAAAGCCTTCTTCATGGGCTGACACGATGGCATGTAAGCTCATGGCATAGTTTAATCCTGCTTTGATATGTCCTGTTCCGTTTGGTGCTGCACGGTCAAAATCACTGACACGAATTGTAATTGGCTTTGCACCGCCTTTAAAGTATGGTCCTACCGGTGTACAGAAAATTCTGAACTGATATTCTTCTGCCGGTTTTACTCCAATTACAGGACTGGAGCCAAACATATATGGTCTTAAGTAAAGTGATGCTCCTGAGCCGAATGGTGGAACGTAAGCCGCATTAGCTTCTACTACTTTTTCTACCGCTTCAATAAATCTATCTTCCGGAAATACCGGCATTTCCAGTCTCTTTGCAGAATCTGCAAGACGGCTGGCATTTAAATCCGGACGGAAAGTCACAATATGACCATCTTCTGTAGTATACGCCTTTAAACCTTCAAAAATAGTCTGTGCATACTGTAATACACCTGCACATTCACTAATTGTAATCATGGAATCAGAAGTTAAAGTACCTTCATCCCATGCTCCGTTTTTGTAGTTAGAAACATATCTTAAGTCCGTCTGAATGTAACCAAAACCTAGATTGGACCAATCAATATTTTTCTTTTCCATAATATCCTCCATTCCGCTGCCAAGCAGCTCTACCTGTTGTATTTCAATTTCTGTCGCTTAAAAATCTTCATACAGTGCATTCGCACTTATCGTTCGGCAGATTTCCCATGTGGGTAATTATACATCAATTGTATATGTTTTGCAATCAAGAAGTTAATTTATTTCCTGTGCCGCTTCGCACACTTTATGTAAAAACGGAATAATGGCATTGTGGATGGCTTCTGCCACACGAGCACCATCACCGGTTTCATAGGCGGTACTAAAACTTACCAACGCAGAATTTAATTCTTCTTTATTCAGTCTTTCTTTTCCTTCGTTAAAGGTATCCATGGTTCTGTTTAACACTTCTACCGTCCAGTTAATTCCCTGAATGATATTTTGCATCATTTTAGATAGAAGTGTTATTTTTCCTGTTTTTAAATCTTCCATGATATCCTCACAGGCTGCAATTAATTTTGTGTCATATTCACAAATTCCCTGAATTGCTTCTATAATTTGCTCTCTTGTTGGTTCCATCTTTCTTCCTCCTAAAAACTTTGGTTTAAAATATTTATCATTTCTTTGATTCTCACTTCATAAGTATGATACTGCTTTACCTTTTCATACCCTTTTTCAGCTATTTTCCGTCTGATATCATCATGTTCCAGATAGTAGCTACATTTATCTTCCAATTCTTCCAAACTTCCATAGGTTTCTATTTCTGTTCCCAGTTCAAAATGCTCCGTTAGCTCTGCCTGATAATTAGAAATCACAAATCCGCCAGCTCCCACAATATCCCAGATACGCTGAGATATTCCTGTTTTGATACTTTTTGAGGTGGGATTTAAATTGATTTTACTGCACCGGAAAATTTTAGGCATTTCGTAGCGGGATTCTGCGCTTCCGCAACATATTACATTTTGCAACGCGGAAGTGTCGCTTTGTGTATAAAAATGCACCGGAAATTTCCGTGCCAGTCTGTTAAGCAACTGTATCCGCTCCATCTCAGACACTTTCACCCCCAGATACTCATCTGCGATAAATAAAGCATCGTTAATTTCATAATCTTCCGGTGCACCTTCCCAACTGACAACTTCTTTAAATTGACTTATAATTTCCGGCGTTAACACTTCTGCCAGAAAATTATATCCATATATTTTCAATTGGGCTGCCATAACGCCTTCTAAATATCCTTGCAAATATTCCGGCATCATCTGAATTTTGTTGTAGGGACATTTTTCCGTATATAAGGAACCGATAAAGGAAATATCCATCGTATATCTTCCCCGCTCTGCTCCTGTCATGTTGCTGCACACTTGATCCCAATGTTCGGTGTTGGTGGCAAGTGGCAAATGAAAAATCCCATTGGGATTTTTAGGATAAAACTGCTGATACAATGCTCTGTCAAAGATAAATATACGGTTGCAGTCATTTTTTACTGCATCAGAATACATCTGAAACACCGGACTATCTACAAGCCAGCAAACATATGGGATTCTTAATACATTACAAAGTTTAGACACAATAGGAAAAAAGTTCATGGAAAACACAAACTCATATTTCCCTGCCAGAATTACCTCCGATAATTTTTTCAAATAAACCGTATCATAGTCCGGTTCTTTCATTTTCTCATTAAACTCATCTACCTGATAACCGTTTTTACGAAAGCCGTCTATTATATCCGGTTCGCAAATGCTTTGATAGCGGCAAATGAGGATTGATTTTTGCTGCATGTTTTTGATTCCTTTGCTGAGTTATTTTATAGTTCTATAATATTTTCTTATCGGCAAAAAAAGAGATTTTCCCAATAGGTGGAAAACCTCTTTTCTTATTACGCTGTTCTTTCTTTTTTCAATTCTTTCACATATGATTCCAATGTATTTACACGCATTGACGGGTGAAACTGTTCATCAGTTACTTTTTTATATTCAGACAACTTTTCGTACAAGTCCAGATGATTCTCTGCAATAATAGAAATATTCCTGCGGAGTTCATTTTCCATTATCAATTTAACACCTGTTACATCATCCTGCACTTCCTTTAGTTCATTTCTCACGTCCTTCAGTTCACTTCTCACGTCCTGGATTTCTTCCCTTAGTTCACTTCTCACCTCTTGGATTTCTTCCTTCAGACTTTCCTCCAATGCATCCATTTTCTTATCTTGTTTTGTTACTGCTTCTACAAGAAAACTTAATTTTTCTGAATCCGTCATATCGTATCTCCTTTCTCTATGGTATTGTCTTGTTCCTTCGATTTCGTAAATCAATTATAGCATAGGGCTACTTTGAGAACAAAAATACCACGGCTAAAAAAAAGCTGGTGAAAATACTTTTCTTATTACGCTGTTCTTTCTTTTCTCAGTTCCTTCACATATGATTCCAATGTATTTACACGCATTGACAGGTGAAACTGTTCATCAGTTACTTTTTTATATTCAGACAACTTTTCGTACAAGTCCAGATGATTCTCTGCAATAATAGAAATATTCCTGCGAAGTTCATTTTCCATTATCAATTTAACCCCCGTCACATCATCCTGCACTTTCTGGATTTCTTCTTTCAGTTCACTTTGCACTCCCTGGATTTTTTCTTTTAGTTCACTTCGCACTCCCTGGATTTCTTCTTTCAGTTCACTTCGCACTCCCTGGATTTCTTCTTTTAGTTCACTTCGCACTTCCTGGATTTCTTCTTTTAGTTCACTTCGCACTCCCTGGATTTCTTCTTTTAGTTCACTTCGCACTTCCTGGATTTCTTCTTTTAGTTCACTTCGTACTCCCTGGATTTCTTCTTTTAGTTCACTTCGTACTCCCTGGATTTCTTCTTTTAGATTTTTCTCCAATGCGTCCATTTTCCTGTCTTGTTTTGTTACTGCCTCTACAAGAAAACTTAATTTTTCCGAATCAGTCATATCGTATCCCCTTCTCTATGATATTGTCTCGTTCCTTCGATTTAGTAAATCAATTATAGCATAGGGCTACTTTGAGAACAAGAATATCACGGCTAAAAAATAGCTGGTGTAAATACACTTCAATTTGTTAAAAATTTTTAAGAACGCAACTTCTTCTTGAATATTGCACAAACCTGAGAGGAACCGTTATCGACTTATGTTGCAAATGTCACAAATTCCGTTACATTGAATTCATATTCTGCATCATTTCCGTTATATCGCATATACAATTTATAATTCGGATTCATTTCACGTAACATTCTTGGAATTTGCCAAATGTCATAATTGTTATGATAAGTACAAATAGCAAGTTTTGGCTTTTCTTCCGTAATGTGTCTGGCGGCTCCTTTGATTGCCTGCTGTTCTGCTCCTTCGATGTCCATTTTCAAAAATGTAATTTTCTCTTTAATATCATTGTCTAATGTGACGATTTCTACCGCTTCTTCTCCCATACTTGTGATTTTATTGGCACTTGCATCCTCTGACTGGGAAAGATACATAATTCCTTCTGCTTCGCCCACACCTTTGTTTACTAACGTAATATTTTCATAAAAGGACATATTTTCCTGTAGCTGTTTAAATACATCCTTTGATATTTCATAACAATATATTCTTTGGTAGGCTCCCATATTCTGAATAAAGTCTTGGGCAGAATCTCCCGTGTAAGCTCCCAAATCCACAAACACCTCATTATCATCCGGTGTCACAATATCTAAATCAAAATAACTAGTATAATTGTTCTCTTTTATTTTTTGGATGATCTGAAAATCGTATTTTACCCAGTATTGTAAAATCCCATTCAACACCATTTTAGAACGGTAATCTGCAAGTTCTTGGTATAACCAGATAAAATCTTCTCTGTGATTTTTCAACTGATTCAATCTGTCATAAAGTAAATCCCAGATTCCCGTAACCGGATTCACATCACCCCAGAAATCTTTATATTCTCGAAAAAAAGAAACAAAATTATAATAAATCTGTTCCCCATATTGCTTAACTTTGTTAAAATTCTGTTTCATATCTTCCAAAATTATTTCTTCCGGAACCATTTCAATATAATTCATGAGCGAATAAAATTCGTAATCTATATAGTTATTTTTATCCTTCATGTCATTTGTCTTTTTCTCTACCATCTGACACCATTTTGCAATTTCATCAGTCAATTGTTCTTTTGTTATTGTTTGCATTCCCATGTTCTTTAGCAATTCATATGCCTTATAATCCACGAGAATTTTATTACCAAAGAGCACTTCATTGACTCCCTCCACAGTAATCAATAAATCCGATTGCATTCCCTTGTCTATGGTATCACTTTGCATTATTATCCTATTTATCTTTTTTACTGCTTGTAAAATATGTACTATTTGCTCTATTTCGCTTCGCATACTTTCCCTTCCTGTTTTTAAAAATTTCCAAGAAAAAACAACTTCAAATATCTCTTTATTTACCCACATAAATAAACTATTTCATCCAACAAACGTTCAATAAGCTTATAAATTTCTACTGCCGGATTCATCTGTACAATATTCCTATCTACAGATTTTCCATTTTTCCTCCAATACTTTTCCAAACATTTAGCATTTTCTATTGCAGCTCTTATTCTTTCATTGCCATTACTTCCCAAAATCTTTCCGATAGTTCCCTTAGATGCCTTCATCTTCTTTGTATATTGAGTTACATCCAAATACTCTCTCATTAACTTCATTATAGCCCTTTTACTGTTATCCTTAGCTGGTTCCAAATTTTGAAAATGCATAACCAACCATGTTTCAAACAATAAATTTGAATAATCCAATATATAATGATTTTCAGAATTTTTCATCAAAGTAATTACTTCTTGAATATTGTCCGGTGCATCACAATCAAACACCAAATGCTTTTCATAATACAAATATTTACTGGCATTCTCCTCTATTCCTAAAAACTCCTCTGCATAATTATATACATGCAAAGCATTTCCTTCTGCATTTATCGGCTCAATAACAATGTCTGAATATTTTGCACGCAAATTATTAGCAAGATAATTTCTAAAATAATCCAGATAATTATATTCCGTATGACCTTCACAAAATATCAGAAGTTTACCTGCATTCTCCGGTTTGGGATTTGTGATTTTTCTTTCACCATTTACTAATCTTGACATAACCACTCACCTTTCATTTCTGCATATATATCATTGTCAGACAATACCGGAATCGCTCCATACTTACCTGCCATATAGTCTTTTGCAAAACTGGCATCTGCTCTTGCTTTAATATCAGCCAATGTATAAAGCACTGATTCTCCTTTTTTATTTTTTTCAACAAAAGCTATTTCATCTCTTCTAAATTGTTTTTTATTCATTAATGAAATATCGTGTGTTGTAAAAATCAATTGTGCCTCTTTATTCATTTTCCCTTGGAATAAATCAACAATAAACTTAGTCAGTATTGGATGTAATCTCGCTGACATTTCATCAACAATAAACACTCCACCATCCTGAATAATATTCAAAATATACTGAATCAGTGAAAAATATCTGTTTGTTCCTGATGATTCCATATTTAGTTCAAATTTTTCCTGACGTATAATTTCACCATTATCATTGTATACATTGTGAATTGTCTTAACCTCATACGGATGTCTATCTTTTGTTTTTTCATTCTTGTTCTCTTCTATGCTAAGACCTACGATTCCCACATCAGCAACCCTTATAAACTTTTCTATTGTCTTTCTATATTCCTTATCCTCCAAAATTCTGTTTAAAAAACTTACTCCAGACACTAGACCTTTAACACTACCTTCGAGAATCAGTTCAAAATGTACATTAAACTTATGCTTTAAATATGCTTTAAACTCATCAACAATTTTTTTCACTTCACCTTCAGCAAAGTAATCCAAAATCCCTATATACAATCTGTCTTGTCTTTGCTTATCAATCCCCTTTAACTCATCTTCATATTTTTTACCAAAAGAAATTCCTTCTTCCTGTCTTTCAAATACAATCTTATCATCAACCAACAGCCATTCTTCTTTGATACTGTACTTTTTTTCCACAGGTATATCATGAATCACAAAACCATACTGATATGTTTTATCATTTTGAGTAAATAAAATTTCAAATTCCGAATCGTTGTTTACTTCTTCTCCTAATTTGAAAGTACTTCTCTTTACATTTGGCATTCTATCGCCCAAATCAACCTCATCATCTCTGTTTCCCGCATCAAAAAATTGATTATAAACAAAACTCTCAAAATAATAGAGGGCACTTATTAAATTTGACTTTCCACTTGCATTTTTTCCGAATACAGCTAGTGTTTTTACAACCTTATTTTTCCCTATTTGTAATACATGATTTTTCATATCTTTATATGAAATTGCGCGCATATCTAAAATCATCTCATCCCTAAAAGAGGCAAAATTTTTAACTCTAAACATTATCAACATAAGTGTATCTCCATTTCTGCTATTCTATATAAAACCATACACCAATTCTATCCAAAAGGCAATGAAATATTCGTAAAATCCGAATATTTCATTGCCTTTTAAGGTTTTTAGCACTTTATTCTCTCAAAATAATCTTCTTTTTCGTTTTTACAAAGGTGCTTCTGCACCATTCTTTTTGCAACATCCACAATTTCTTCATTGTTTGCTCCATTGCGATTCAAATGTTCCCCATCATAGTAATACTCCTGATGGGTGATATTTCTTCCAAACCTTTTAAATCAAAGATTTCAAAATAATATTTTTTATTTGCCTTCTAAACTTCACTCTTTACTTTATTTCCCAAAAACATTTTCAAATATCTCTTTCAATTTCTTTTCATACGAAAATTCTTTTTTTATTTTTTCTTTCCCGCACAACGCTATTTCTTCTCTCTCTTTTTCATGTACTAAATAATATTCTATCTTATCAAGCAAATCATCATGGCTTTCATACATTACCATTTCCTGACCATCTACGAAATACTCTGCAAGTTCGGGTTGATAATTGGAAAGCAAGAATCCGCCTGCCCCCATAACATCCAAACATCTTAACGGAATTCCAGACAAAATAGAACGTAATGTTATGTTTAAGTTTATTTGGGAATCTCTAAATATAAACGGCATCTCTGTAGTATAATCTGCAAATCCTCTAAAATCTACATTTGTCAGTGTGTCATCCGCCTGCGGAGCAAAATGAGCAATTTGGTATTTTTCCGATATTTTTCTTAAGATTTCCGGTCTTTCTTTTACTGTCACTTTCTTTTGCAACATATTATCAAAGATTTCTTTTTCTTCTATAAACAATTCTTCATCCAATTGAAAAGATACAAAAGACTTCATTTTCCGGAACATTTCTTTGGTAATTACATTAGATGCCACATCATACCCATACAACTGCATTTGTGTCTGTATGAGCCCGTCGAAAAATCCCCGGTAATACTCGGGCATATTCTTTATCTGATCAAAAAAATTAAATTCGTTATTATAAAGATTACCTAAAAAGGACACTTCGTACAGATAATCCTGTTGTTTTTTCTCTGCAAAGGTTTTCTCTAACCTGCTTACATTTACTGCCAAGGGCATATGAAAAATATTTGCAACTCCACGTTCCCGCAGCTTGTTCATTTCCATCCTGTCAAAGTGAAATATATAGTTGCACTCATTAAATACTGATTTTGAGTATAGTGTTAAATGCGGGCTGTCAAATATCCATGAAATATATTTTACATCATATGCATAAGCTACTTTTGAAATAATCGGAAGAAAGTTAAATGTAAAAATACAATCATATTTTTTTCCTTTAATGTTTCCTCCAGCTTTTTCGCAAATGGAACATCATTCAATTTATCTACTATAGGATACGAAAAACAGTCCACTTCATTACCATTATATTGTAAACATTCTATTGCATCTGCCGCATTTGTTTCTTCCCACGAATAATATAATATTCTCATTTTATCTCCCCACCAATTAACACTTCGTATATATGTTAAAATCGCTCACTCTTTTCCATAGTTTCTACAATTTTGACAAATTGACTCTTACTATCCGTCAAACACTTTGCCCGCTCTCTCGCCTTTTTACTCATAATTTCATAAAATTCATTATCACTTGCATACTTTATGATTTTTTCATACATTTCATCATAATCAGATACCACAAATTCCTTTCCAGCCCCTAATGCACCATCTCCAAAATCAATTGTGACTACAGGCACCCCCTTGAACAACGCTTCCGCAACTGACGTTCCACCTCCTACACGTTTGGGATTTACGTATAAGTCACAGCACTCATTAACCGCAAGCACATCCTCTTGAAGCCCTAAATTTATTGTATATTTTTCAAACAACTTATTTGTTTTTACAATTTCATAATAGCGTTTAAAATTCCCCATAAATGCAACATATATCCCAGCACTGTTAAGTTTTGAAATCATCTTTATACATTCTTCATCAATTTCAAAATCTAATCTCGCTCCAACAAACACTGCAATAAATCCTTTTGATGGAAGTCCTAACTGTTCACGTGTATACCGATGTGTTTGTTTCTTAAATGCTGATGTAAAAAGACTTTCTATTATATGCTCTTTTGAATAATCATGTTTTTTCATCCAAAGAATATCTTCTTCTGAAACTTTTCTTCCAATCGCCTGAAATTGGCCTCTCGTTACTGCCCTCTCTGAGGGCACTGTAGAAATTGTTAAGGTCGGAACGACATTGCTGCATATATCACTTACAATACTGTTCCCTCCTATTGTAAGTATAAAATATGGTTTTTCTTCTTTAATAACATCTAAAATCTGCCGTATGATAGTTACCTGTGGCATTTCATTTGGGCATTGCAAAAATGCATATTTATCATCTCCATATGTCAAATAATCTTCGTTATTCAAACCAACACAATAGTTTGCCCTTTCACTTCGAAAAAAACTTACTGCTCCATATACAGATGCACATTCTGCACTATTAATAATATATACATTCTTATTTAATTCTTCTTTTAAAATTTTACATCGCTCCAATAATGTTTTGGTTGGTCCATGATTTAATCCTAATACCTGACTTATAAATACTATTACCAAATCCTTATTTCGCTCTTCTTTTGGAATAATCTCATACGATTCTGCTACTTCCTTGTAATAAGCATCGTAAATATGACTATACAAATCATCTAGTAAATTTTTTATGGTGCAATCTGCTATTTCGGAATTTAAAAAATTGAATCTAATAAACTGATAATATAAAAAAAATTTATTTTCTTTCTCCAGCGTCTCATCTGTAATAGTTCTCTTTATCAATATATTATACAGTTTTCTATTCTTTGTCGCACGCAATAGAAATGACATAATAAAATAATAATCTTCACCTAAGTCACTTCTTTGTACACATTCTGCACATTCCTTTATCAAATAATCTGCATGTTTCTGTCTATAATAATCACTTTGTTCCATATAAAATTCAAACATTGAATTAAGGTCATCTATACTCCATTTATCGGATTTTTTGCTGTATTCTCTAATCATCAATGTCAATGCATCAACAATCAATTCTTCATCCAACACTTTTTCTTCCATTATATCCTCCGTTGTACGCTCATAATCTCTCGGAATCTTTAAGCCAGTAAACATAAGGCTTTCAGATTCCTTTTTTATTAAAATCCCCCACTTTTTTTGCCAAAACCTCTTGACAAATCCATCGAAAAATGCGGCGCTTCGCGCCCTTATTTATAAGACATA
>JAFQUB010000056.1 GCA_017408735.1 Lachnospiraceae bacterium
TAGCTTTCCGGAATTAAATGTCCCATTTTAAGCACACCCCAGCCGCCATGTGCTGGTGATGAATAGTGAAGAGAATTCTCAAACACATTTTTCGTCGCGCAACAACAACTCACTTCCACTTACCTCCAATACTTTATTTGCTAACTCTCTATAAGCATCTGCCATAGCACTTTCCGGCAATGCTTCAATTACTGTTTTACCCTGATCTTCTGCAGACTGAACTGCTTTATCTCTTGGAATTACGCTAAGTACCTTTTCTCCCATTTCTTTGGCTGCTTTTTCTACGATTGCCTGTTCATTCTCCACGTTACGTGAATTTAAAATAATGCCGGACATTTTTGCATAGCCACGCTTTCCAAAATTATGTACTGCGCTGGCTATATTGGATGCTGCGTACAACGCCATCATTTCTCCTGATGTTACAATAAATACATGGTCTGCATAACCACCTCTGATTGGCATCGCAAAACCGCCACATACAACGTCGCCCAATACGTCGTACAAAACAATATCCGGTTTGTAGTATTCATATCCACCTAATTCTTCTAATTTTTCGAATGCGGTAATAATACCTCGCCCTGCACATCCGATTCCCGGTGTTGGACCTCCGGCTTCCACACAAAGAATGCCATTGTAGCCCTCAAATACGATATCTTCCAGTTCCACTCCTTCTGGTCCTTTTTCCCTGATCTGGTCAAGAACTGTTGGTATTTTTACGCCGCCCATAAGACATTTAGTTGAATCTGACTTTGGGTCACATCCTATCTGCATTACCTTGTACCCTAAGTCACTTAATGCGGCTGATAAGTTTGAAGTGGTCGTTGATTTTCCAATACCACCTTTTCCATAAATAGCAATTTTAATCATGTGTTTCTCCTTAACTAATTTTTGTTAGCTTTTTCTAACCATCGGTTTTAAAATTTGGTTAGCATCGGCTAACCGTTCTTGATAATATCACTCAATAGTGGTTCGTGTCAATGGAAGTTTTTGGTAATTTTTCTCATTTCCCCAACTTTACACATAAAAAGAGAATCAGAGTAGCATTTTTTCTACTCTGATTCTCTTAAACTATTTATATACTTTCGAAAAAATATTCCTTAAAAATGTCATCTACATGCTCTAATTTTTCTGCCTTATATGCATTGGCTCCACAAAACAGTAACGCATCCTCTACATTGCCTGTTGCCGCATTTACCAGCGCATCCGTGATACAATATGGTGTATCTGCCGGATTGCAGGTCTGAATACACTGACGGCATTTTTTAGGCTTATATGCACCATTTTTGCTTTCTTCTGCAAAACGGTTCTTTATAGCGCGTCCTGGCATTCCTACAGGACTGTTTACGATGATAATATCTTCTTCTTTTGCATTAATGTATGTCTGTTTATATTTTTCATCTGCATCACATTCATAGGTTGTTACAAAACGACTTGCCACCTGCACACCGTCCAGTCCCATATCAAGATAATGTTCTACGTCTTTTCGGTTGTAAATACCGCCACCAAACACAACCGGTATCTTCCGTGCATATTTTGTAGCATATTCCTTTACCACCTGCATAATGCCACGAATTTCATTATCGTAATCCAATTCTTCCATATGATCCAGTTCTTCTCGCTTAAAACCTAAATGTCCACCGGCTTTTGGTCCCTCGATTACCACTAAATCTGCTGTTCTTTTATATTTTTTATCCCACATTTTTAAGATTACATTGGCAGATTTTACAGAAGAAACAATAGGTGCAATTTTTGTCTTGCTTTCTCCAATTAATTCCGGCAACTTTATTGGAAGTCCTGCTCCGGAAACCACCAAATCAATTCCGGCTTCTACTGCCGCTTTCACATAATCCTCATAACGTTTCGTTGCCACCATAATGTTGACACCTACAATACCGCCCTCTGCTTTTTCTCTTGCCAGACGTATTTCTTTCCCTATGGTACGAAGATTTACTTCGATAGGGTTTTTGTCAAAATCCGGTTCCCGATAACCAATTTGTGCTGTAGAGATTATGCCGATACCACCTGCCTTCGCCACTGCACCTGCAAGACCTGACAAGCTGATTCCAACACCCATCCCCCCTTGAATTAATGGGAATTTTGCTTTTAAATCGCCTATAATTAATGGTTTCACATTCACTTTACATTCTCCTAAATCGCTGATACCGCTGCATGGATATTTCTTCCCCATCCATATCTTTATACTGACTGATAAACTCTGCAATACAATGCTTTATCTGCACAGCCGGATATTCTATGGTTTCTGCAGTTGCCGGTTCTTTTTCATATATAATTTCATCTATAATACTTAATTCCTTTAAGTCTTCTGCGGTAATTTTCATCACCTGGGCCGCTTCCAATGCACGTTTGCTGTCCTTCCACAAGATAGATGCAAATCCTTCCGGTGAAAGAATGGAATATGTGGCATTTTCTAACATAATTACTTTATTGGCAACCGCCAGTGCAAGAGCACCACCACTGCCTCCCTCGCCAATCATAACACTTAACACAGGAACCTTTAAGTCAGACATTTCCATAAGGTTTCTGGCAATCGCCTCTCCCTGACCACGTTCTTCTGCTTCCATTCCGCAAAACGCTCCCGGAGTGTCTACAAAATTGATCACAGGACGTCCAAATTTTTCTGCCTGCTTCATTAACCGCAATGCTTTTCGATATCCTTCCGGTGAAGGCATACCAAAATTTCTTGCTATATTTTCTTTGGTATTTCTACCTTTCTGTATTCCGATTACAGTCACCGGAACCCCCTGAAAATAAGCCAGACCACCCACTACAGCTGCATCGTCTGCATATAGACGATCCCCATGGAATTCTGTAAAATCAGTAAAGATATTCTCAATATAATCTAAGGCAGTAGCTCTGTCTGCTGCTCTAGACAATTGCACACGTTCCCAGGCAGACATTTCTGTGCCTTTCTGACGTGAAACAGCCGTTTCTGAAATTTCCAACTTAGCCTTTTCTGGTTTATTATGCATCTGAAGCAATTTATATAAAGTATCTTTCAACTCTTCTCTTTTTACAATGGCATCAATAAAACCATGCTCCAACAAAAATTCTGCCCGTTGAAAACCTTCTGGGAGTTTCTGTCCGATGGTCTGTTCGATTACTCTCTGACCTGCAAAACCAATCAATGCATTTGGCTCTGCCAGAATAATATCACCTAACATGGCGAAACTTGCTGTAACACCGCCGGTAGTAGGGTCTGTCAGCATTGTAATATATAAAAGTCCTGCATTAGAATGACGTTTGATTGCTGCTGATGTTTTTGCCATCTGCATCAGTGACACCATGCCTTCCTGCATTCTTGCCCCACCACTGCAGCAGAACACAATTACCGGAAGCTTTTCTTCTGTGGCACGCTCAAAGGCTCTGGCTATTTTTTCCCCTACTGCCTGCCCCATACTACCCATAATAAAACGGGCATCACAGACGCAAATAACGGTTTCTACACCATAAATCTTTGCTTTACCACAAGTAACAGCCTCTCCTAACTTGGTTTTCTCTCTGGTCTGAGCCAGTTTTTCTTCGTAACCTTCAAAATCCAATGGGTTATTGCCCACCAGTTCTTTATCCCATTCTTCGAAGCTGTGTTTATCCACTACCATTCGGAGTCTGTTCTTAGTTCTTACGCGAAAGTACGCATCACATTTATAACAGCTATAAAAGTTATTTACAACATCTTCTTTGTAAAGCAGTTCTCCGCATTTTGGACATTTGATCCAAAGTCCTTCCGGCACTCTTGGTTCTGTACCTTTTGCTTTTTTTTCTTTTTCAATTTTCATGTCTTCTGCCGCTACTTTTATATAACTTGGCTTTTTAAATTTTAACATGAACCTCTACTCCTAACCAAAATTCTCCTCAATAAACTGAGTGGTAATATTTCCTGCCAAGAAATCCTCATTATTAAGAATCTCATACTGGAAATCTATATTTGTTTCAATCCCTTCCACAATCAATTCGCCTAATACACTTCGCATCTTCTGAATTGCGGAAGCTCTGTCTTTATCATGTACAATAATTTTTGCAATCATGGAATCGTAATTTGCAGGTATTGTGTAATCACAATATACTGCGGTATCTACTCTGACACCATTGCCACCCGGCAAATGAAGCTGGGTAATTTTTCCAGGACATGGCATAAATTTTCTCTTAGGGTCTTCTGCATTGATTCTACATTCTATGGCATGACCTCTTAAAGCTACCTCTTCCTGGGAAACAGACAATTTTTCTCCTGCTGCCACCCGAATCTGTTCTTTAATCAAATCAAGTCCCGTTACCATTTCTGTAACACCATGTTCTACCTGAATTCTTGTATTCATTTCCATAAAATAAAAATCTTTGTTTTTATCTAACAAAAATTCAATGGTTCCAGCCCCTTCATACTCTGCTGCTTTTGCAGCTAAAACGGCTGTTTCTCCCATTTTCTTTCTTAGTTCATCATCCAATGCACAGGATGGTGATTCTTCTAACATTTTCTGATGACGACGCTGCAGGGAACAGTCACGTTCTCCTAACTGTACTACGTTGCCATACTTATCTGCCATAATCTGAATTTCAATGTGTCTTGGTTCTTCAATAAACTTTTCGATGTACATTGTATCATCTGCAAAAGCCGCCACAGATTCTCTCTGGGCTGTTTCAAACTGACTGATAAAGCACTCTGGGTTTTCTGCCACACGCATGCCTTTACCGCCACCGCCGGAGGATGCCTTAATCATTACCGGGAAGCCAATTTCCCTGGCAATTTCCAATGCTTTCTCCGCTTCAAAAACAGGTTCTTTGGTTCCCGGAACTACCGGAACCCCTGCATCCATCATCGTCTTTCTTGCCTCAGACTTATTCCCCATTTTCTGAATTACTTCTGCACTCGGACCAATAAATGCGATATTGCATTTATTACACATATCTACAAACCTGCTGTTTTCGGAAAGAAAGCCGAAGCCAGGGTGTATGGCTTCGGCCCCAGTTACGATGGTTGCACTAACTATACGTTCCATGTTAAGATAACTGTCTTTTGCCAAAGCAGGACCGATACAGATTGCTTCGTCTGCCAGCTGAGTGTGCAACGCTTCTTTGTCTGCCTCTGAATACACTGCTACTGTTTCAATTCCCATTTCTCTGCAGGCACGAATAATTCTTACGGCGATTTCACCGCGATTTGCAATCAGAATCTTATGAAACATATTTTCCTCCTATCCAATGGCAAAGGTCAGCTCTGCCTGAGTTACCAATTTACCATCTACATATGCTTTACCAACACCGACACCGATAGGACCTTTTTGCTTTGTAATTTCCACTTCTAATTTCAACACATCTCCCGGAACTACCTTGCCTTTAAATTTTGCAGAGTTAATTCCGCCAAAATATGCTGTTTTACCTTTGAATTCTTCCTTACAAAGCATTGCAACTGCCCCAACCTGTGCCATTGCTTCTACGATTAACACGCCTGGCATAACCGGTTCCTGCGGGAAATGTCCGGCAAAGAACGGTTCATTGTAGGAAACACATTTCTTACCTACCGCTTTCTTACCTTCCTCCAGTTCCTCAATGGTATCAATCAGCAGAAACGGCTGTCTGTGAGGAATAATTTCCATAATTTCTTTGGTGGTTAATACTGACATTTTTACCTTCCTCCCTATTCAATGATAAACAAGGTTTGGCCGTATTCCACCATATCCATGTTATCTACAAGAATTTCTTTTATAACTCCATCGTACTCACATTCGATTTCATTCATCAGCTTCATCGCTTCGATGATACCCAGAGTCTGACCTTTTTTCACACGGTCACCCACTTTTACAAATGGCTCTGCATCCGGTGATGGTGCATTATAAAAGGTTCCTACCAATGGAGATTTCATTTCGTTACCTGAGATTGTTTTTGCAACTTCATTTACGACTGCTTCACTCTTTGGTACGATTGTTGTCTGAACTGGAAGTGCTGCTACAGATACCTGTTCTTTTTTCTGTTTTTTCATTTCAATATTGATTTCCTCGTTATCCAGACTAAAGCTGGTCAACTCTGAAGCTGAAACAGTTTCAATCAAACGTATAATCTGTTCAAATTCCATTTCTATCTCCTCTATTCACTATACTTGCTAATCAGAATACTTGCATTATGTCCTCCAAATCCAAGGGAGTTACTCAATGCATACTTAATTTCCTGATTCACAGGTTCTTTTACATAATCTAAATCAATTTCTTCATCCGGAATGTTATATCCTACTGTCTGGTGAATATAACCTTCCTCTAACTGTTTTACACAGGCAATAAATTCTACTGCACCTGCTGCTCCTAACAAATGTCCAATCATAGACTTTGTGGAGTTAATTTTAATATTCTTCGCATGGTCACCAAATGCTGCTTTGATTGCTCTTGTTTCAAACAAGTCATTGTGATGTGTTGCTGTACCATGTGCATTGATGTATGTGATGTCTTCTTTTTCAATTCCTGCATCACGAACCGCAAATAACATAGCATTTGCTGCTCCCATACCGTCTTCTGCCGGAGAAGTAATATGGAATGCATCGGAAGTTGTACCATAGCCTACTACCTCTGCGTAAATTTTTGCTCCACGCTTTTTCGCATGCTCCAATTCTTCCAATACAACCACACCGGAACCTTCACCCATAACAAAACCACTTCTGTTTTTGTCAAATGGTAAGGAACATTTGGTAGGGTCTTCTTCTGTAGATAACGCTGTTAATGCTGTAAATCCTCCAATTCCTACAGGAGTAATAGAACTTTCTGTTCCTCCGGCTACCATCACATCTGCATCTCCATACTGAATAGTACGGAAGGCTTCACCGATGGAATGTGTACCGGTTGCACAAGCTGTTACTACGTTGATGCTCTTTCCTTTTAATCCAAACTGAATGGATACGTTACCTGCCGCCATATTAGAAATCATCAAAGGAATTAACAATGGGTTTAATCTTCCCGGTCCTTTTTCCAATAATTTCTTATGGTCTTTTTCAAAAATGTCAAGACTTCCGATACCGGAACCGATAGAACATCCCACTCTGTATGGGTCTTCCTGTTCCATATCAATCTTTGCATCTTCTAACGCTTCCTTTGCCGCTGCAACTGCATACTGACAGAAAGCTTCCATTCTTCTGGCTGATTTCGGATCCATATATTCTTTTGGATTAAAATCCTTTACTTCTGCTGCAATTTTCACTTTATAATCTGTGGTGTCAAACTTAGTGATTTCACCAAAACCAAGTTTTCCCTGCTTGATGCCATCCCAGTAACCATCCACACCTAAACCGATAGGAGTAATTGCTCCCATCCCTGTAACTACAACTCTTTTCATAACTAATAATTCTCCTTTATATCGCCATACCGCCGTCTACACTAATTACCTGTCCTGTAATATAAGAGGCTTCCTCTGATGCAAGAAATGCTACCACATTAGCAACTTCCTTTGGATTTCCTGTTCTCTGAAATGGTATCTGTGCAACAGTTGCTTCTTTTGCCGCATCTGTCATTGCCGCAGTCATTTCTGTATCAATAAATCCAGGTGCTACTGCATTTACATTAATCTGTCTGGAAGCAAGTTCTCTTGCCATAGTTTTTGTCAAACCAATTACACCTGCTTTTGCTGCTGCATAATTTGCCTGACCTGCATTTCCCAGTATGCCGGTTACAGAAGAAATATTAATAATTTTTCCCTGTTTCTGTTTTAACATCTGACGTGAAGCCTGCTTGATTGTGTTAAATACGCCCTTTAAGTTGATGGCAATAACATCATCAAAATCTTCTTCTTTCATTTTCATAATCAGATTATCTTTTGTGATTCCCGCATTATTTACTAAAATATCAAGACTTCCGTGAGCTTTCACCACATCTTTTACCATGGTTTCCACTGCCGCAAAATCTGATACATTACACTGGTAAATATCGGCAGCACCGCCATTGCTTTCAATTGTGCTTTTCACTTCTTCTGCTTTTTCTTTAGAGCCATTGTAGTTAATCACTACAAAAGCACCTTTTTCTGCCAGTGTAATTGCGATTTCTCGTCCGATTCCACGAGAAGCACCGGTAACCAATGCAACTTTCCCTTTTAACATATTTTCCTCCTTAACCCTGACACAGGGCTGCAATTTTTTCTAAATCCTCTATTTTTTCCACATTGAACATGGTAACTTTTTTCTCTTTATCAATCTTTCTCATAAAGCCTGCTAAGGTCTTTCCCGGTCCGATTTCAATAAAGGTATCGATTCCATCTTCAATCATTTTTTCTACGCTCTGCTGCCATTTTACAGAAGAATATACCTGTTCTTTTAACAGTTCCTTTACGTTTGCTGTATCTTTCACGTAATCTGCTGTCACATTGGTAAGATATGGAACTTTAATTTCTCCCAGAGAAACATCTGCCAGAACTTCATATAATTTTGCACCTGCGTCCTGTAACATTGCAGAGTGGAATGGTCCGCTTACATTTAATTTCACGCAACGCTTTGCGCCCTGCTCTTTTAAAGCTTCACATGCCTTATCCACCGCAGCTTCTTCTCCGGTAATTACAATCTGTCCAGGACAGTTATAGTTGGCAACACTTACAATGCCTTCTGTCTTTTCGCAGATATCTGCAATCACAGCTCCGTCCAATCCAAGGATTGCTGCCATAGCTCCACCGGTAGGTACTGCTTCCTGCATTAAAATACCTCTCTGTCTTACAACCTTAAAGGCATCTTCTACAGATAAAACTCCTGCTGTTACCAATGCACCGTATTCTCCAAGGCTTAATCCGGCTGTTACCTCCGGACGGATTCCTTTTTCTTCCAGCACTTTTGCCAGAGCAACCTCTACTGTCAACATGGCTATCTGTGTGTATTCTGTAATGTTGATTTCTTCATTTTCTTCAAAACAGATTGCTTCCACATCCAGTCCTGTAGCTTCCTTTGCTGTAGCAAAAATATCTTTACATACCTGAAAGTTTTCATAAAAATCTTTTCCCATTCCCACATACTGGGCGCCCTGCCCTGGGAATACAAATGCAATCCTGCTCATATATTTCTCCTTCTTGTTATATGAATTTCTTACTTTAATCTAAGTAATGCTTCTGCCTGTGACATGATTTCTTTTACGATTTCATCACATGACTTTTCTTCTTTTACCAAACCTGCAATCTGGCCTGCCATAAGAGAACCATTCATTACGTCCCCTTCTACTACTGCTTTTCTGAGAGAACCTAATGTTAAATGTTCCAGTTCTTCAAAAGCAGCACCTTCTTTTTCCATACGCAGGTATTCTCTTGTCATCTTGTTACGAAGAACACGAATTGGGTGTCCATAACTACGTCCTGTTACTTCAGAGTCAATGTCTTTGGCTTTGATAATTCTTTCTTTGTAGTTTTCGTGAACAATAGATTCTTTGGATGCGACAAAACGTGTACCAATCTGTACCGCTTCTGCTCCTAACATCATAGCTGCTGCAAAGCCTCTGCCGTCTGCTACACCACCGGCTGCAATTACCGGAATGTCTACTGCATCTACTACCTGTGGCACAAGACACATGGTAGTCTGTGAACCGATATGTCCACCAGATTCACAACCTTCTGCAACCACCGCATCAGCACCGTATTTTTCCATACGTTTTGCCAATGCCACAGAAGCAACAACAGGCATAACCTTTACGCCTGCATTCTTCCACATTTCCATATACTTTTCCGGATTTCCTGCACCGGTAGTAACTGCTTTGATTCCTTCTTCCACAATTACCTGTGCTACTTCGTCCGCATGTGGACTCATTAACATAACATTTACACCGATTGGCTTATCGGTTAATTCTTTTGCTTTTCTAATTTCATTTCGAACAACATCGGCTGTTGCACTGGCACCACCAATAAGTCCCAGTCCTCCGGCTTCTGACACAGCGGCTGCCAAATTATGTTCAGCCACCCATGCCATACCACCCTGAATAATCGGATATTCAATACCGAGAAGTTCAGTGATTCTTGTCTTCATTTTATTCTTCCACACCTTTGTTTTTCAAATAATCGATAACGGCACCTACAGTTGTGATGCTTTCTAAATCTTCAGATGGAATTTCAATGTTGTATTCTTCTTCTAAGCTCATTACTAATTCAAATAAATCTAAGGAATCTGCTCCTAAGTCTTCCTTAAAGCTTGTTTCTGCTGTAATTGTATCAGCGTCTGCACTTAACTGTTCTGCAATAATTTCTTTGATTTTTTCTAACATAATTTCATTTTCCTTTCGATTTTAAAATAGTTTTATTAACAAATAGTTTGATATTCAAAGTATATGTTGAAAAATATGATTTGTCAACCCTTTTATTGGAAATGGCGACAAATCATATCTGCTAGTACATATAACTCATTTCATCATCATCGTAAGAATCATTTTCATACTGTTTCGTCCAGTCAATATTATTACTTCTTTTCACCGGTCGCTGAACACGTCCTGCGTTCGCTTTGTTCTTACTGCTGTTCTGATTGTTACTCTTTTTCTGAATAGCTTTCTTTTCTTTTTCCAAGCGTTTTACAATGTCCATCTTATCCGGCTGCTGTTCTTTGATTTTAGCCACTTCTTTGGCAGCCTGCGATTTTACATTTCTATGCTCCCCTGCTCTGTTGTTCCCCCTCTTGTAATCTTCTTCATCTTTGTCCTTATCAAATTTTGGACGGTAAGCTTTTCCCCCATCCTTCGGCTTATTATAAGGCTTGCTGTCTGTTCTACGATAGCCTCCTCTTTCACCTTTTTCATAGTTTTTTCTCTGGTAAGAACGCTCTGACGCATTCTTCTGTCCACTACGTTCTTCCCTTGTATTGCCTGTAGCCACCGTTGTTCTCCTTCCAAATTATGTTTCTTAAATTTTTCTTAAAAATTTATGATAGTTCTATTTTATTATAAAATCGCAGAAAGTCAATTAATATTTTGTAAATTTAATGGATTTTTTACCCTGGAACGGTTGCAATTCCCATTTCTTTTTGTTACATTAGAAACAAGATACAATTTATCTTAAAATTCAAAGAAAAAGCGAGGATTGGAAATGGGTAAGGATAATAAAAATTACGATGAAGATACAGATGTGGTGGTAACACTTACATTAGACGATGACACAGAAATCGACTGTGAGATTCTTACAATTTATACCGTAGGAGAACAGGATTATATCGCACTTCTCCCACCGGCAGGTCATGGATTTGAAGAAGGAGAAGCACTTTTATACCGTTACTTTGAAGAAGACGAACTTCCTCGTATCGAAAATATCGAAACAGAAGAAGAATACGAAATAGCCGCAGACGGATTTGATGAGTGGCAGGACGCTTCCGAATACGATGAACTGTTTTTGGAGGATGACGAAGACTAAATAGCTTCCTACACAACGAAGAAACCTCCGCAGAATGTATTCTGCCGAGGTTTCTTTTTTCAACTTTAAAGGGCTGGAACGGAAAACCAAAATTCCACTCCATCCTCCAGATTTTGCACGCCACAATTTCCACCATGAATTTCTATGACGGATTTTGTAATATATAATCCCAATCCGGTATGTCCCAGACCTTCTTCTTCTTTTTCTTTTTCCTGCTCCGACACATAAAAGCTTTTCCAGATATTCTCCATATCCTCTTTCGCTATCTGTTCTCCCTGATTGTAAATTCTTACATAAATCTCACTGTTCACCTTTTTCATGGATATTCTGATTTTATGTCCACGCGTGGTATGCTGCAATGCATTCATCACAAAATTACTTATTGCCTGCTCAATATATTCTTCTTCTCCATATACTCTGCAACAATCCTCCAATTGAGTTTCCACCTGTATTCCCTTACGTTTGAATAAGGCATCGTATTTCATAATAATATAATCCATAATCTCATTTAAGGAAATTTCTTTTTTGATAACCCTTCCCATGTTATGCTCCAACACAGTGATGTCCATGAGATTTCCAACCATTTCTGTCATTTTGGCTATTTCTTCCTGGATAGAAGTGTAATAATAAGCTCTCTGTTCTTCTCCCTGAAGATATTCCAACATCTCTACCTGACTGGAAATAACCGCCAATGGAGTTTTCAATTCATGAGATACATTGGACACAAAATTCTTTCGTGCCTTTTCCAATCTTTGCTGCTGGATATTCTGTTGCATCAGCATATCCCTATTGCTTTCCTGTTCTTTGATATAATCCTGCACCTGCTCTGACATGGAATTAATACTGCTTGCCAACTGATTTAATTCAACAAACTCGCCCTTTTCTTCTGCACGCTCTCCAAATTCACGTTGGGAAAGCTTTCTGGCTACCCCCTCCAACTGTTGGATAGGACGCAACAGACGTCTAGCACAAAAATACATAACACCGATTCCCAGAGCCAGACAAACTGCAAATCCAAGCATTAGCAGTGTCGTTGTAAAGTTAAATGTCTTATCCATGGATTTTAAGCTGTCTTTTATGGAAATATAATAAGAATGACCATCCTGTTCAATAATCCCCAGTACCCGAATTGTTTCATTACTTTGCTTTTTTCGTCTTATCACTGTTGGTGTGTAAGAAAAATCCCCCAAACGAAGCTGTATATCACGATATACCCTTTTATATTCCTGACTGGTCTGATAAACGCTGTTCATATTTTCATCCGCAATGGTAAAATAGAAATTGTAGCCTTCGTATTCCAAAATCAGTGCCTCATCCGTATTGATTTCCCCCAAGTCCACATCTTTCAGATTTTCAAAGGCTTCTTTTGCCATGGACACTCTATAATTTCGATAAAGCAGAGGCCCAAACATATGAAATAGAAAAATCCCTCCACCTATCATAACCAAAAGAAAGACAGATTGTACTATCATAAAATAAGTATTAATTTTTCTCACTGCCTTCACCTCCAAATACATAGCCTACACCATATACCGAACGGATACAATTATTATCTTTTAATTTCTTTCGCAATTGCTTTACTAGGGTATCCACCGTTCGAATATCACCTACATAATAATATCCCCATACAGAATTTAAAATTCTGTCACGGTTTAACACCACTCCTTCATTTTCCATAAAGTATTGCAGTAATTCAAATTCCTTTGGGGTGGTTTCTAAGTATTCATTCCGGTAATACACCTTTTGGGTAGCCATTTCAAGGCGTATTTCATTGGATTCTATAAATTCCTTTAATTTTCCTGCCCGTTTTAAAACCGCTTCCATATGTGCCTTGATTACGGCAAGGGAATAAGGCTTCGTAATGTAGTCATCTGCACCACATTCAAAGCCTTCCACCTGGTCGTCGACTTCCGCCTTGGCAGTCAGTACAATCACCGGAACTGCCGAAAATTTTCGAAGCTCCTTTAACACCTCATAACCATTTTTTCCCGGAAGCATAATATCCAGCAGAACAATGTCTATTTCATGCATATACTCACGCATCTGCTCCAAAGCATGTTCACCATCCTCTGCCTGTAATACATCGTACCCCTGTATAGTCAAAAAATCCACCAAAGTATATAACAGTTTTTTTTCATCCTCTACCACAAGAACTTTACAATTATTCATCCTTTTCTCCTACCGCTTCTGAAGCCACATAATATGGACAAGTATCAAGAAAATCTTCCTCTATATTTTCTCCCGTGTGATATCTGTAATACATATCTGCCAGTTGTTCGCTAAATACCTCCGCTCCATTTCTGTTCAAATGCTTTGTATCTTCAAATTTGTCATTAGTAAATAGCGTTTTTAATTCTTTATGATAATTAAAATCCCAGAATAATGCATCATGTTTCTTTGCAAATTCTGTAAAATAATCATGAATAGTGGTGATATCTCCATAGGACTGAATCTTCTTTCCCGGCAAAGGAATATACACCAGAATCAGTTCTATCTGATTATCACTACAATATTCTGCAATTTCAACAAGACTCTCCAGATTATGTGCTTTTACTTTATCCGCTGAAAACTCACTTTCCCCCTGTGTCAAAACGTCCGGCTGCTCGCCTTTTAGTTTTTTCTTGTTTGCAATCATTCCCTTTGCTTTATAATTGCTCTCAATAATCTGACCTGCTTTGTATTCTTCTGACTGTTTCACATTTATATTTTCCCGAATGGATTCACCTGCAAAATAATCTTCCACTCTGGCAGAATAGAACATCATGTAAGGCCATTCGTCCACAGAACAGCCTCGAAGCTGATACTTAAACTTGCTGACCGGACTTTGCAGTCGGTCGTATAATCTGGATTTATATTTTGTATCTACTTCTCTTTTCATCATGATATCCGGTGCAATTCCCAATATCACGGTTTCTACCGGATTATTCCTTGTCACATCCTTAATCAGCTCATAAGTACCATCCAATGGCTGTAGGCTACTGGCGGTATTAAAGCTTACCGTTTCCATCTTCTTATCGATAATCTCCGGGTCAATCCCTCTTTGAGCCGTGGAAGTACCACATATAAGAGTTTCAATTTCTCCATCATATTCCCTGCGTTCTTTATTAATGAATGTAATGGTTTCATTATGAGGTCGGTATAAATATTCTACTCCACGCTGATACAGAAATAAAACTGCCAAAATCAACAGAATACGAATCCCTATTTTTCTAATATTGTGCATATTCAAACCCTCCTGTTGCTTCTGTTCCAAACACACCGAAGCTTACAATAAACAGCAGTAAAATCATATACATACCCCAACGCACAACAAACGGACGGCGTGAAAGCCATTCATGCATAGGTTCTTTTTCCTGACGTAAACTGATACACATAAAAATGATAAGTCCCACAATCACGCAGAACAAATCCTCCACTCCCATTCCCGGTAACAGTGATGCCACACTGATTTCCGTAGGAAAACTCAGAAAAATCTTTTTTATCATTGCCAAAGAATCTCCCGTGGTGGCCGCCAACGGAAACACCTTTAACAAACTAATAATAACAAAGGTACGAAGCATCTGGAATAACTTCCATATTTTACCCTCTTTAATAAGAAGCTTTTCTTTACACCATGCAAACTGAGGTTTCAAACACATGGAGGCAATAATAATAACACCATTATAAAGCCCCCAGAACATATAACGCCAACTGGCATCGTGCCAAAGACCTGTACAGAACCATACCACCAACATAGCAAATATGGACGGTGCCAGCTTGGATATTCTCATCGGGAATATCTTTTTTGCCACTCTGCCCACCTTCACTGCCGCCTTGGAAATGGACAACGGATAAAACACATAATCACGAAACCATGCACTTAATGTCATATGCCATCTTCTCCAATACTCATCCAAAGACTTGGCAAAAAACGGTCTTCTGAAATTTTCTGCCAACCGGATTCCAAGCATACTGGAGCAACCGGATACAATGTCCATGTATCCCGAAAAATCCGCATATAGCTGTATGGAAAAATACATACAACCCAACAAAATAGTGAATCCTCCGTAATTTTGATAATTGTCAAAAATCGTATCCACCATCGGCTTCATTCTGTCTGCAATTACCATCTTTTTAAAAAATCCCCATAACATTTTCTGGCATCCATAGGCAAGATTTTCATATGTAAATTTATGTGTTCCAAATAATTGTGATGCCAAATCCGGAAAACGTCCTATCGGTCCCTGGGTAATCTGCGGAAAATAGGAAACAAACAATGCTGTCTTCAACAGATTTTTCTCACTCCGACATTTTCCTTTGGATACATCCAGCAGATATCCGATACACATTAAGGTGTAATAAGAAATTCCTAACGGCACAGCCAGATGAAAGATGGATAACTCACTCCATTCTTTATGGTTGAAAAGCTTTCCTGCATTTCCCGCAAGGAAAGAACCATATTTCAAAAATATCAGTAAGCCTAAATTAATAACAATGCACACCAGAGTAATTCTGTACTTTTGTTTTTTTATCTTCTCTTTGTATTCCTTAATTTCCTGTTTTGGCAAAACGCCTTTTTGTTCCTTTATAAATTGTTCCTGTGACACATTTTTGCCGTCCAGCAGTCTTGCCCCTAAGTAAGTCACCACTGTGGTAATCATTATGTATGCCATGTTTTCTGCTCCGTTCAGTGCATAAAACAGATAACTGGCAACAAGCAGCACGATCCACTGAAATTTCCGAATTACCGGTGCGTAATATACCAGTACAAGAATCGCCACAAAAACCACAAACGAAAATGAATTAACGTTCATTTTTATACCTCATTTTGAAGTTTTTCAATCATCGCGTACATATTTTTCACGGAATTGAAGTTTTCCGGCTCCATGTCCTCAAATTCAACTTCCACGTCAAAGGCTTCATTGATTTCTCCCACCAATGCAACTAAGTCAAAGGAGTCCAATACTCCGTTATCAATCAACTTGTCTTCCTTTTCAAAATCTACATCCGGTCTTAATCCCTTTAAAATACTCATTAACTGTTCCATATTATTTCCTCCTGATTCTGTATTGTATCATTCATCTAATGCATCATGCAATCTTTTCCATAATTTTCCATAGCCTTCAGAAGCCGGTGTCACCGGATGTTCTATGGTATTTTCTTCATCAAGTTTAATACGTCCACCCGGTGCAAGCACCATGATTCTGCTTCCCAGTACAATTGCTTCCTGAATGTTATGGGTGATAAAAATAAAGGTACAATCTTCTGTTTTGGATATGGTCTGCACTTCTGCCAGTAATTTATTTCTTGTCATGGCATCCAGTGCCGCAAACGGTTCATCCATTAAGATTATCTGAGGCTTTAACGCCAGTGCCTTTGCAATCGCCACTCTCTGTTTCATTCCTCCCGATAATTGGTGAGGGTATTTTTTCTGAATCCCTGCAAGATTTACCTTTTCTAAGTATTCCGCTGTAATTCTGTCCAATTCAGCCTTGTCTTTCATTCCCTGTTGTTTCAGCGGATACTGTATGTTCTTTTCTACGGTTTTCCACGGAAATAACTGATTAAAGTCCTGAAATACCATAATACGGTCAATTCCCGGAGCTGTTTTGGCTTCTCCGTTTACCTGAATTTCTCCACTGTATTTTTCAAATCCTGCGATGCAGCGAAGCAATGTGGTCTTTCCACAACCAGATGGACCGAGAATACAGAGAAACTCATTCTTTTTTACCTGCAAATTAAAATCGGTTAAAATATGTTCCATCTGGTCATTTGCATCTTCAAAGCTTTTATGCAAATTTTTAATATCTAATACAATGTCCTGCTTCATCATTTTGTCATCCCCCAGCGTTTGATGGTATTTTTCTCAATCGGCTCTAATACGCCATATTGAACAATTACTCCAATCAATATAATCACAATCAGTGTTGCATACATTTCTGCGTTTTTGAGATTGGTTCTCATCTGGTTAATGTACAAACCAATTCCCGGACAGGATGCGATTCCGAAAATCATTTCTGCACTGATTAATCCGCGCCATGCTCTTGCCCAGCTTACCTTAATCCCGGAAACAATATAAGATGTGGTAGCCGGAATATAGATTCCTGTAACCAGTCTGATTCCACGCATACCGATATTTTTCCCAGCTTCCACATAAATTCGTGGCACTGCCTGAAATCCATCTAAAATATTTCTGGACATCGGCCATACTACTGCATGAACCACTAAGAATACAATTACTGCCGGATTAATTCCAAATATAATAATCACTACCGGAAGCAATGCCACCCCCGGTAACAGGTCAAAAACTGACACAATCAGATTATATATATAATAGAAGGTTTTACTCAACATGGCTAGACCTGTCAGCACAAATGACAGTAAAATACCAATCGCCAGCCCCAACAACAACAGTTCCATGGAATTTACAATATACATCCAGAAGGATACTCCTGCGTATCCATTGGTGAAATTATCTATAAATGCTTTTCCAATCGCTTCCAAGGTTGGAAATACAAGCTCTGACCTGCTTCCAAAGACATGAGCCTTGGCAACCACTTCCCAAATCACCAGTACACACAGCAAAAATACAAGCTGAACCACCAGTTTGTGTATCTTTTCTTTTGATTTCTTTATTCTGCTTGTTCCCATGTTTTAGTTCCCTTTTACATTCTCAAATGCCAAATCATAAAAATCCTTTGGTGTCGTTTCTATAAATCCATTTCCCGCCATAAATACTGCCAAATCATAAATCCCTTTGGTTTCTGTAGAATAATGTCCCTGTTCCATATATTTCAATTCGGTATCCACATCGTTTCCATTAAATTCACAGGTAAGAGCCGCCGCTTCCGCCTTATTTCCATTGATATACTCAATAGATTCCTCCATAGCATCACAAACTGCCTGATACAATTCCTTATCCTGTTCGTATAAGGTTTCTGATGCCACTCCTACGATAAAAGAATCTTCTAAGGTAGACACTTCATTTACCCCCGGAATTTCGTGGAGCATTTCATTTTCTCTTTCCTGATAAATATACGGACTGCTGGTTAAATGACAAGGAATGCTTCCCGATTCCACAGAAGCCTTCCCGTCCGGATGCTTCATCGCCACAATATTAGAGTCTAGGGCATGAGGGTCTAAACCTGCATTGTCCAATGCTCTGGCAAGAATAATGTGCTGGAAGGAACCGATATTAACCAAAGCAATCTGAGCATTACTCTTTACCAATTCTTCCATGGTTTTTATATTGCTGTCGTTTGTCATCAAACCATGTTCCTGTCCAGATACGTTGGTGAAAATCTTATATCCCACATCACTGGTTGCTCCTGTGATTGCCGGTGCAATTCCCATAAATCCTATCTGTATACTTCCTCCTGCAATCCCCGTATTGATATCCGCTCCGGAGCTCATCTGATTCCAAGTAACTGTCACATCTTTTCCTGTGGCTTCTTTATATGCTTCCTCAATCAAGCCCTGTTGTTGTGCAATCATTGCCGGTGCATAAGCAAGTCCATACTGATATGCAATATTCAATGTGGCTGTTTCGCTTGTGCTGTTTGCGTTGCCTCCACATCCTGTAAGGCAACCTGCCATAAAACTCATCGCCACAATTACAGATACTATCTTTCTTTTCATAATTAAATATCCTCCTTTAATTCCCTTCTCAGAATTTTCCCATTAGATGCTCTTGGTATTTTGTCAATGATTTCTGCCTTTCTTGGCAATTTATTGACTTCCATACGCTCTGACAAATATTTTAACAATAATGATGTATCAAAATCCTCTGTATTTTCCACGGAAACAAATACCTTAGGTGCTTGTCCGCCCATATCGTCTTTCACAGGTACACAGGCACAATCCGTAACTCCCGGATACTCTCTTACAATGCTTTCAATTTCTTCCGGAGCAATTTTAATTCCGTTGTAATTAATCACATCATCCATTCTTCCCAAGATATACACATATCCCATTTCATCGATATAGCCTAAATCACTGGTATAGATAAATCCATTTTGCATGGTCTGTTTGGTAAGCTCCTCTGCCTTTAAATATTCTTTCATATTCATACTGCCGGACACAGCCACCAGTCCCGGATTTTCCTTATTAGACTGAATTTCTTCTCTATTCTGATTTGTAATAATAAATTTTGCGTTTTTTGTAGGCTTTCCAATACAGCCCTGTTTTCCTTTTTCCTGATTGAAATCTAAAATACAGGAACGTCCTGCTTCTGTAGAACCATAAAAATTATACAGTCTGCTATCCGGGAAAAGTTCACACAATTCTTCTTTTAAACCTTCCTCTAACGCAGCAGAACCGATTTCAATAAAGGCAATCTGCTTGCTGTATTCCTGTAATTTCTTTTTGGCAATCTTCACAAGCACATTGGCTGCACTCGGGGATAAATCAAAGGCGTTCACCCCATAATTTTCCATCAGTTCAAATATTTTTTTTACACGCATTACGCCGTCGGTAATAATCATTGTACTTCCATTTAAAAGGTTGGCATAGCATGTCCTAAGAGCATGGGAATGGCTCAGCGGCATCGGTACCAATTCCACGTTATTTTTCGGCATTTGAGTACCATACACAATATTTTCCGCCACTGCCACATTGTTTTTATGAGTGATTACAATGCCCTTTGCTTTTCCTGTCGTCCCTGTGGAATACAAAATTTCTGCCACATTATCTTCTTTTGGAAGCTCTATCCGTTTCTCCGGTGTAGCACTACATGATTCGAAAAATTCTTTTTCCTTCACACAGGTAACCGGCACTTCATAATCACCTCTGCATATAAAGCATTTCGCTTCTGTAACTTCTATAATCTCCGCTGCCCGTTCTTTTGCAACATTTTTTTCCAATGGCACAAACACTGCACCCATCAAATGGCAGGCAAGCCCACAAATTAAAAAGTCTGCATTCTGAGTACATTCCACTGCAACTTTATCCTGCTGTTGTATTCCAAGTTTTTTTAATTTTTCTGCAATATCATTTATATGAATCCAAAACTCCCGATAAGTTAAGGCTTTTGTTTCATCTACAACGCATATTTTTTCAGGTGTATTCTTCCCGTGATATGCGACTGCTTCTATTATAGAACGAAACATATGTTTTCTCCTTCCACATATTTTTCTATATTATGCCGGTTACTAAATATACGAACAAAATGTGATAGAAATATGATGAAAATTTGTTTCTCCCTATATTTCCTGCTCTTTACAGTTCTTTAACAAAATCATCATTCCTTCTTTTTGAAGTCCTATATTTCCTTCTTCTATTGTAATTTTTTCTTCTCCGGAAACTCGTTTTTCAATTTCATATTTCTTCCACTGATATGTCTTTCCCTGATATTGAAGCTTCGGCGGCTCCATCACCTTTAAAATGGAATAGTCCATGGCTCTTAGGAAAGCACTTATTTTCTCTGCACGCCATCCCAAATCTAAATACCCGCCATTTGGGCGCTCCCAGCTTTTGTGAAAGGAAATCTCTTTTGTTTTTTCCTGAGGTATTCTCTCTGCCGTTTTATTTATCACTTCTTGAAAAATTTCATCAAATGCTTCTTCGGCTGCCTGAATTTGTTTCTGGAACAGTTCATAGGCTGTGATGCTCTCGGAAAGTGTAATTTCTTTCCGGATTATAATATCCCCCTTGTCCACTTCTTTTTCCATATAGTGCCAGGTGATTCCACTGACCGGCTCCTGCTCAAAAATCGCCCAGCATTCTGCATTTCTTCCCGGGTGTTTTGGAAGCAGTGCCTGATGTAAATTAATGGCAGTGACGTTTTCCTTTTCCAGAATTTCTGCCGGCAGGATATATTCGTTGATTGCACTCACAAGAAGAATTTCTTCTGTTTCTTCCAAAAGAGTTTGAAACACCTGCTGTTTCTTTTCGTGAAAATAAGGAATTCCAAGTTTTCCTGCCCTTGCTTCCATAAACATGGATTTCTTTTCTGCCATTTCAAACAACAGCACTTCTTTCCCTCTGTCTTTGGCATATCCTGCACAGTGAAGGGCAAGCTTTCCGGTTCCCAGTACATAAATCTTTTCCATGTTATCCCTCCAAAAACTGCTCTTTTAGCTTCATCCGGTCTATCTTTTCGTGAGCATTCATTGGCAGTTGCTGCATCCAGTGCATTTTGTTGGGACACATATATTTCGGAAGCTTTTCCTGAAGCTGTCTGAGCAATGCCCCATCTTCCGGCTGTTTGCTCTCATAAAATAATACGATTTTTTCCTGGGCTTTATCATAGATACAACAGCATTTTCTAATAAATTCAATACTGTTTACATGAATTTCAATCTCTGACAATTCAATCCGGTGTCCCATATGCTTAATCTGATGGTCTTTTCTGGATGCAAATACCAGTTCATGGTTTTCATTATAGTAGCCTAAATCTCCGGTTCTATAAATCTTCTCTATATACAAGTCCTGCAACGGATTCTGGCAGAAGGCTTTTTCTGTTGCTTCCTTATTATTATAATATCCCAGTGCAAGTGAAGAACCTGCTACACAGATTTCTCCGGTTTTCCCCGGGCATACTTCCTTGTCATCTTTACCCAAAAGCAGAATACCTGTATTTGGAAATGGCTTTCCAATAGGAAGGGTTTCTGTTTTTTCGAATTTTCGGTCCACTATATAATAGGTACAATTACATGTAATTTCTGTAGGTCCGTACAAATTCACAAAGGTGGTTTCCGGAAGCTTATCCTGCCAGTAATTCAACACCTTTATCGGCAATACTTCACCTGAAAACATGACACGCTTCAAAGAGGAAAGCTTTACCTTCTTCAAACCATTAAAGGAACACACCACACTCAGAGCCGATGCCGCCCAGATAATTGTGGTAATCTGATTCTGTTCCAGATATTCCATCAACTTCTTTGGCATAACAAACATACTCTTTGGAGTAATATACATAGTTGCCTGATTTTTCAGTGTAAGATAAATATCCTTTACCGATACATCAAAATCAAATGGCGCCTGATTTGCAAATACCTCATCTTTATCAAAACCAAAAACTTTGGTAAACTGTTCTGCCATATCGATTACGGAACGATGGGAAATTGTAACCCCCTTTGGCACTCCGGTGGAACCGGAAGTAAACATAATATATAACGGATTGGTATCTATATGTATATCTCTCACTCTTTGCAGTTTCTCTGCATCAAGCTCACTTTCCATCAATTCTTCCAGTATCAAAACTTTTCCCTGAAACTTAAGTTTCTCTATTCTTTCACAATCCTTTTTCTGTAAGATAATGCCCTGCGCCTTCGTCACCTGCAAGATGCTTTCCAGTCTTTTCTGAGGAAAATTTCTGTCCACCGGAACATAATAGCTTCCTGCATATACAATTCCAAAGAATGCAAGAAGATTTTCCACATTTTTTTCATAAAGTACAACAACTGGTCCCTGCTCTTTTGTCTGATTTAAAATCCCGCTTCCAATGCGTTTTGCCATCTTTTCCACCTGTTCATAAGACATTTTCTTATGAACATCCGCAAAGGCACACTTATCCGGCGCTTCTGCTTTTGCTTGTTCCAGATACTCTAACACATTACAAATCATTGGTTACACTCCTATCCGCTGATAAAATCTTTCTTTTTCTTCTAAAGACAATTCCTGAAAATTCTTTCTGTCCTTTTCTAAAATTTCTTCCGCTTCTTCTATACTCATTTCCCCCATTCTTACTAACACTGCCAGTTCTCCGGTTCTTACAGGATGTCCATGTTTTTGAATACTCATATATTCTGCCATGGCATGGGCAAAACAGTCTGCATGTCCACTGACGCCTTTTGGGCGCTGCCATCCAATGTTTTCTTCCAGAAATCTCATCGTTTCTTCTTCGCTCACTTTGTGATAAGCAAAATAAGAAACTGCTTCAATGTCATTGATTTCTTTTAGATATTCTGTTTTTCCGGATTTCTCTGCTTTTTCTTCCAGTCCCCCAAACATCTGATGTTCAAAATCCTTTAAGTTTTTGGACGTTTCAAAAGGTTCTATCCTGTCCGTACTGTCTGCTGTCTGTAGAATCTGCCCTATGGTACGACCATTTACAATCATTGGTATTTTATTCTGATGTGCGAACAGATAACTGTAATAATGCATGTTATGAAAACACACAGAGCAGAAATTCTTCATCATTTTAGTACACATGGAATACTGTTTTCTGAGGATTTCATCATTCATAGAAAATGTAATGTGGTCCACGTTCAGTTTAGATAATGCATTGGCAATATTGTCTTTTCCATACTGAGTAGAAAATCCATTATCAAAGGTGAATGCAAGCACCCGCATCTGATATTTTTTAGCTAATTGATAGATAATGTATGTGCTGTCTTTTCCGCCGCTGAATCCCACCAGGCAGTCATACTTTGCCTTGTTTTCTTTTGCTTTTTCTTTTGCTCTTTCTACTTTTTCCTGAAATTTCAGTTCCAAAGCAGCTTCATCGTGAAGCTCTGATTTGTGTTTTTCGTAAAAATTGCAATAATTACAAATACCTTTTTCATCAAATGTGATTTTTGTATAAGTTTCATTTAAACCACACTTTTTGCACTTCTTCATGTTCTAACCTCTTTTCTGTTTGCCTCGCCTAATGCAATCCAAATTTATAAGATAAATGTGATAGAAGTATGTAACACTATTTAAAAAAGCCTTACGCCTGTAGCACTTAGAACTTTTATCCCATAATTTGTCCCTTTTTTCAAATATATTACTCCTATGACCCGGAAGCATCTTTTCGCTGTCCGCCACCCATACCCATGTACTGAACAATAATAGTAGCTGCATTTCCATCTTCATCCAAAACTATAGACACAGCATCTCCTTCCTGAGAATTGTCAGTATTTCCTTCCTGTCTTTCCATGCTCATTTTTTGTAATTACTGTATTTTCTGTAATTGTGATTGTCTGTTCCTCACCGGTTAAATCTAACATAGAAGTTTTTCGCCCTGTCCGTCCTCTGGTATTAAAATCCGTCACTTCTCCTAAAATGCCTTCTTTCGTCTGTTTTTCTGTGTCACTGTTCTATCCACATCCGGTAAATACAGATGCAGTCATCATAACTCCCATCAAAATCGCAATATATCTTTTCTTCACACTAAAACCTCCTCGTATAATTTCTTTTCTTCCTCTACTACCAAAACTTTATATTTATTCTTTTTCACCCAAAGTTTCCAAATCCAGATAATATGGACAAGTGTCAAGAAAATCCGTTTCCACATTTTCGCCTGACTGATACCTGTTGTACACACTCACCAGTTCTTCACTAAATATTTCTGCTCCATACTTATTCAAATGTTTCTTATCTTCAAATTTATCATTGGTAAACAAAGCTTTCAATTCTTTATAATAGTTAAAGTCCCAAAACACAACATCCTGTTCTTCTGCAAATTTCACAAAATAATCATGCATTTCAGAAATATCTCCATATGCCTGAATTGCATTTCCGCTCAATGGAACATATACCAAAATCAATTCTATCTGATTTTCTTTGCAATATTCTACAATTCTAACTAATTGCTTCATATTTTGCTCTTTTATGCTTTTGGGTGAGAGCTTGCATTTTCCTTTCTCCAAGGTATTTATCTGTTCTTCTTTAAGCTTCTTTCTGTTTGCAATCATTCCTTTTGTCTTATAATTGCTATTAATGATTTTGCCCGATTTATATTCTTGGGATAGCTTTACCTCTAAATTCTTCTGTATTGCAGAACCATCAAAATAATCCTCAACTCTGGCGGAGTATAAAAGTATATATGGCCATTCTTCCAGTGAGCATCCGTGCAACAGGTAACTAAATTTACTATCTATTCCGTCTAAACGATTATATACATACGTTTTATACTCCGTTCCACCGTCTTTGTTCATCATAGTGGACGGTGCTATTCCTAATATAACCGTTTCCACCGGATTCCTTTTCGCCATATCCTTAATCACTTCATAGGTACCATCCAAAGGTTGCGCACTACTTGCTGTGTTAAAACTTACCGTTCCCAATCCGCTGTCAATGATTTCAGGGTCAATCCCTCTTTGCACTGTGGATGTACCGCACAGTAAGGTTTCAATTTCTCCTGTTAATGCTTTACGTTCTTTCGCAATGAATGGACCTGTTAAGTTATAAGGAGAATATAGAAACTGTACCACATTTTCATATACGAACAACACCGCCAAAATCAGCAGTATGCGGATACCTATTTTTTTAATATTGTGCATATTTAACTCCTTCTGTCAGTTCGGTTTCAAGCACACCAAACTTCTCCTTCCATCGATTTCTTCAGCATAATGCAGTTATGGATTATACAAAGCAAATATGATAAAAATATGGTGACATTTTTTCTTTCCGCAATAAAAAAGTCCTAAGTTTACCTCACTTAGAACTTTTATCCCCTGATTTATTCTATTTTTCCCAAAATTTTATTCCTGTGACTGGGAAGCATCTTTTCCCTGTCCGCCGCCCATTCCCATGGACTGAACGATAATTGTAGCTGCGTTTCCATCTTCATCTAACACAACAGACACTGTATCTCCTTCACTGATATCACTTAATGAAATGGTTTCTGTTGTCTGCTGTGGCATTTCTTTTTGTTCTGCATCTTCTTCTCCTTCAGAAGTTTCTGCATTTCTTTCCGGTCTTTCCATACTCATTTTAGTAATTACCGTATTTTCTGTAATCGTTATTGTCTGTTCTTCACCTGTTAATTCTAACATAGAAGGTTTCTCACCCTGACCACCTTCCGGCATTTCCCCCTGTTCTCCATTTGGTGCTTCACCTTCCGGCATTTCGCCTCGCTCACCCTCCGGCATTCCTTCCGGTGCTTCGCCTTCCGGCATCTCTCCCTGCTCTCCGTCCGGTTTTTCCATACCTCCCGGATTTCCGCCACCTTTTCTAGTACCAAGGGCAATAGTAATAGAATCTTCACCGATTGCTGTTACTTCACCTAAAATACCTTCTTCCCTTGGTACAGCTTCACCGTTACCACCTTCTGTATCTTCTGCCACCTGTGCATCCGCAACCACATCGCCATCTTCCACTGCTTCTACGGTAGTATCCTGACCTGCACCCTCTGCGCTGTTACTCTGACCACAGCCTGTGAATACAGATGCAGTCATCATAACTCCCATTAATATTGCAATATATTTTTTCTTCATAAAATTTCTTCCTTTCTTTTCCAGTAATCATTTTACCTTTTCTACTTTACTGCAAAATTGTGTTTAAGATGTGAACTTTTTTCCAAAATTAAGTGTTTTATGATTTTCTAGCACTTTTAACTCTATTTTCTATTCCCCTGTAATTTTTTCATATTCCGCTTGACTTATCAAACACTCCTCAATCCCTTTTTCCAATTCCTTCAACACAACATCCTTTCCAACAATATCTTCGAACATATAATGACTTTTATTAATTAGGACTTCCTCCCCGTCCACAAAACATTCTTTTAAAATCCAGTTATCTTCATATTGCCCCACAATCACATACGAATTATTTTCAATATATACCATATCAACTTTATGCTTTCCGGCAATGCTATTTTTTCCAATGTCATATATAGAGTAACTCAATCCTATTAATGAACCTAAAAAAGCTATCCCTATAACAATCCCATATACCATTGTTTTTTTATTATCATTTTCTAACGTTTCTTGGTCAATTGTATCTTTTTCTTTATATTTATCAATTATAAATTGTCCGCTTAAACCAACGCACGGTGCAACCATAAGTGTAATCAACGCTGTAATTCCCCAAAAAAATTTAGGCATATAAAAAACATACGCAAGTACTTCCATCAAACTAAATTGTGACAACAAATATATAACCTCAAACACAATTACAAGAAATGGTATCACTAATATAAGTATAACCCTTTTTCTAATTCTTACCTTCCTATTTTCAATTTCTCTGACCTTTATCCACAAAAAAGTATAAATGTTGGAAAATCCAATAAAAAGAAATACTCCACCCACAGTCACCAAAAATTTGTATAGTATATTTTGATAATTAATCGCTATATACTCTACAGGAATATTCCAAAAATCATAGCATCCTTTACAATATAAGTATGTACCCATTTTAAATGCCCATATAAACAACAATGATATTATTGATGCTACTGCCGAAACAACTTCAATATGCTCATCTACATATTTAACTATGTCTTTTACTATTTTTTTCATTCGTGTCTTCTCCTTTTTCTTATTATATTTTTAAGTAGAGTTTAGGTTAATATTAACTTTATCTATATAACCAGCACTCTTTTTAATTTATCATATCTCGAGCCATTTCTCAAGTATTCCACGAAGTTCTCAACATCCCCCTTCAAATACTCAAACAACCTTTCCTCTCCCTGATATTTATTTTCAACCAGCCCCGTAAGCAGATTTGTTAATTTCTCCTGCAATTCATTCTTCTCACATTCCTTTATCATTTTATCTAAACGGATATAATCCTGTTCCGTTCCAAATCCTCCTATTTTTCTTTCGATACAAAGACACCCTAAAATATGTCGCAATAAAACACTGCAAATATTATCGAATTGCTTTTTGTAATTGCGTTGAAACTTTAATAAAACTTCCACAACATACGCCTCTGGCAAGGCACTTAGAAACCTTTGCTCATAAGATATATACTCCACATATTGTGCTATTGCATCAATTCCTGTACACCCGGTCACCGGACAGATAGTAGGATAATCCATAGTAATTATCGTTTCCTGGGGAGCAAACTTTACATCATAATACATAAAAAAACCGGATATCGCCTTTGTTACTGTATTATAATAATTCTCATTTCCATATGCTTTGAAATTCACTATCATCTCATTATAAAAATTCTGAGTTTCTTTCACCTTTTTGACTAATTTTTCATATCCTAATCGATATGCTTCTTTTGCACTCACCTTCTCTCTACTACATAAAGAGTTTTCCTCTACGTTCTGATGTATACAATACAAAACCGCTTCCATCAGTTGTCTGGCTTTCTCGTAAGAAATTGAAGTACTTTCTTTGGATGTGCATTTCTCTGCCAATTCCGCCACAATCGGTAACAATTCCTCTATTTCATAATCCATTCTTCCTCACCCCCTCTATTTTCTATCCCCACAAAAAGCTTCTCTGCTCCTAAAACCATGTGCAAGTTCTTCCAAAAACGTTTCTTCCAGATACTCCAACGAGCCTTCACACACTCCGTCAAAAGCCGTTCTCATAAATCCAAGCAATTCATCATCTGTTAACTCTTCCATAAATTCATTTTTATATAAATAAAAAATTTCCTGTAATCTGATTATGGTCGTTACATAGTTGTCCTGATAAATATAAGCCGAATCACAAAATGTAAAAATTAATTTGGGTAATATTCCTTCTCCAAACTCGATTCGCTGTTGCTCCTTTAAAACATCCTTTCGCTTTTCAAGTAAAAGTTTCACATCCTCATCCCCAAGAGCAAGTCCAAATCGTTCTGTTTTTTGGTTCATCTCAAGTACTTTTTGAATTTGATTCTTCTCCGACAACAATTCCACCAAAGTATTTCCATCCATAACTGTACCCTCTTTCTTCGTATAGTTTTCTGATTATACTGCCATGTGAAATAAATTGGTAGTCTTGATTTTTTTGCGATTTTGTGGTAATATAATAGAGAAAAAGGGAAGAAAATTTTAGTTTTTCTTCCCTTTTTCTCTATTCATTTTAATTTTAAGTTCTATCTTTTCGTACTCATCAATTCTTCAATGGCATATTTCAAACCGTCTACTGACAACGGGAACATACGAATCAGCCCTGCAATGGCGTGTTCTGCCTCTAACCAGTCCAGCTTTGCCACATTGGCATGGTAGCGGGGATTCAGCCACACTACCTTCTTAAACTTCTTAGTATACCAAGTAAGCCATTCGTAGCCACTCAAACCATTATTCGGTCCACGGTAATTTCCGGTGTTGTGGAACAATTCTTCCGGTGCCATCTGGGCATCCCCCACAATAATCACCTTATAATCTGCATCTAAATTCTTAAACAGCCACTCACTTTCCACCCAGTCGCCGTAATCACATTCCGGTGAATTATACACATGAGAATAGATACAGTTGTGGAAATAATAGGTTTTTACATCCTTAAAATGATTTGCCTTATGAACCGCCTGAAACAAATTATTGCACAAAGTACTAAAAGGCATCATCGTTCCGCCGGAATCAAATAGCAACAGCAATTTCACCGTATTTTTTCTAGGCTTTTCAAATTCCAGCTTTAAGTAACCACCATTGTTACATGTAGAATCAATGGTTCCGTCCAAATCCAGCTCCGTTTTCGGTGCTTCTATTTTAGAAGAAAACTGACGTAATCTTCGAAATGCCACCTGAAACTGTCTGATATTTAACGCCTTATCATTACGGAAATCCGCAAAACGTCTGTCACCAACCACCTGAAAAGCCGATTTTAAGGCGGACTGACCGCCAATTCGAATTCCACCCGGCTGTTTTCCGTTATGCCCAAAGGTAGATGTTCCGTTGGTGCCAATCCAGTAGCTTCCCCCGTTATGCTCTGTCTTCTGTTCTGTCTTTCGTTCTTCAAACATTCCCTCGATTTCTTCTTTGGAAAGTTCTTCCGAACGTGGCTTAAACAACTCATCATTGGAATGGTCGACTTCCACCTCCGGCTTGTCCAGAAATTTTCTGATGGCATCCGGAATATCTGCATAATATTTAAAATCCTTAAAATATTCTTCAAACGCCACATCAAAACGGTCGTAATCCGCCTCTGATTTTACCAGTATCATTCTTGCCACATAATAAAACTGGGTTAACGAAGCCCCACAAAGTCCCTTGTTTAGTGCATTCATCAAAGTCAGCCACTCTGTCGTAGAAACTTCCAGCCCCTTGGCTTTTAACACATAAAAAAATGGACTAAACATCTAATCTCCTTTTCTTAAATACAGCTAAATCTTCATCCTTCTTTAACAGTACCCCTACAAACGGCATTTTTTCCTTTACTTCCTCTGCACTGATTCCACCTAACAGCAATGCCTGAATCCAGTCTACCAGCTCGGAGGTACTTGGTTTCTTGCGAATATCCTTTAAGCTGCGAATCCAATAAAACTGTTCCATACATTCCTGTAACAAATTGTCCTGTAAATCCGGAAAATGCACCTTTACAATTTCTTCCATCAGTTCTTTGTCCGGAAACTCGATATAATGGAAAATACATCTGCGTAAGAATGCGTCCGGAAGCTCTTTCTCTGCATTAGAAGTGATAATCACAATAGGACGTTTCTTTGCCTTTACAGTTTCTTTGGTTTCATGAATATAAAATTCCATCTTATCCAATTCCCATAAAAGGTCATTTGGAAATTCCAAATCCGCTTTATCTATTTCATCAATCAGTAACACCGGTTCATTTTCTGACTTGAACGCTTCTCCCAGTTTTCCCAATTTAATATAATGTCCTATATCGTCAACACCTTCTTCTCCAAACTGGCTGTCATACAATCTTTGAATAGTATCGTACACATAAAGACCTTCTTGTGCCTTTGTGGTAGATTTGATATTCCAGATTAAAAGCTCTTTTCCTAAAGACTGTGCAATTGCCTGTGCAAGCATCGTCTTTCCTGTCCCCGGCTCTCCTTTGATAAGCAATGGTTTTTCCAAGGCAATGGCAACGTTTACACTTGCCATCAGCTCAGGGGACGCCACATAACTTTCTGAACCGTTAAATCCTGTCTTATTTTCCATCTTTTCACCCTTCCAATTCACTCTTTTTCTCTCTGCCCATCAATGCATCTACTGCATCCTTTGGTTCTGAACCTTCAAATAACACTGCCGCAACCTGTTCGATAATTGGCAGTTCTACGTTATATTTCCTGGATAACTGAAGGGCTGCTTTCGCTGAATACACTCCCTCCACTACCATTTTCACTTCTTTCATGGCTTCTTCCATGGTATATCCCTGACCGATTAACATTCCTGCTTTACGATTTCTGCTATGTACACTTGCACAGGTTACAATCAAGTCACCAATCCCGGTCAAACCGCCAAAGGTTTCTTTTCTGCCACCCATAGCAACACCCAGTCTGGAAATTTCTGAAATTCCTCTGGTAATCAGAGCAGCTTTCACATTATCTCCATAGCCTAAACCATCTGCTACACCTGCCGCCAATGCAATCACGTTTTTCAATGCTCCGCCCAGTTCAATCCCTAAGATATCATCACTGGTATATACACGAAATACTGAATTCATAAACGTTTCCTGAATATATTCTGCTGTTTTTTCATCTTTTGCACCCACAACACAAGTAGTAGGCAGACCTTTTCCCACTTCTTCTGCATGACTTGGACCGGAAAGTACTGTCACAACAGCCTGTGGAATTTCTTCCTCGATAATTTCCGTCAAGGTTTTCATGGAATCTTCTTCAATTCCCTTGGCAACGTTCACAATAATCTGATTTTCTTCCACAAATTCCTTCATACGCTTTGAAGTGCTTCTGGTAAATGGTGATGGCACTGCCAAAACCAAAATATCTTTCCCTGCAATGGCTTCCTGCAAATCTGTGGTAAACTGAATACTTTCTGCTAATGCAACACCCGGAAGCTTATCCTTATGCTCCCGTTCCTGCTGTAGCATTTTAATTTCATCTTCAATGGCAGACCACACGGTCACCTGATGTCCATTGCTGTTTAATAAAACGGTAAGAGCTGTTCCCCAGCTTCCTGCCCCGATAACTCCAATTTTTCTCATTATTCTTCTCCCTGCTTTTTGTGAAACAGAATTGTTTTATTTTCTTCTCCTTTAAGGAGTCTTCCGATGTTTGCACGGTGCTTGTAAAACGCCAAAATGGTAAGCAATGCCGCAATGATATACATTTCATTTAGTACCGGCTGGGCTACTTCAAAATATCCCATCTGTCCCAACACAACAACTTCTATCATAAACCCTGCATAAATCAACAAAGAGCCTACAGAAACATAGCTGGTAAGCAAAAATGCTGCCAAAAAAGTCACCAATGCACAGCCTACTATAATCCAGTCAAAGGAAAGAAACATCCCGGCGGATGCTGCAATTCCTTTTCCTCCGCGAAATTTCAAATAGAATGGATAATTATGCCCTAAGATAACGCCTGCTCCGGTATACAGCTTTAATAATGGCATAATGTCTGCACAGGAATTGTGAAACAACGCCCATACCAGCAACACTGCAAATACACATTTAAAAGCATCACCCAAAAAGGTAATCAGACCTGCTTTTTTTCCTAAAGTACGAAGAGCGTTGGTTGTTCCGGCGTTTCCACTGCCGTGGTCTCTGATATCAATTCCCTTTGCTCTCCCATATAAATATCCTGTCTGTAATAACCCAAAACCATATCCAATGGCAAGACAAATCAAACGTTCCATATTGTTTATTTTTCCTTTCTTTCACGAATAATAAATTTCAACGGCGTTCCTTTGAAGCCAAAGGCATCTCGTATTCTGTTTTCAATATATCTGGTATATGAAAAATGCATCAACTCTTTGTCATTTACAAAAATAACAAAGGTTGGCGGTTTGACTGCAACCTGTGTAATATAGTAAAGCTTCAGACGTTTTCCTTTGTCCGTTGGAGGTTGCTGCATTGCCACGGCTTCTGACATAATTTCATTTAACACACCGGTTGCCACGCGTAATGCATGATTTTCAATTACCATGTCAATGGTATCGTAAATTTTAGGCATTCTCTGTCCTGTTTTCGCTGAAATAAACATTAATTCTGCATATGGCATAAAGGACAGGGTATTTCGAATATCTGCACTGAACTTATTCATGGTTTTATCGTCTTTTTCCACCGCATCCCATTTGTTCACTGCCACAATCACACCCTTGCCACGCTCGTGGGCAATTCCTGCAATCTTGGCATCCTGTTCGGTAACGCCTTCTTGTGCATCGATTACCACAATAACCACATCGGCACGTTCCACCGCACTGACAGTACGCACAATCATGTATTTTTCCAGTTCCTCTTTAATCTTGTTCTTTCTTCGAAGACCTGCGGTATCGATAAACACATATTCCTTTCCATCGTGTTTAATGGCTGTATCAATGGCATCTCTTGTTGTTCCTGCAATATCAGAAACAATTACACGGTCTTCGCCTAACAGCTTATTAATCATGGAAGACTTACCTACATTTGGCTTTCCTACGATGGCAATTCTAGGTCTTTCGTCTTCCGCTTCTTCCATGGCATCCTTATTAAAATGGCTGGTTACTTCATCTAACATATCACCAATTCCTAATTTAGAAGCTGCTGAAATTGGTACCGGATCACCGATTCCCAAATTATAAAATTCATACACATCCGGCATAAATTTTTCAAAGCTGTCCACTTTATTTACCACAAGTACCACCGGCTTTTTAGAACGTCTTAACATATCTGCCACCTTGGCATCGGAATCCACCAAGCCCTGTCTTACGTCGGTAATAAATATAATTACATCTGCTGTTGCAATGGCAATTTCTGCCTGCTCACGCATCTGTGATAAAATAATATCCTTACTTTCCGGTTCAATACCACCGGTATCAATCAAGGTAAAATCCATGTTTAACCAGTTGACTTCTGCATAAATACGGTCCCTGGTAACACCCGGCGTATCCTGTACGATAGAAATACGTTCTCCCGCCAGTGCATTAAATAAAGTGGATTTTCCCACATTCGGTCTTCCCACAATTGCAACAATTGGTTTACTCATATCTTTTCTCCTCTATTTCTAAAGTCATTCAATCACTTTTTCTACAAAATCTTGTCCGCTTGATTTTACAATATCTATCTTTACTTGTAAAGCATTTTCCATTTCTTCCACGGTAACGTCATCCAAAAAAACGCTTTCGCCGCTTCGAAGCATACAGTCCGGAAGCAGCAGTCTTTCTCCCAATGGTTTGTCCTTCACCTGTGCAATGATATCCTGGGCTGTCAAAAGCCCTGCCACCGTAATCTGTTCTCCAAAGAAATCATTGCGAATACCATACAAATGTACTTGAACCTTTGGATACTTTTCATTGATATCTTTTATCATTTCACCTAAAAACGGATACATCAGCTTTCCGGTAATCATAGAGAGTTCTCTTTCCCTTTCATCCCCCTGATGTGTTTCTAACTCCTCCTGCAACATATCCAGCATGGAGCGTACCATCCCAACACCGTTTTCGTATTGAAGATAGCCGTCATAGTTTTCTTCCTCCGGAAAATCTTCTTCCGCAAGAATGTACCATTCATCACCGGCATGTACAAAATGATTTTCATATTTTTCATACATTTTCTTCTGCCACTTATGAATACACTGCAAAACTTCCCTGGCATCTTCCTTGGTAAAGCTTTCTAATGGATATAACCCTTCTCGGTGCTTGGACAGACCCACCGGAACTACAGACAAACTCTGTAAGTATGGCATGTACTCTGATAAATCCCTCAGACTTCTTTCTAATTCCTCACCATCATTGACACCTTTACAAAGGACAATCTGTCCATTCATAGTAATCCCTGCTTCATAAAACTTCCGTGCCTTTTTTAAGGCTTCTCCTGCAAAACGGTTATTTAACATTTTGCATCGAAGCTCCGGATTGGTTGTCTGAAAAGAAATATTAATTGGCTCTAACCGATATCGAATGATTCGCTCCACATCATGGTCACTCATATTGGTTAAGGTAACATAATTCCCTTGTAAAAATGACAATCTGGAATCATCATCTTTAAAATACAGGGTTTCTCTCATTCCTTTAGGCATCTGGTCAATAAAGCAGAAAATACATTTGTTATGACATCTTCTGTACTCATCCATCAAACCATTTTCAAATTCGATTCCAATTTCTTCGTCATAGTCCTTCTCTATTTCCAGCTCCCATTCTTCACCATCCGCTTTGCGGATTACCATTTCTATATACTCATCATCTACCAAAAAACGATAGTCAAACACGTCTTCTATCTCATTGCCATTAATAGAAATCAAATAATCCCCAGCTTCTACCCCCATTTCTTCGGCGATACTCCCCTCACTGACACTATTGATTAAATGACCTTTTGTATTCATTCTTCATTCTCCTTTTCACGGATTATGCGTAATCAGATATAGTATACACATTTTTCGTAGGAAAAGCTATTACTTTTTTTAGATGAAAGTTGTGGGACACTGTGGCAAGAGGGCCGAAATATTCTCACTATCTTGGTTGATGACTGCTCACACTAGTACTTGGCGGGTGAGAACCTCCCTTAGTACGCTCCATGTTTTACGTAGGAATACTGGTAGTTGCCAATGCGCAGAAAAAAGAGTCTGGCTGCTTCTGGGGAGTCGCGTCCAGTGCCTGCGACTCCCCAGAAGCAGCCAGACTCTTTTTTCGTCCCATCGCCACCCCCCATTCCCACACAAAACACTTGACGTACGAATAGCAAAATGATATAAATTATATGTTAGAATAGGTAGAAAAATGTAATATTTATTCATTAGTATACATATACAGGAGGTCCAATCATGCCTAATTTTAAAGAATTACAAAATTTAACACCTGTAGCTCCTTTAAAGCTTGCAGTACATAAAAGCTGTTTACCTTTAGCACAGGGTGTCAATGATTATCTGGTTTCTTTCCGTAAGGAAACTCCATTTTCCAAAACAGATGTCATTGAATTTAACGGTTATGTTTCTGATAACTTTATTGTTCAGTCCGACTGTCCACGTTTTGGAAGCGGTGAAGCTAAGGGAAGCTATTTTGAATCCATCCGTGGATGTGACTTATTTATTATGGCTGACGTATGTAACTACAGCTTAACTTATTCTTTATGTGGTCATACAAATCATATGTCACCGGATGATATTTATCAGGATATCAAGCGTTTGATTTCTGCTGCTACCGGTAAAGCACACAGAATCAATGTAATTATGCCATTCCTTTATGAAAGCCGCCAGCACAAACGTACTAAGAGAGAATCCTTAGACTGCTCACTGGCTCTGACTGAACTGGCAAGCATGGGTGTTTCCAATATTATCACTTTTGATGCTCATGACCCACGAGTAAACAATGCAATTCCTTTAAATGGGTTTGACAACTTTACTCCACAATATCAGTTCCTAAAGACATTATTTGACAGAGTGCCTGATTTACAGATTGATAACAAGCATTTAATGATTATCAGCCCGGACGAAGGTGCTATGCACAGAGCTGTTTACTTCTCTAACATTTTAGGAGTAGATATGGGTATGTTCTACAAACGTCGTGATTACTCTACTATCGTAAATGGAAAGAACCCGATTGTAGCTCATGAATTTTTAGGTGATTCCGTGGACGGAAAAGATGTTATTATCATTGATGACATGATTTCCTCCGGTGAAAGTATGTTAGATACCGCAAAAATGTTAAAAGAACGCGGAGCAAGACGTGTATTTATCTGTACTACTTTTGGATTGTTCACTAACGGCTTTGACAGCTTTGATGAATACTACGAAAAAGGCTTTATTGATTTAGTAATTACTACTAACTTAAATTACAGAACTCCTGCTATTTTCGAAAAGCCTTACTATGCAGAAGCTGACATGACTAAATTCCTTGCTTCCATCATCGATACTTTAAATCATGATATCTCTACCAGCAAGGTTATTAACCCAACAGATAAGATTCGTAAATTACTTGAAAAAAGAGGACAGTAAAAGAAAACCCGGTTTCCAATAAGAAACCGGGCTTTCTTTTTATCCTTTTAAAACAAGGGCATCTCCGCCACAAACACATACATCACAATAAAGTGACACACACTCCCCCCCATTACAAACAGATGGAAAATCTCATGTGAACCAAAGTTTTTATGCTTTGAATTAAAAATCGGAAGTTTTAACGCATAAATCACACCGCCCACCGTATAAATGATACCTCCTGCCAACAGCCATGCAAAAGCTGCTGTAGGTAAGGCATTGATTAGCCGGGTAAATCCAATTACACAAGTCCACCCCATGGCAATATACAACAGGGATGAAAACCATTTCGGACAGGTAATCCAAAACACCTTAATCAAAATTCCTAAAATGGCAATCCCCCACACAAGAGCAAGCATTATCGTTCCAAGCTTACCATTCAGCACAATCAGACAAACGGGTGTATAACTTCCTGCTATCATTACCGAAATCATGGAATGGTCTATTTTTCGAAGTATGCTGTTTACTTTATCAGACACATCAAAGGAATGATATATGGTAGATGCTGCATATAATAATATCATACTCACAATAAATATTGCCAATGATACCAGATATACCTTATCCGGTTTATCTGCCGCCTTAATTAATAACGGAACCGCCGCAAATATCGCCATCATCATTCCTATCAAATGTGTTATGGCACTTCCAGGATCCTTCATCTTTTTTACTTTACGTTTCAATGCACTCATAATATGCTCCCCTTTCTTTTCAAACATTTCTGTTTTCTTTTCCAGTTTATTTTGTTTCAATTTCCTTTTGTAATTGTTTCCGATATTTTTACACGTAGTTTCCATTACTACTTGTAGCATATGTAAATATTACTCCTTTTATTCCTGAATTGCAATACTTTTTTTATTTTTATATAAATAAAAGTAACATCCAAAAAGAGCTCCTATTCCATAACCCATTATTCGGTTATGGAACAAAAGCTCCTCAAAGTTAATTTTATATACTATTTTCATCTGTTGCTATTCCATATCTGCAAAAGAGAAATTCTCATCCTCCGTCACACGATACAACTCTTCTTTTGCAAGATTAAAACATTCCAATACATCCGGCGAAAATGCGCCACATTCTCCTGCATTAATCATACGCACAGCTTCACTTACCACATATGGTGCCTTGTATACACGTTTACTGATTAGATTATCATAGGTATGGGCAATGGATACCACCTGAGCCCAAATAGGAATCTCATCCCCGGAAATCCCTTCCGGATATCCGCCACCATCATAGCGCTCATGATGATACTTACATATATCATAACAATAGCGGAAGAACACATCATTCTCTTTTGTATTATTGATAAATCCCTCAATAAACTTTGCTCCTAATGTGGTGTGTGTCTTCATTATTTCAAATTCGTTATCCGTCAGCTTGTCCGGTTTTAGCAAAATGCTATCTGAAATAGCTATCTTACCTATATCGTGCAATGCACTTGCCTGCACAATCATATCAACCTGTTCTTTTGTCAATTCATATTTTGTATAGTGCTTTCTCAGATAATTTAGAATCACACGGGTAAAATACTTAATGCGATTAATATGCTCATCCGAATCAAACGTACGGAATTCTGCCAGAGTACTGAGAGAATTTACCAGAAATTCATTAAAGCGTTCCAATTTCTTCTTACCAGAAATCACTTCTTCTGTTCTTAACTCCAATTTTTTCTCAAGGCGAATTCTATGTGCATACAATTCCATAATATTTTTTGCACGGCGCATAACTACATTGGGAGCAAATGGCTTATAGATGATGTCCGATGCCCCCAGCTCGTATACACGTTCATCACTCTCATCTGTTGCCTCCCCTGTAATTACAATAACCGGAATAACCTTTATAAGTCCTTCCTCATCCATAAACTGCAACACCTCAATACCGGATTTTACCGGCATTAGTATATCAAGAAAAACCATTACAATATCATCCTGATATCTGGTCAGCAACGTGATGGCTTCTTTCCCATTGGCCGCCTCTAAAATTTCATACTGTTCCTGAAAAATGTTTTTTAACAACTGACGATTTATTAAAAAATCATCTGCAATTAAAATAGTATTTCCTTTTTCAGACATATCGTCCCCTCATTATTACATTAAAATACCTTCCAATTTATTCCTCCAACTGTTTTTATTATACCAAAATAAATAGTTTTACCCCTAAAAAACTATGTTATTTTAATTCTTCCTGCACACATTTCAACGCTTCTGCTACCACATTGTGCATATCAAAATACTTGTACATTCCAAGTCTTCCTCCAAAGATAACATTATCTTCTTTGTCAGCCAGTTCTTTGTATTTTGCATATAATGTATTATTCTTCTCATCATTCATTGGATAATATGGTTCATCACCTTTTTTCCATGTTGCAGGATATTCTCTTGTGATTACTGTCTTATCCGGATTCTGTTCTGTCAATTCGAAATGCTTATGTTCGATAATTCTTGTATATGGAATTTCATATTCTGTATAATTAACAACCGCATTTCCCTGATAATTTTCTTCGTCTAATGTTTCTGTTTCAAACCTAAGACTTCTGTATTCCAATTCTCCAAATTTATAATCGTAGAATTCGTCAATCATACCGGTAAATACTATTTTTTCTGCTTCTGCTGTTAAGTTCTCTCTGTCTGCAAAAAAATCTGTATTCAGACGAACTTCAATTCCTTCCAGCATTTTTTCAATAATCTGAGTGTATCCGCCAATCGGAATCCCCTGGTATTTATCGTTAAAATAATTGTTATCGTATGTGAAACGAACCGGAAGTCTTTTGATAATAAATGCAGGAAGCTCTGTTGCACGTTTACCCCACTGCTTTTCTGTATAACCTTCCACTAATTTCTCATAAATGTCTTTACCAACCAAAGAGATTGCCTGTTCCTTTAAGTTCTTTGGATTTTCTACCTTTGCTTCAGCAATCTGTTTTGCAATAATTTCTTTTGCTTCCTTCGGTGTTTTGATATTCCACATCTTACTGAAAGTATTCATATTAAATGGAAGATTGTATAATTCATCCTTATATCTTGCCACCGGTGAATTTGTATAACGGTTAAATTCTGCAAACTGCTGCACATAATCCCACACTTCTTTGTTGCTGGTATGGAAGATATGTGCTCCATACTGATGTACCTGAATTCCTTCCATTTCCTTTGTATAAATATTACCTGCAATATTTGGACGCTTGTCAATCACAAGACATTTTTTCCCTTTTCTATTTGCTTCATACGCAAAAATTGCTCCGAACAAACCGGAACCTACTATTAAATAATCGTACTTCTTACTCATAGCTTTTTCCCTTTTCTTACTTTATCTTTCTAAAAATAATAACCTTATTAAGCATAAGCTATTTCTAGCGATTTGTCAAAGAAATTTCATACTTCATATTTTTTTAAGAATCTCTATCTTGCAAATCCGCCCCGATTCTGTTATTATATGGAGATATTGGGGTATGTAATTCTGTAAAGGCAGGATTCTGCCCTATTTTTTTGCGGTTTTACCGCTTCACTCTAGAAAGGAGTATTCAATGGAAACAGTTAGATTTGACGAACTAGATTTAGAACCAAAGATTCTTCGAGGTGTCACAGAAATGGGCTTCGAAGAAGCAACACCAATACAGACAAAAGCCATTCCTTTAATTATGAAAGGTGGCGATGTACTGGGGCAGGCACAGACCGGTACCGGTAAAACAGCAGCGTTTGGAATACCGTTGTTACAGAAAATTGATATTTCCAACAAACACTTGCAGGCAATCGTCCTTTGCCCTACCAGAGAACTTGCCATCCAGGTTGCAGATGAATTAAGAAACCTGTCTAAATTTATGCACGGCTTAAAAATTCTTCCGGTATACGGCGGACAGGATATTGTAAAACAGATTCGTTCTTTAAAAAGCGGGGTTCAGGTTGTGATTGGAACACCGGGACGTATTATGGACCATATGGACAGAAAGACCGTAAAATTTAATTCTGTTCATACCGTAGTTATGGACGAAGCGGACGAAATGTTAAACATGGGCTTCCGTGAAGATATGGAAACCATTCTTTCCAAGGTGCCGGAAGAACGCCAGACTATTTTATTCTCTGCCACCATGCCAAAACCCATTTTGGAAATTACAAAGAAATTCCAGAAAAACGCGGAAATTGTAAAAGTAGTTAAAAAAGAACTTACCGTTCCAAATATCGATCAGTTTTACTATGAAGTACGTCCACGTAAAAAGGAAGAAGTACTCTGTCGTCTGTTAGATATTTACGATCCAAAGCTTTCTTTGGTATTCTGTAATACCAAACGTCAGGTGGATGAACTGGTATCTGCCCTACAGGGACGTGGATACTTTGCTGAAGGCCTGCACGGAGATTTAAAACAGTCCCAGCGTGACCGTGTTATGAACAGCTTTCGAAATGGAAGAACTGAAATTCTGGTAGCTACTGACGTGGCCGCCAGAGGTATCGACGTAGATGATGTGGAAGCTGTCTTTAACTATGATTTGCCACAGGATGAAGAATATTACGTACACCGTATCGGACGTACCGGACGTGCCGGACGCTGTGGTGTGGCTTTCAACTTTATCTGGGGCAAGGAAGTTTACAAATTAAAGGATATCCAGCGTTATTGTAAAACCAAGATTAAGGCACAACCAATTCCATCCCTAGATGATGTAAACAGTACAAAAACAGAAAAGATTTTAAAACGTTTAAGTGATGTGATTGCTAATGAGGATTTAACTTCTATGGTAAATATCATTGAAGAGCATATTAATAATGAAGATTACAGCAGTTTAGAGCTTGCTGCTGCCTTCTTAAAAATGGCTCTTGGCAACGACCAGCCGGAACAGACCATTGACTTTGGTGATACAGGTGCAGAAGATGGCATGGTACGCCTGTTTATCAACATTGGTAAAAAGCAGAATGTCCGCCCAAGTGATATTTTAGGCGCCATTGCCGGTGAAAGCGGTATGCCTGGGAAGTTAGTTGGAACTATCGACATTTTTGATAAATACACCTTCGTAGAGGTTCCAAAAGAATTTGCTTCTGAAGTATTATCCGCTATGGAACATGTAAAAATCAAAGGTAAGGAAATCAATATCGAGCCTGCCAACCGGAAACAATAAAAAATCTCAATGGAAAAGCACCAATCGGCTTATTTTTACATAGAATGTATTAAATAGGCTAAGAGGTGCTTTTTTTGAAGACTTTTCCAAAACCTTTGTCTGCTTCCGAAGAAGCTTATTATCTGAACCAATACCAAGAAGGCAGCCTTGAAGCAAAAAATGTACTGATTGAGCGAAATTTACGTCTGGTGGCACACATTGTCAAAAAATATCCCTTTGCTGCAGAGGACACCGAAGATTTAATCTCTGTGGGCACCATCGGTCTGATAAAAGCAATTTCTACGTTTAATTCCCAAAAGAACTGTCGTCTGGCCACTTACGCTGCAAGATGCATTGACAATGAACTATTAATGTTCTTCCGCAACCGGAAAAAACATACCAAAAACGTTTCCCTATATGAACCCATCGGCACCGATAAGGAGGGAAATGAAATTAACATTATGGAAATATTTGTTTCGGATGAAGCAGATATCTTTGATAAAGTAACGTTAAATGAAGATACCAAAAAGCTTTACTCTCTCCTTCCCAAAATACTGACAGAAAGAGAAAAATATGTTATTTCGTTGCGTTACGGTCTGTACAATCAAAAGGTAAGAACCCAGCAGGAAATTGCAGAGGAACTGGGAATTTCCCGTTCCTATGTTTCCAGAATCGAAAAAAATGCACTCAAGAAACTGCGAGGGGAGTTTTAAAGAAACTCCCCCATCACATAATTGCTCACATCAATTCCCTGTTTGGACAAATATACTCTGTCACCTTTTTCTTCTAACAGTCCCTGCTTCACCATTTTTTCATGAACCGTTCCGTATACTTGCATATAGTCTTGTCCAAAACTTTCATAAAATTCTGTTTTAGAAATTCCCAGTATCTTACGCAGTCCCAAAAACATAAATTCTGCCATAGCGGAAGCTTCGTCAATTACTTCCTTTTCCTCCGTCAGTAATTCCGCCTCAACCCGAATATCTGTTTGCAGGTAATCTTCTATGCTTCTTACATTACTGCTACGAATATCACCAAGAAAAGAGGCTGCTCCCAGCCCCACACCTAAGTATTCTTTTCTCTCCCAATATTTCAGGTTATGTTTGCATTCCATACCACGTTTTGCATAATTGGATATTTCATACTGAATATAGCCCTGTTCCGCTAAAAATGCTCCAATCCACTGATACATTTCCCGTTCTAACTGCTCTGTGGGAAGGGCATCTTCAGGCCGCTCTTCTCCCGCTTGTCGACGAAGCTCCTGTTGTTCATATTTCTGATAAAACGGGGTGCTTTCTTCGATAATCAGTCCATAGCAGGAAAAATGTTCCGGTGCAAGCATCACTGCTTTCATCACATTCTTTTGCACATCTTTCAGCGTCTGATTTGGCAGTGCAGACATTAAATCAATATTAATATTTGAAAATCCTGCCTTTCTTGCCGCCTGATAATTTTCCTGAAATTCTTCCACACTATGAATTCTGCCCAAAAGCTTCAATTCCATATTATCCATAGACTGAACGCCAAAGCTTACCCGGTTGATACCGGACGCTTTATAGGAACACAGTTTTTCGTAATTTACCGTTCCCGGATTCATTTCCATGGTAATCTCCGGCTCTTTATCTACCGAAAAATATTTCTGTACTGTATTCATAATCTCTGCAATCTGTTTTCCCTCTAAAACAGAAGGCGTTCCGCCTCCCAAAAAGACAGTGTCTATCAGACAGTCTTTCAAGCCAGCAGAACGCACCTGCAATTCGGTTATTAATTGTTTTACATACTGATTCCTAACCTGTTCCGTTGCCGGAAAGGACAAAAAATCGCAGTAATCACACTTTTTCATGCAGAAAGGAATATGAATATACAATCCTGTTCTTTTATTTATCATCTAACTTCAACACACTCATAAATGCCTGCTGTGGAATCTCTACATTGCCCACCTGACGCATTCTCTTCTTTCCTTCCTTCTGTTTTTCCAAAAGCTTTTTCTTACGGGTGATATCGCCACCGTAACATTTTGCAAGAACGTCTTTACGCATTGCTTTTACCGTTTCTCTGGCAATTACTTTGTTACCCACCGCTGCCTGAATCGGGATTTCAAATAAATGTCTTGGAATTTCTTCTTTCAGTTTTTCACACATCTTTCTTCCCCGTTCGTAAGCTGTGCTTTCATGTACAATAAAGGAAAGAGCATCCACTTCTTCTTTATTAATTAAAATATCCAGTTTTACAAGGGAAGACTGTACATAGCCTTTCATTTCATAGTCAAAGGAAGCATACCCCTTGGAACGTGATTTTAACGCATCAAAGAAATCATAAATAATTTCGTTCAATGGAAGCTCATATTTAATCAACGCTCTTGTTTCTTCAATATATTCCATACTGATATAAATACCACGGCGTTCCTGACACAAATCCATAATCTGACCGATAAAATCCTTGGTCACCATAATTTCTGCAGTTACAAATGGTTCTTCCATATAATCAATTTCCGATGGATCCGGTAAATTGGACGGGTTAGTCAATTCAATCACTTCGCCGTTGGTTTTATGTACTTTATAGATAACACCCGGTGCGGTAGTTACCAAATCAAGATTGTATTCACGCTCTAAACGCTCCTGAATAATTTCCAAATGTAACAATCCTAAAAATCCACAACGGAAACCAAATCCCAAAGCAATAGACGTTTCTGCCTCAAACTGCAAAGAAGCATCATTTAACTGCAGTTTTTCCAACGCATCTCTTAAATCTCCATATTTTGCTCCATCTGCCGGATAAAGCCCACAGTATACCATAGGATTTACCTTTTTGTATCCTGGAAGGGGTTCCGGACATGGATTGTTTTTATCCGTTACCGTATCACCCACGCGGGTATCCTTTACATTTTTAATGCTGGCAGTAAAATATCCTACCATTCCGGCGCTTAATTCCTCACATGGAATAAACTGACCGGCTCCAAAATATCCCACTTCTACCACTTCCGCACTTGCTCCCGTTGCCATCATAAGTGCCTGAGTTCCTCTTTTAATGGTCCCTTCCTTAATACGGCAAAATACGATAACACCTTTATATGCATCATAAAGAGAATCAAAAATCAACGCCTGTAATGGTGCCTCCGGGTCACCTTCCGGTGCCGGAATCTTAGTTACAATCTGTTCTAATACCTGTTCAATATTAATTCCTGCCTTAGCTGAAATCTGTGGTGCGTCCTGGGCTTCAATGCCAATCACATCTTCGATTTCATCAATAACACGCTGTGGTTCTGCACTTGGCAGGTCAATTTTATTAATTACCGGGAATACATCCAGATTATGATCCAGTGCCAGATACACGTTTGCCAGTGTCTGGGCTTCAATTCCCTGTGCTGCATCCACCACAAGAATGGCCCCATCACAAGCCGCCAGACTTCGCGAAACCTCATAGTTAAAGTCTACGTGTCCCGGAGTGTCAATAAGATTGAAGATGTATTCTTCTCCATCCTGAGCCTTGTATACAATACGCACTGTCTGAGCCTTGATTGTAATACCACGTTCTCTCTCCAACTCCATATTGTCCAATACCTGGGACTGCATTTCTCTGCTTGTCAATAAACCTGTTTTTTCAATAATTCTATCTGCTAATGTGGATTTACCATGATCGATATGTGCCACAATACAAAAATTTCTAATTCTACTCTGATCCATATGTGCCATAACATTCCTCCTGTAACCTGCAAGTTGCAGTGCTTTCGTGCATAGTATAACACAAGAAAGCTTTTTCGTGAAGTATTATTCTCCCTTTAACACCATAGAAAGCATATGCGCCAAAGGTTCCATGGCATTTTTTTCTTCTGCCACTGTATTGTTCTGGGCACCCACTTCCACCAGCAAAGTTTTCGGCAGCAAATGTAAATTATAACGATAACCTTTTAAATAAATTCTTCTGGTTAGACCCGGATAATATTCTTCCCCTTTTAACTGCATCTGAAATGCAAAAGACATATTGTCCTCCCGATAGGGATTTTGCAAATAATCAATGTTTCCCAGCTTTTTCGTTCTGCTCATTCCATTAAAAAACATAAATCTTGCAGTAGGTTTTCCGTTAATTTCCGTTACCAGATGGGTCTGCTCATCCATGGCATCTCTGTGAATATCAAGCACCACTTCAATGGATGGATTTGCCTCTAAGATAGCCTGAATATCCGGTTCTGCCAAAGAATATGCCTTATTTCTGTCTAACTTTCCATCAATCAAATCATAGGTGGTGGTATTATGTATCACATTAAAATTATATTTTTCTGTCAACAGCTTTGCCAGATATTCACCTACTCCTACAATTGTAGTACTCACATCTCCCGGAACAGAATCTGCGAAAGCTTCCTGAGAATGAGTATGGAAAATTAGAATCTGTGGCTTCGAATTGTCTCCTTTTATCTTCATATCCTTTCCCAACAGTTTATCTGCACTTAACTCTCCCGCTTCTACATAGGTAGTGCTATCTATTGTATAATATGTGCCTTTTATATATTCTTCATCTTTTAGAAGTTCCATATTAATTTCCTGCTTTTTTGTCGTGCTTTCTGTAGCATCTGCCGTTTCAGACTTTGTTTCTTCCTTTACCTCGTCCCCTTTTGGGGCATCTTTCTTTTCTTCCTCCTTGGCTGTTTCTGCCACAATTACTACATTTCCATTTTCATCCACAAAGTTTTCATCATTTGCCTCACCCTTCAAAATCAATTCATAGGCTCCCTCATTTTCCACCGCCGTCTCATATTCACAAACCTCCATGCTATATTCTAATAGGGGATACTGCTTTAGAATCCAGCTTTCCAATTTTGTATACTCTTTTGTGGGTCCATCTTGAAAGGAGTACATAAGATTAGGTGACAGCGTTTCCACTATTTCTGCTGTCACCTTGCTTTCCATATATTTTTTCACATCTTCTATCTGAATATCAAATCCCTGTCTTACAGACACTTGAATTACCTCAACAAAAAAAACGGTCGTTAGCAATAATACGATAATTTCTATACTTCTGTGCTTTCTTTTCTTATCCATACCATTCCCCCCGGCAACTATAATCATGAGGATTTGAACTTATCCACCTCTTTATTATATGCACCTAAACAGTCTGAAATACCATATTTAATGCTTCCGATATGGTAAAGCTTAAACGCTTCATGGTTTCGTCAATATCCTTTGGTGTAACAAACATTGTGTTCAGCTGGGGAGATAACAGTTCCCGAAACAACTCCTGTTTTTCCGCCACATTAAAGGTATTTAACACATTTCCAATGCTTTTTAAACTTTCTGCGTCTTCCATGGCATGAAGCATATTTTCCATAGCATCATTTACAATAACGGCTGCATCTACCACAGTCGGAACCCCTATGGAAATGACCGGGATTCCCATTACTTCACTGTTGATTGCATTTCTGTGGTTTCCTACTCCGGATCCGGGATTAATTCCGGTATCTGTGATCTGAATTGTTCGATTCAATCGTTTTGTGCTTCTAGCTGCCAACGCATCCACCACGATAAGCAAATCCGGATTCGTTTCTTTAATAACACCTTTTACAATCTCTGCGGATTCCATTCCGGTCTGTGCCATAACCCCCGGAACAATTCCACTGACGCTGTTGACCAGTTCTTTTCCCATGGCATATTTTCCATATTCCTTTACCACATGCCTTGTGATCAGCAAATTATTCACCACCAGAGGTCCTAAAGAATCCGGCGTTACCTCTCTGTTTCCCAGACCGACAATCAACACAGAATGTTCCTTGGAAAAATCTCCTAATAATTCTTTGATATATTTAGACAACACCCGGGATATTTCTCTATGATATCCTTCGTCCGGAACTGCCATGTTAGGCGCCTCTAATGTAATATAGGTCCCCATTGGCTTTCCCATGGCTTTGGCTCCATTTTTTGTTTCAATCACAACTCTTGTAATATTTATTTCGTTCTTTGTGTCATAATCCTCATCAATCCGCACTCCTCTGATTTCCACATTGTCTTCTTCAAAGCTTTCTTTTGCCTCCACTGCCAAATCCGTACGCACTCTGAATTCGCTCATTTTCTGTTACCTTCCTTCTCTTTCATTACTTCTAATGGATATTTTTTGCAAAAAATACTAAAATATGTATTGACAGAGAAAGATGTTTGTTCTATTATAATCTAGTGTGTTTACATTAACGTCCGTGTCCGTTTAATGCAAACCAAAACGTATTGAAACAAGTAATCAAATATAAAAATCTCATGGAGGTGTACGGATTTGGCTAACATTAAATCAGCTAAGAAAAGAATTAAAGTTATTGCAACTAAAACAGAAAGAAATAAGGCAATTAAGTCTGAAGTTAAGACTTACATCAAAAAGGTAGAAGCTGCTGTAGCTGCGAAAGATGCTACTGCTGCAAAAGAAGCTTTAGTTATTACAACAAAGAAAATTGAAATGGCTGCTTCTAAAGGTGTTTACCACAAAAACAACGCTGCCAGAAAAGTTTCTCGTTTAGCAAAAGCTGTTAATTCTATTGCTTAATTAGAATAAAATGTAAACAATAAGAGCAGTCAATCCCGTCAGTTGACTGCTCTTTTTTTTATTTATTTTTTCTTTTTTAACATTTTCTCATACTCTTTTGCCTCAATAGGCTTGGAAAAATAAAATCCTTGAATTTCATCACATTCTACTAAATTTAAAAATTTATACTGTATTTCATTTTCCACCCCCTCAGCAACTACATGCATATTTAAGGATCGTACCAGTGAAATAATGGTTGCAATAATTCGTTCTACTCTTTTATTGTTTCCAATATCATCCACAAAGCTTTTATCAATTTTAACGGTATCAACTTCTACGTTTTTTAACATATTCAGAGAAGAATATCCTTTTCCAAAATCATCCATCAATACCTCAAATCCCAGTTCATGAAGCTGATTAATAACATTCTCCAATACTACCGTATTTTCAAAAAGAGCCGTTTCTGTTAATTCCAACTGTACGTATTTTGGTTTCAGCTCGTAACGTTCCCGAATTTCCATATATTCCTTAATGAAGTTAGAATTATATAACTGCATCTGGGACAAATTAACAGATACCGGTTTAACATCCAAGCCTTTATCTAACCAGCTTCTCATATCTTTACACGCCTGTTCAAACACATACTTGTCTAATTGCTTTATAAAACCATTACTTTCAAACAATGAAATAAATTCGGATGGCGGAATGACATTTTCCCCATTCATACGCCATCTGACAAGTGCCTCTGCACCTACAATCTCTTTGCTTTGAGTACTGTATTTTGGTTGATAGCATACATAAAACTCGCCTTTTTCCAAAGCTTTTTCCATTCTATCTTCTATCTCTTTATTTCTTATCTGCTTTTGCTTTATTTCATCACTATAGAATGCATACAGCTTGTCATGCTGCCCCTTAATCGTCCTTCGGGCAACATCACTTCGAAATAGAATACGTTCTACCGTATGTTTTCGGTTCTTCAATATATATACCCCGACGGAGATTTTTAAATCGTAATAGATTTCTCCACGTTCAATTTCTTCTCTGATATCATCATACATGGCCTCTATACGCTGCTTGATGGTATCTTCATCTTTATATTGAAACAATGCATAAAATTGATCAGCATCCCGATGACAGCAGAATTCATTTTCTCGGGTTTCCTCCTTCAACGCTTTCCATACATAATTGATTGCTTTGATATATTCTTCGCTTCCAAAAATTTCTTCAATATATTTTGACTTATCAACGTCAATACTCAATACAGCACAAATCTGTTTGTTGTTCTTCTTTAAATACTCTTCTAAATCCCGTTTAAATTTCTCATAGGTACTCCCACCCGTGATACAGTCTACAAATATAATCTTTTCCAGTTCCTGATTACGTTTTTTTTGAAAACAACATAAGGTTACCAAAAATATGACTGTAATTGCAAAAATGCCACCAAAAATGCAATACCAAATGCTCATAGAATACCACCCCTTTATTCCCTTTCCATTTTTTCTCCTCGTTCATTATATTACTTTATGCTAAAATTTTCCATATTTTTTTCTCATCCCACAATACGAAGCCCTTTCGGATAATGATTTTTAAACATTCCATTACTATATTTTGCAAACCCCAGGGGCTGATTTTCTACACACACCAGATACCATCCTTTTTCATCTGCTTCACCTTCCAATGTTTCCCCTCTTAAAAAACGTTCCACATCCTTTTCTTCCTGGGAAAAATTCAGCACATGTTTGCATTCACTCACTTTTAATGCATGAGAAAGAGCGTGAGCAGGCTCAAACCGGTTCTTTTTAAAACTTCCCAAATGAAGCCCTGGTCGCAGTACCTTTAAGCCTTTCAGCTCAGGTGCCTGTTTCGGAAGTAAAAACAAATTATCTCCAAAGGTGACAAATGCTCCCTCTAATTTCTCCTGCAATGTAGTTTTCATAAATTCTTCCACCTGCATAAGCTTACTTTTTTCTATTTTTTGCGGCTTAAAAGGTGTATTTACTGCCGTACTTTCTCCTTCTCTTTGCAGTACTGCCGCAAAATGACCTTCTCCTTTCACTTTATGAGGCCAGATTCTATGCATACTTACAATCTCATATTCCGGATGTTCTTCCACAAATCCCTGTATTACGTCTTCATTCTCCTGCTTTGCAAAAGTACAGGTAGAATAAATAATACGTCCGCCCGGTTTTAACATGGAAGATGCATAGGAAAGAATTTCCCGCTGACGTTTTGCACAGTTTTCTACATTTTCTTCACTCCACTCACTTACTGCCAAAGGCTCTTTCTTAAACATTCCTTCACCAGAACAAGGAGCATCCACCACAATTTTATCAAAAAAAAAGTTCATAAACTTGCTGAGTCTTTCCGGACTTTCATTGGTTACAATTGCATTTCTGATACCCATACGCTCTATATTTTGTGATAAAATGGCAGCTCTCTGGGGATTGATTTCATTGGAAATTAACATTCCTTTGCCCTGCATTTTACAGGCAAGCTGAGTACTTTTCCCACCTGGTGCTGCACATAAATCCAACACAATATCTCCCGGTATGATTTCTGCCAGTTCTGCCGTAATCATGGCACTGGGTTCCTGTATATAGTACAGCCCTGCCTCATGGAAAGCATGTTTCCCCGGTCTTTCCTCATCCTTATAGTAAAATCCTGTTTCACACCATGGTACTGTTTCCAAAGAGAATGGAAGTATATTTAATGCTTCTTCTTTTGACATTTTCAATGTATTGATGCGCATACCATACGCCCGTTCTTTGTCATAAGAAGCAAGAAATTCTTCGAATTCTCCTCCCAGCATCTGTTTCATTCGCTCCATAAATTGTACTGGTAAATCCATTGTTTTTTCCTTTCTTTACATTCAAAAATATCCGCTGAAGAAACTCAACGGATATTTTTACGGTTCATGTATCATCATTTTCATCTAAAACATTATGTTAACATCTTTTTTAATTCATCCATAAATGTATTTACATCTTTGAATTCACGATAAACTGACGCGAAACGAACATAAGCAACTGCCTCTAAGTCCTTTAACTTATCCATCACCAGTTCGCCAATCACTTTACTTTCAATCTCTTTTTCTTCCCTATTGAAAATCGTTGTCTCCACTTCATCAATCAACGAATTAATTTGATGGACGGAAATCGGTCTTTTATGACATGCTCTCATAACTCCGGCTTCAATCTTTGATCTTTCATACGGTTCTCTATTATTATCCTTTTTAATTACAACCAATGGTATGGTTTCTATCTTTTCATAAGTGGTAAAACGCTTTCCACACTCATCACACATTCTTCTCCGACGAATAGAGCTGTTATCCTCTGCCGGTCTGGAATCGATTACTCTTGTATTTTCATTATTGCAAAATGGACACTTCATTTTTCCCTCCAAAATTATGCAACATTGTTTCCAATTTCCTAGTTTTCATTATAATTCATAATCGACTTGCATGTCAACCGGACTTTTCCCTTAAAGACTGGACACTTTCCTTCAAAATCTCCACCACATAATCTAATTCTTTTCTTGTGATATCTTCGTTAATACTTAACCGCAAAGATGCATTGGCGGTCTGCTCATCCAAGCCGATTGCTATTAATACGTGAGAAGGCTCTGTATTTCCTGTAGTACAGGCAGAACCTGCAGAGCCACAGATGCCTTTCATTTCCAACAGAATCAACAGTGACTCCCCTTCAATCCCCTCAAAACAGAAATTTGCATTGGAGGGCAGTCTGTAATAAGGATGCCCATTTAACCTTACTCTTGGAATCTCATTTAAAATTCTTCGAATCAAATAATTTCTCTGATAAGTTTCTTTGCGTATCCGGTAATTCATTGTGCGGATGGCTAACTCTGCCGCCTTCGCCATTCCTACGATAGCAGCCGTATTTTCCGTACCTGCACGCATTCCCCGTTCCTGTCCTCCACCATTAATAAATGGACAGATTTTTGTTCCCTTTCGCACATACAAAAATCCACTTCCTCTGGGACCTCTGAACTTGTGACCACTGACGCTGATTAAATCAGCCTGAAGCTGTCTGACATCCATTGGCATTTGTCCATACATCTGAACGGCATCTGTGTGAAACAACACTCCTCTCGCTTTTGCAATTCTTGCAGCTTCCCATACTGGTTCTATAGTTCCAATTTCATTATTTGCTGCCATAACCGAAATTAAAATCGTATCCTCTCTGATAGCATCTTCCAGTTCTTCCAAACGAATTCTTCCCTTTTCATCCACATTCAGATAAGTGACTTCATATCCATCTTCTTCTAATTGTTTGCAGGAATTTAACACTGCATGATGCTCTATTTTTGTGGTAATAATATGACGCCCCTTTTCACGATTGGCATGAGCCACCCCTTTCAACGCCCAGTTATCCGCCTCACTTCCCCCTGCTGTGAAATAAATTTCCTCTGACTCTGCCCCCAAAGTATCTGCTATCAGCTTTCTGCTATCTTGAATTACTTTTTGATTCTCCATGGCAATGCCATACATACTAGAGGGATTGGCATAGTATTCTTCCAGATAAGGCATCATCGCCTCCACAACTTCTTTCCTTGGTTTCGTTGTTGCTGCATTATCCATATAAATAGTTCGCTCCATAATTTCCCTTCTTTCTATATCCTTAATTAAAATCAAATTCATGTATATCTTATTTTTATTTTCCATATACTATATTAACTTTTGGTTTTCAGGTTAATGAAAATGAAGATATCAGGTAAAAAAGCTGCTTTTATAAAAGGAACATTTATCCTGACCATGACAGGATTTATCAATAAAATTATTGGTTTCTTTTATAGAATATTCTTATCCAACAAAATTGGTGCAGAAGGAATGGGAATTTATCAATTAATCTTTCCGGTTGTCGCCATATGCCATGCAATTACCGTCTGTGGTATCAGCACTTCGATTTCCAAATTGGTTGCTGAAAAACATGCCCTCAAAGATGAAACCGGTGCCAAATCCATTTTGTTTGGAGGTTTGGTGTTGTCTGTGGGGCTTTCCATTCTCACCGGAACAGTTCTGATACTTTCTGCCAACACACTCTCCGTACATATTTACAACGAACCCCGCTGTGGTCTGTTATTTAAAATCATTGCCTTATCCCTGCCTTTTTCCGCAGTACATTCTTGTATCTGCGGTTATTACTTTGGCAAACAAAAAACCAGTATTCCTTCCATTTCCCAGCTGGTAGAACAACTTGTCCGTGTGGGTTCCGTCTTTTTTATCTGTCACATTTTAGAAAGCCGGAATTCTCCGGTGGAAATTTCCGTTGCTGTTATAGGAATTGTTTTAGGCGAAACCATTTCCATGTTATTTTGTCTGACTGCCTTTGGACATGACAATGTGGCAATGCCGAAAACCACAGATAACCTTTGTTTTCTTCCCCTTATCTGCCTAAGTCTTCCTCTTACCTTTAACCGCCTTGCCCTTCATCTGCTTCAAAGCATCGAGGCCTTGCTGCTGCCACTGTCCCTTGCTTCCTTTGGACTAAAAAAAACTGAGGCTTTGCAGGTATATGGCACATTAACCGGAATGGCGCTTCCATTTATTTTGTTCCCCTCTGCCATTACCAATTCCATTGCCACACTATTACTTCCAACCATTGCAGAAGCCAAGGCCGCCGACAACCAAAAGCTGATTCGCTCCTTAATTTACAAATCTTTCACTTTAAGTATTGGTTTTGGTTTTTTACTTACTGCCGGATTTCTGGTATGTGGACCTTTTTTGGGGGGATTTTTCTTCCAAAGCCCTCTGGCAGGACGTTTTATCCGCACCTTGTCCTTCCTCTGCCCGTTTTTATGCCTTACCATCACTTTGGAGAGCATCTTAAATGGTCTGGGAAAAACCATGACTTCCTTTATCCACAACATAACCGGACTGATTATCCGCATTTTGTTTGTGGTTTTAACAATTCCTACCGTTGGAATTACCGGGTATTTATGGGGTATTCTTGCCAGTGAAATTTTAATCAGCCTTCTTCATCTTTTTTCCTTAAAAAAACTTTAGTTTTTTTCTTTTTTCCAACGATTTACTCTTGCGTCATTTTCTCTGAAAGGGTATCATAAATACATGCGATAAATGTCGAAAATACATATGAAGGGAATTTTTATATGAGAAAATTACTTAAGAGCAATGTTTTGGGGCTGATTCTGTTTTGTTTTCTATTGACCACTTCCGCCATCACAACCAGGGCAGCATCTGTAACTCCATCACCCGGGATTACACAACCCCCAATGATTTCCGTTGATTTTAACCTAAATTACAAAACTTCTATTAAATATGAGGATATTCTTGTCACTGCTAACAAAAAGTATGGCAAACTACCTGCTCCTTCTAGAAAGGGTTATACCTTTCAAGGCTGGTACACCTCTGCCAAAAAAGGAACCAAGGTAAAATCCTCCACCCGTGTAAAAAATTCAGAAGCTCATACCTTATACGCTCACTGGAAAGCAAAAACATATAAGGTAAAATTAAACGCCAGGGGCGGTAAAGTTTCTAAATCCAGTTACAAAAAAACGTATGGTTCTACTTATGGTAAACTCTCTACGCCAACCAAAAAAGGTTACAAATTCCTAGGCTGGTTTACCAAGAAATCTGGTGGTACCCAGATACTTCCTACAAGCAAAGTAAAAATCACAAAAACAACCACCTTATATGCCCATTGGGATTATCTATATCCGGAAATTATTTTGAAGGATTATTCCATGACTCAAAGTCAGTACAATGCATTTCCTTATGTACAGACTCAGACAGCTTATCAGAAAATTATGCTTGGAAATTCTTCTTATTCCCTCGCACGTTCCGGTTGTCTGACCTGTAACATTGCATTGATTATGACTTATCGTGGCAACAAAACACTGCCAACAGAACTATCCCGCAACACAGGATTGTATACTTCCGGTGGTCTGCTGATTTGGGGAAAGCTGCCAGATGTATGGACTCAGGAATATTGCGGCAACACCGTTGCCATAAACCGCCTTTACACTTTACTTTCCGAGGGCAAAATGGCGTCTGTATGTTTAAAGAACTCTTATGGCGGTATGCATTGGGTAACTGTCTATGGATATTCCGGAAGTAAGAATCTTTCCGCAGACAAATTTCTAATTTTTGATCCTGGAAAATATTCGAACAAAACGTTGCAGGATGTGATAAATCAAAAAGGAAATATTACAAGAATTATTTATATTAAATAAAAAATAATAGTCACTCAGTAAAGAAAGCTTTTGCACCGCAGTCCGGCTGCGTTGCAAAAGCTTCTTTTTATGAGCTATGACAAGATACTATTTTTTAATTTTAACTTTTTTCACACTACTGTATGATCCCCATACTTTCTGTCCATTAGCATTTTTATAAGCACGAACTTTTACATAGTATGTTTTCTTTTTCTTTAATTTAGAAATTGTTTTTGATGTGGTCTTACCATTTTTTACTGTAACTGTTTTCTTTCCGGAAGTAAACTTCTTGTTCGTTGCAATTACAATCTGGTATCCATTTGCACCACTTACTTTTTTCCATTTAACTTTAAGCTTTTTACCCTTAACATTAGACACCTTAGAAACGGTTACTTTCTTTGGAGCTGTTACTTTTTTCGCTTTTGGTGTTACAGTTGGTTTTGCTGTTGGTTCAGCAGTTGGTTTTGCACTTGGTGTTGCTGTTTTACTTGGTTCCGGTGATGGATTTGTTGCATTTTTTGTTTCTACCGTATAAGTAAAGATTAAATTATTATAACCTGCTGCTTCTACTGTCAATTCATAGTTACCAGCTTCTGCAAATATTCCATTTCCGCCACTAACAGCTTCTTCATTAATGCTTCCATCTTCATTAATAATGCTGACTTTACCTTTTCCGCTTGTCTTATATGTTTTTGAAGCATCACCAAATTTTACAGTTACTGCTGAAATATTTTTAATAAAGTTTGTCGCTTCTGTTTCTGTACTTCCATCTGCAGGTATAAGCTTATTATTTTTGTACTGTACTGGAAGTATTTCTGTAGTAAGCACAAAACTTACTGATGTTTCTGCATACTTATTAGAAGCATCTGTAAATGTTAATGTATAAGAACCCGGCATTGCATTTTTGTCAAAACTTAATACTCCATTATTATATTTTGCACCTGCAAGTGTTTCCGGTACAACAACATTCCAATCTACATCTGTTGGGAATCCTTCTGTTGTGACAGCTACTTTTCCTTCACTTACATTTGTTTTAGGAATTGTAATTGTTCCATTGTATTTTACCGGTACATACTGTTCTAAATCACTAACTGTATAAATACCTGCATCTGTAATCCACGTTACTTCTGCAATAGTTTTTCCCATAATAGAAGCATAATGTTCATAACTTAATTCATTTCCTTTTGCTTCTACTTTCTTGATACCACTGGACCATGACAGTTCTGCTCCTTTTTTCCAGATGTTTTCTAAGTGACGTAAGCCGTATTTTGCACCATCTGTTGTTTTAATGATTACACCATATACAGTTCCTTCCATTTCAAGACCTGTAAAGTTCATCTGATAATCGCCCCAGCTGCTGCTTGTTGTAAAGGTATTTGTTACACCTTCTAACTTTGTTGTTGCACCCTTTGTTGCACTAAGGCTTCCGTTCTTATAAATTCTCTTGTATGCTACAGCACTGCTTTCTGTTTCAGTAAATGTATCAATGATATCATTTCCTTCTTTTACCAATGCTTCATAAGCACTACGTTCAATTGCAACAGGTGCTTCCACACCAAGAATTGTTCCGCCTTCACCTTCTGATGCTGCTTCATAGTATGTTCCTGCCTGTTTCTGCCATTTAGATTTCGTAGCTGATGTAACGGCATCTACTGCCACATCATTAGCACCGCTTAATTCTGCTACGTAGTAAGCATTATATGGAATTTTCGCAGTACCATATACATAATCCACATCCACATCAAAAGTAAGACTGTTATCATAACCAATAGCATTTACTTTTAAAGTATATTTTCCTTCTTTAGAGAAGACATCAGATCCTTTTTTGGCTGCTTCTAAATTAAGTGTTCCGTCTTCGTTAAAGAATGTTACACAACAGCAGCAAGAACCATTTGTTTTGTATGTTGTTGTTTTTTCACCAAATGTTACTTCTACTGTTGAAAGGTTTTTCATAAAGTTTGCAGCATCTTCATCCGCACTTCCTTTTGCTGTAACCACTTTATTGCCATCCTTCGCAAACTGAACAGGAAGTGAATCTGTTTTCAATACAAAGCTTGCTGAAATTCCTGTATACTTATCAGACTTATCAACAAAGTTTAAAGTATAAGAACCCGGTTTTGCATTTGTATCATAACTTAAAATACCGTTTTCATAGCTGGCGTCTTCAAGAGTTTCCGGTACAACCGCTTCCCAATTTCCATCTTCCGGAAGATTTTTTGTTGTTACAGCTACCTGTCCATCCTTTACATATCCATCCGCAACTTCCATTTCGCCCTTATGATTTGCTGATACATAATATTCTAAGTTATTTAATTCATAAATACCTGTATCTGCAATCCATGTTACTCCTGTAATGGTTTTTCCCATCATAGAAGCATAATGTTCAGAGCTCAATTCATTTCCTCTATATTCTGTTGTCTTGATACCACTGGACCAGGAAATCTGTGTTCCATTATTCCAGATATTTTCTAAGTGACGCAATCCATACTTTGCACCGTCTTCTGTTTCTATAACAACACCGTATACCGTACCTTCGATTCCGAGCTTTGAGAAGTTCATCTGGTAATCGCCCCAGTAACTTTGTGTTGTAAATGTACTTTTTACGTTTTCTAATTCAGTTGTTTTACCCTGAACAGCACTGAATTTTCCGTTTTCATCCATTACTTTATAGGTGTCAGGAACTTTGTCTACTTTTGAAAATGTAGTTAATAATAAACTGTTATTCTTTTCTAACTCCTCATATACAGTTTCTTCTATAGCTACATAATATTCTACACCGAGAATCTTTCCGCCTTCACCTTCTGCAGATCCTTCATAGTAAGTACCAGCCTGATTCTGCCATTTTGATGCTGTAGCTGATGTAACTGTATCTACTTTTACATCATTTGCCCCTTCCAGTTCTGCTTCATAAAAAGCTGCATAAGGGATTTTCATGATTCCATACACATAACTCTTCTCTACCGGCGCTTCACCTGAAACAGTTTTCACCACCTGTGTTCCTTCCACCTGAAGAGGTGCTGCTGAAACGGTGAAAGATGTAGATGCCACCGACATTGCAAGAAGTATAGATAATATTTTTTTCAATTTCATAAGTTACTATCCTTATCCTTTCTGAATAATTCTTGTTTTCCTTATGAGTACTCAATATTTAGTTTTTCTTTCTAACTTTAGTTAGTTGCAACTATCTGCCGTTTATACTAGCACCACAGGAAATATTTGTCAATTTCAATTAATGAGAAGTTCTTTCACTAATTTTATTATTAATAATTTTTATCAACAATCCGAAAAGTATAGTAAAAATTTACCAATAGATGTATAATTAATTTTAAGAAGATTGTCAAAAAAATCATAAATATGGGGAATTACTATAATTATTTGCGTATTTTGGCAATCTGCACAAATTATAAACATAAGCGGAGAAGGAGGTATATCAAATGACAAATATTTTTAAAAAATTTGATGGTAAAAAAGCTGGAATTTTTGCAGCAGGAGTTTTATTTGGAACAGCAGGCATTAAGATATTATCCAGTAAAGATGCAAAGAATGTATATACAAAATGTACAGCTGCAGTGCTTCGTGCAAAGGAATGTGTAATGAAAACAGTTACCACTATTCAGGAAAATGCTGAGGACATTTATGTGGAAGCTCAACAAATAAATGAGGAAAGACAGTGGGCCGATACAGAATTTCCGGATGAAAGCGAAACAGAAACGGAATAAAGTTTGAAACAGTATAGATGAAACTTACGACACCTGTGGGATACTGCAGGTGTTTTTCTCTAACATGGAAGGATAGTGTATCAAATGAAATTTAAAATACTACATGAAATAAAAGGGCGTATGAGAATACATATTGTCCAAAAACAGATGAAGTTTCAAGAAGCAGATATTCTTCAATATTATTTAACCAATGAAAGCAATATTGTATCTGTGAAAGTTTATGAAAGAAATCAGGATGTGGCTATTTGCTATACAGGAGAAAGAACAAAGGTAATTAAAACTTTACAACAATTTAGTTTTGAATTGGTATCCGTCCCGGACCATGTATGGCAAAATTCCGGCAGAAAAGTAAATCGTGAATACTGGGATAAGCTTGTACAACAAGTGGTAATACGCTTTGGCAGTAAATGGTTTCTCCCTGCCCCATTAAGAACTACCATTACAGTAGTTAAAGCCTGCAAATATATATGGAAAGGCATTCACACATTGGCACAGGGAAAGATTGAAGTACCGGTTTTGGATGGAACTGCCATTGCCATATCACTGCTTCGCGGTGATATAAAAACAGCCGGTTCTATTATGTTTCTTCTTGGAATCGGAGAGATACTGGAAGAATGGACCCACAAGAAATCTGTAGACGATCTGGCAAGAAGTATGTCATTAAATATCAGTAAAGTCTGGTTGCTTTCTGACGGTAGGGAAATTTTGGTAAATGCTAATGAGATAAAACAAGGAGATAATGTTGTTATCCATATGGGAAATGTAATTCCTTTTGATGGCGTAGTAACTTCCGGAGATGGTGCGGTAAATCAATCGTCCCTGACCGGCGAATCATTACCTGTTTTAAAAGAAGCCGGTGGCTATGTGTATGCCGGAACCGTTCTGGAAGAGGGTGAAATAGTTGTTGAAGTAAAAGAAACTTCCGGTTCTAACAAATTCGAAAAAATTGTTCGGATGATTGAAGAATCCGAAAAGTTAAAATCTACTATGGAAGGAAAGGCAGCACATCTGGCTGACAAGCTGGTTCCTTATACTTTACTTGGAACAGCCCTTGTATACTTATTTACCAGAAACATAACAAAAACCCTATCTGTACTGATGGTTGACTTTTCCTGTGCATTAAAACTGGCAATGCCAATTTCGGTATTATCAGCCATACGCGAAGCAGGTACACATCAAATCACAGTAAAAGGTGGAAAATTTCTAGAAAAAGTTGCTCAGGCAGATACTATTGTATTTGATAAAACCGGAACACTGACAAAGGCTCAGCCTACCGTGGTAAAAGTCGTACCATTTATAGATGAAAGCCCTGATGAACTGTTGCGCACCGCCGCCTGCCTAGAAGAACATTTTCCACATTCCATGGCAAAAGCAGTGGTAAATGCCGCCCTGGAACGCGGACTGACCCATGAGGAAAAACATTCCAAAGTAGATTACATCGTAGCTCACGGAATATCCTCCATGGTTGATGGACGTAAAGTTGTTATAGGCAGTTATCATTTTATTTTTGAAGATGAAAACTGTAGAATTCCTGACGGTATGGAAGAACAATTCGAAACTCTCCCTGAAGAGTATTCTCATCTGTACCTTGCAATCGAAGGAAAACTGGCTGCCACCATTTGCATTGAGGATCCTGTAAGAGAAGAGGCTTCACATGTGATCGCAGCATTGCGGGAGGCCGGATTCAAAAAACTCGTAATGATGACAGGGGATAATGAGCGAACCGCCCGTTCCATCGCCGAAAAAGTCGGAGTAGATGAATATTATTCAGGTGTTCTTCCAGAAGATAAGGCTAGTTTTATAGAAAAAGAGAAAGAAAGTGGAAGAACGGTAATTATGGTTGGAGATGGAATCAATGACTCCCCTGCCCTTTCCGCTGCAGATGTGGGAATCGCTATCAGTGACGGTGCTCAGATAGCCAGAGAAATTGCCGATATTACCATCGGTGCTGATAATCTTTTAGAGCTTGTGACTCTTAAGAAAATTAGTAATGGATTGGTCAAAAGAATTAAGAAAAATTATTTTAGTATTGTCAGTATTAATACCGGTTTAATACTTTTAGGCGTTTTCGGAATGATACAGCCTACAACTTCGGCCATGCTCCATAATACTTCTACACTAATGATCAGCTTGAACAGCATGAAAAATTTATACTAAAATAAGGCTGAAACTATTGAGTTATCAACAGTTTCAGCCTTTTTCTTATACTTCATATTTTCCGTGGGAATTTACCGGTATCACCACACTTCTAATCTCCTGACCATCCATATATCCACAGGCTTTCAACCCTGCCCGGATAACAGAATTCCACTTTTTAGCCGAAAAATAATATACCGTATCATCATCTAATTCCACCGTACATACATTTTCCAAATCACATTCTTTTCCGCAGGCAATTTTATACATATTCTTTCTGCTAATGGCACCGATTTCTTCCAAAATATTAATCATTCTATATACTGTAGCAGTTCCAATTCCTTCATCCTTTTCCACTGCCCGATAATAAATCTCTTTACAACAGGAACAGTCCTGTTCCAAAATAATATCCAAAAGAAGCAGTCTTTGTTTCGTAATTCTACATCCACGTTCTTTTAACTGCTTTATTACCAGTTCTTTCTGCATCTGTGTCCGTTGATAACGTTCTGTCTCATGTCTCTTTTCTTTCTTCACATTGTAGCCTCCTTATCTATGACAATATTCCCCACAATGCTTACATTTTCTCTCCCTCAACCATTACCCATTAGCAACTCAGCAAATTCTTTACTTTATAAGTCTTTTCGCTTCCTTTTCTATTAGTTAGTATACGCTAACTCCATTTTGTTGTCAATAACTCTTTTCAGTTTTCAGAAAAATTTGTGTCTTTCGCTCTTTTATGTTATACTTATCTATATTAACGTATTTTATAGATGAGGTGTGATTATGCATATAAACGAATCAGCAGAAAATTATTTAGAAACAATTTTAATGTTAAGCACAAAACTGCCTGTAGTGCGTTCTGTGGATATCGCCAATGAATTAGGATTTAAAAAATCAAGTGTCAGTATTGCTATGAAGAATCTTCGTGAAAAGGGGCATATTATTGTAAGTGATGCCGGCTTTATTACTCTTACAGAAACCGGAAAAGCAATTGCAGAAATGATTTATGAAAGACATGAATTTCTTTCTTCCTGGCTTATGGAACTGGGGGTAGATGAAGCGATTGCTTCGGAAGATGCCTGCAAGATAGAGCATGTAATCAGCACAGAAAGTTTTCAGGCCATTAAAAAATATGCCGAAAAATAAAATTGCGAAAAGTCCGGATGCAAAAAACGCATCCGGACTTTTCCTTTTCTCTATTCACTTTACCATCGGGTTAAATCTAAATACATACATAGCAAAAACAGTACTACTGCTTTCACCAGAATAACCCAGATTTCATTTCCTTTTATTTTACCAAAACCGGTACTGATATTTTCTTTCGGACAATTTTCCAGACATTGATTACATTGAATGCATTCTCCTGAGTCCACAGAATCTCCATCAATCTTCAGATGCACCGGACACTGTCTTTCACAGGCAGAACAGCCCGGAAAACAATTTTCCCTGTTTCTTCGATATAAACTTCTCGGTAATATTGGCAGTAAAGTAAAAATTCCTCCCATAGGACAAAGATATTTACAAAAGAAACGTTCTTCCCACGCCATTCCTATCATAATAAAAGCTAACAGGATAACTCCTATAAGATATTCCTTACCAGGAATACGCAGGGACGTTAACATCGAGAAAACATCCCACGGACTACTTCCTCTGAAACGATCGTAAATTCCAAACATACATGCAAATAAAACTCCTGCCAAAACAACATATTTCACATTTTTCAACAGATGACTAACGGTTTCCGGCAGTTTAGGAAGTTTCTTTTTTATCTTCTTCTGAATACCGGAAGATATCATGAATATGATATCTCCAAGGGTTCCAAATGCACATGCATATCCGCAAAAGAAACGTCCGAATATAATTGTAAACAGACCAATCGCCAGTAACGTTTTTAGAAAAGCACTCAACTCTACCAGCTCTCCTGCTGCAAACTGGGTAACTATGTATTTTGCTCCTGCAAACGCTGATGTAAACACTGCTGGCGCAACAAGTAAAAAGAGAATTTGTATGCCTAAACGAATTCCTTTTTGTATTTTCTTTCGTTTTTTTCTATCCATTTTCCAATCCTTTCTTTCCCCTGACAAATTACTCACCCTCAGCTTCCTGCAAAGCCGCTGCTACTGCTGCTTTGATTCCATTGGAACTAAAGGTGGCTCCGGAAACTGCATCTACTTCTGAGGACTGTGTTTCCAACATAGCATCAATAACCCCTACTGCCATATTTACATAAGCTTCATCATCATTTCCATAATCCAGGACCTCAATATTTGCAATCACACCATTTTCAATAGTTACTTCCACCAGAATATTTCCTGCAAATCCGGCTCCTTCTCCCTGATATACTCCATCTTTCCATTTTGACTGTGGAACCGATGCCGAAATTTCTTGAGCCGCACTTTTATCTCCATACTGTTTTACTAAATTATCCAGACTGCTTTCCAATTCTGTCAGCTGTTTTTCTGCCATATCTGCTCTTGTTTCCTGGAACTTTAAGGTTTCCGTTGTTTCCCATAAAGAAAGATTTAAATTGTAAATATATATAACTGCAACTATTGCAATCAGATTAATTACTTTTATTTTAAAATGGGTATTTTCTCCTAACATAAGTATCTCCTATTCTTTCGCCTGCTCTAATGCTTTTTTCACGGCATTGATAATTCCTTCTGAACTGTAAGTAGCTCCACTAACTACATCAATTCCTTCTGCTGTCTGCTTTTTAAAGATCTGGGATGTTACTCCGTTATAAGCATCCCAGAAGAATTCATCATCATCCTGATACTCTTTTATATTGATTTTTGAAATATTTCCATTTTGTATTAAAACTTCTACCACCACATTGCCATTAAATCCTACAGCTTTTGCCTGATATGACCCATCACGATACTTTTTCGTACCATCCTCTCCACCTGGCGTTGGCTCCGGTGAATCAGTAGGTGTTGGTTCAGGTCTTGGAGTCGGTGACGGAAGTACCTCTACTTCTTCCTTGTTAATTTCTTCACTGCTTCCCGCTTTTTTTAGTGCATCTTTTACTGAATTTATAATTCCGTTGGAACTATATGTAGCTCCGGTTACCACATCAATTCCTTCTGCTGTCTGTTTCTTTATAATAGCATCTACCAGTGTCATTGCTTTTTTCAAAAAGGATTCATCATCTTTGGATTCAATGGTAATATTATTAATTTTTTTATTTTTAATGGTAACAGTCGCCTGCATATCTCCACGGAATCCCTTTGCTGTTCCTGTATAAACACCATCCTGATATCCGGTAGTTTCTTCTGTTTGTGTTCCAGTCTCATTTTTTCCCTGATTCTTTTCTGTAAATCCCTTATCTACCTTTTCGCCAGAATCCTTCTTTGCCTGGGAAAGAGCATTCTGAATGGCTGATATAATACCATTGGAAGTATATGTAGCTCCGCTGACAGTGTCTACATTCGGGCTTTGCTTTTCTAAAACTTTTTCAATCAGAGTTTTTGCTCTTGTCAGGTAACTTCCATCTTCTCCACCGGCACTTTCTACTGTAATTTCTGTAATTTTGCCGTCGTTAATCACTACTTTTACCTGTACTTGACCACCAAAACCTGTTCCTGTTCCGTAATATACGCCATCTTTATACTCAGAATCTTCAAATTCTGGAACAGTCGTTGGTGCCGGCTTTCCTCTCTGGGGAGCAATCTCAGAAGTATCTTCCACTCCTTCCAGGGCATTTCTTACTGCTGCAATAATACCTTTAGAGCTGTAAGTTGCTCCGCTGACAGTATCTACATCTATCGTCTGATACTGTAAAATAGATTCTATCACTCCTTTTGCCTTGGCAACAAATGGAGCATCATCTGCTTCTACCTCAGTTACTTCAATTGATAGAATCTTACTGTCTTCTACTACAACTTTAACTTTAATATGTCCTGCAAATCCTACTCCAACGCCTTCATAAGTTCCATCTAAAAATGATTGTGCTTCTCCGTGCTTAGAACCTTTTTTATCCTTCTGCGCTGTTTTTCCCTTTACGGAAGAAACTTTTGTTTTTCCGGAACTCCCAGTGCTTTCCTGTGCTTGTGCCTGTGCTTTTAGTACTTCTTCCACTTTTGAAATATCATAACCATCCAATTCTACGGTTGTGGTTGCAGATACTCTGTCACTGCCCGCAAAAACTGCCCCACCTGCCATTAAAAAGCATGGCAAAAGATAGCATCCGGTTCTTACCTTAGAGAATGTTTTTTTTATTTTTTCTTTCATAATCCCATACAATCCTTTACTATATTATTTTTTCAATTCCTGCAAATGATATATTTGTTCTTCTGTAATCTGAAATTTGTCTTGTAATCCTTCGCTTACATAAACATTATAATTTTTGTCAATAAAAACCGCTTCTGCCTGATATTTTTCAATCAATTCCATTCCTTCTTCAAGTCCCAATACAAAACATGCTGTAGAAAGACCGTCACTTAACAAACCATTTTTTGTTACTATGGTAACGGAAATAAGCCCACTTTCTGCCGGATACCCGGTTTTCGGATCTAAAATATGGTGATAGCGCACACCATCCTGCTCAAAATATTTTTCATAATCCCCGGAAGTAGAAACGTAATTTTCCCCTTCCAAAGCTAATACACCCATATAACTTTCACCGGAATGCAATGGATCTGTAACTGCCACACTCCATGGACTGCCATCTTCTTTCTCTCCATAAGTAAGAATACTTCCTCCTACAGAAATCACTGCTCCGGTAACTTCTGTCTGCTGCTTTAAAAGTTCTTTTGCTTCGTCACAGCCAATTCCTTTTCCTACTGCGCCCAAATCAATGCTGGTATTTTCTATTAACTGCACCTTTTGATTGCTGCATGTCACATTTTTATACCCTTCACTTCTTAAAAGAGCATTGATTTCTTCCTGGCTTGGAACTTTGGGATTTTCTCCATCAATATCCCATAATCTGGACAGTTCACCAATCGTAGGATCCAAAGCACCATTGCTCTTTTGGGCAATTTCCAGTGTCTGTGTAAGATATTCTTCCATTTTCCCTGTAATTTCAGTCCCTTCCGAATTTCCTGCACTTTCATTCACACAGGCAATTTCTGATTCCGACTCCCTCCAGGAAATGTAATTTTTCTCGATCTCCTTTAATCTGGAAAAGATGCTTGTTGCAGCTTCTACGCCTTCTTCCTGACCTGTAGTATAAATATTTGCTGAAACAATAGTGCCCATGGCAATATCACTCTGACTGACCGCCTGAACCGGTCCTTCTTCCTTTTTCCGGCATTGACAAAATAGCAACAATACCAGAATCAGAACCAGCATCAGCAAAACCTTATTTTTGCATTTCTTTTTCATGTTCTTTTCTCCTAACTTCTGTTTAAGTTCGCTAACTCCATGTCATATTCTAGCTTTCCGCCTATTATATTGCAAGATTTGTAAATGAGATTTTTTTTCAATAACCTTTGATTTATTGCTTTTCTTTCTGCACTTTGCTAAAATACGCCTTGAAATTGTATAAAGGAAGGATGAAACTTATCATGAAAAAAGATTTTGCTGGAAACATACTTAAGATTACTATTGGCGTTATTTTTGTAATTTCCCTTATTGTGGTAATTCGACAGTTTTTCTTTTCCACTTCGGGAACCTATGCTTTGATTTATCAGGATAATGTTCTATTACATAAAATAGATTTGACAAAAACCTCTGAATCCATGGAATTTACGATTGATTATAATTCTGATACAGTAACAGGCTATAACACCATTTGTGTGAAAGATGGGGCTATTGGAATTGTAGATGCCGATTGCCCGGATAAGGTATGCGAACATATGGGAATGACTTCTTCCACACATTTTCCAATTACCTGCCTGCCACATAAATTGGTAATTCAGATTGTGGATGATTCTGAAGTACCCTCTGATTCACCGGATATCATCAGTCATTAGTATCTGAATTTCTGTATTTGTATCTAAAACCATACTATAGAATTGGAAAGGAATACCTATATGAAAACCAAACATCTTACTTTACTGGCAATGTACACCACCATTGCCCTGACTATTTTTGTGGTAGAATCCGCCCTGCCTCCTCTGCTTCCCATTCCGGGAGTAAAGCTGGGACTGGCAAATATTGTTACCCTCTGGCTGCTTTTATGCAGTGACTGGAAGGATGCTCTCTGGGTTTTGATACTACGCATTGTCCTTGGAAGTATTTTTGCGGGACAGGTTCTTTCTTTTGCCTACAGCCTTTCCGGTGGTCTGCTTTGTCTTGCTGCCATGGCAATTCTCCATCACTTTCTTGGAAAGAAACAGATTGTGCTTACCAGCATTTTAGGTGCTGTATTTCACAATATCGGGCAGCTGCTTATGGCATTTTTTATTTTGCAGTCGCTCAGTATTATTTCTTATCTTCCTGTGCTATTTATCAGTGGTATCGCCGCCGGAACTTTCACAGGACTCTGTGCGAAATATACTTATAAACGTATGGGGCGATTGATGCACTTCAAAAGCGATTCCAATAGAAAAAACGATGTTATAAACTAAGCTATAACATCGTTTTTATGGTGTTTATTTTACTACTTCAATTTCCTGTTCAATTTGCTTATTTTTCAAATCCTCTTTCACCCATTCCGGTATCTCTTTGATAAACATGGCACTCTGCGTAGAATCTCCTCTTTCCTTCTCATCCAACTGCACCAAAACCTCATAATCACTCTTTATATTATAATCACATGTAAACGCCGTATAATATCCATATTCTCCCAAGCAAATGTGCTTTTGTAATTCCTCAATTTTTTCTGCTTCTGTGTATGTAATTTCCAGCGTTTCATCCAACATTTGATTATCTAATCTGTAACAGTATATTTTAAGTTCTGTAATGCTTAAATCTTGCAACGATATACATTTCATTCCTTTTTCTTCCAATTTTTCAATGGTTTTTACAAACGAAGGATATACAACCGCCGTGGCAATATCCCGTCCATTCTTATATTCATCATTTGCAACCAGAACAAAGCTCGCAACCGGTACTTGTGTATTCAATTCCTCTGCTGTAGCATTAGAATATTCTTCTTTATAGATTTCAATAAGTTCTTGTCTTTCCTGAGTACTCATATCCAGATATTTTTCTACATTACCAGACCATTCATCATAATATTTAATCTGAGTTACATCCTTGATATCTGCATGGAACACTCTGGAATTTCCCTGACGATATTCCTGATTTTCCACCAATTGCAATACATATTTTTTTACTACATCATAATCTACCTCATAAGCTCTATAAACAATTCTACCATCCTTTAGCGCATATTTCACAGAAACATATGTACTTGCTCTCCTATCCTCCGACTCAAACTTTTTCATTTGCTTCTGGCTCTCAATACAAGCCTTGGTAAAATCCCGAAGCAATTCCTTATCACTTATTTTCATATGTTCAAATGCATACTCTTCTGCTGAAATATATTTCCCTGTTTCTACATCGTACTCGCTTTCATTATAGGAATAATTAATAAAATAACCTAAATTTACTGCTGCATACTCCATCTGTTCCCAGTTAATTTCATAATTATCATACTTCTCTCCTGCAATATCAAACCCAAAGAAAACCAGCATTGCTATTGCCATTGAAATTATGGCTGACTTCATTCCTGTTTTTATTGCCTTAATGTCCAATTCAAAAACAATCTGAATTACCATATGGGACAACACCAATGTGATTACAAAACCTATGATTGCCCAAACAATTGTTTCATTATATCCGACAGACCAGAAGAACAGTGTTCCGGCAACCACTACAGCCGTCATGATAAATGTTTTTATCACACCTTTACTTTTTTCAAATGCCATAGATTTTCCGGCACTTTCCGATTTACGTTTGAGATATATCCACAATATTACAGCTATCAACAGAGCCGCCGCAATCATACACCCCAAAATCCAAGCTAACGGATTTCCGCTATCTTCTCCCTGCACTACATGAACTAATTTTACATATGCCCCCAATGGCGAAAGTACACTACATAATCCTCCTGCTTTTCCATAGGATGCTATATAGCTCATACTAAATTTACCCATCAGCACCGTTGCAAGCCCTGCAATCAGATATCCATAGCCAACCAAAGTACATATTCCACAAATTCCGGCAAATAGATTTCCCGTCAGACATACTGACAGTATCGCTGTGGAATAGCACAATACATAACCAACAGTATTAACAAAAAATCCCAAAAACGCTGCTGTTACCACCTCCATATTTGCATAACCAAAGGCAGACACGATAGCCAGACCGCTCAGGCAAAATACCAGATATGGTACCATGTATATAAAAAGTCCGTTGATAAAGCGTACCAAAAACCGCTTCTGTCTGCGTATCGGAAGGCTGTGATAGAAATCAACCTGCTCCTTCTGATGCAAGTATCCAAACTGACTAAACGCAGCTGCACTTGCCATTAACAAGGTAACAAATATCGTGGTTCTATTTTCTCCTCCAATATAATAGGTTAAAATATCAATTACTTCCTGGTAAGTATAATTGCCCCCCTTCATGTATTCCGCTACACGCTGCACCTGTATTGCCATCACCATGGTAAAATTAAAAAACATAATAATGGTATTCAACAACACTAACCACAGTTTTGATTTTATGTCTTGTCTTAGCAAGCTAGAAAATGAGTTTTTTGATGTCATATCCCACTACCTCCGTTTCACTGATAAATATTTCTTCCAAAGATAATGGAAGAATCTCACTGAATACAGGATTTGCACTCTGTATTTTATTCATAATCTCCTCACGTTCTCCTCGAATGGTCAAGGTCACCAAAGACCCCCTTCTTTCGTTCTTTAAGATATCCAGCTTGGTAACTGTTTCATATTCCATAATGGAATCCTGAAAAACACACTGCACTTTAAATATATTACACTTCATTTCTTCCAAATCCTTAGAAAGAAGCACACCACCTTTATGTAATAACCCTACATGGTCACAAATGTCCTCTAATTCTCTTAAATTATGAGAAGCTATGATAGGAGTCAGTCCACGCTCCTCCATTTCTTTTGCAAACATACTCTTAATTCCCTGACGCATTACCGGGTCCAAACCATCAAAGGTTTCATCACAAAAAATATATTTCGTTCCCGAACAGATGCCCAGTAAAATAGAAAGCTGTTTTTTCATCCCCTTGGAAAAGGTATTGATTTTTCTTCTGTTATCTAAGGAAAACTTTTCCATACAATCCATATATTTTTTCTCATCAAACTCCGGAAAAAAGTTTTTATAAAAATTTCCCATATCCTTTGGTGTGGCATTTAACAGAAAGAACTGTTCATCGGATATGTAGAAAAATTTCCGTTTTGCTTCCTCAGATTCATATACCGGAATTCCATCAATTAAAACACTTCCCTTATCCGGTCGTAAAATCCCTGCCAACATTCTCATAAATGTACTTTTTCCGGCACCATTCGTACCAATCAAGCCAAACACATTTCCTTCTTTAATGCTTAGGGAAATGTTGTCTACCGCCTTAATATTGCCAAAGCTTTTGCTAATCTCAGATGTTTCTATCATTTCATTTCCTCCCCTCGATAAATCCTTTTTACACTTTTTTGCACTTCTTCTTCCGGTATCTGCACACCTTTGGCAGCTTCCACTGCTTTTTGAAGCTTTTCCATGACTTCCTTCTGCTTTAAGCTTAACAATTCTTCATTAAAGCTTACAAAGCTTCCTCTGCCCTTTACCGAATAAATAAAGCCTTGGCGTTCTAACTCCATATAAGCTCGCTGTATAGTATTTGGATTGATGGATAGCTCCATGGCAAGATTTCTGACCGAAGGCAACTGGCTGTCAGGCTTTAATACGCCCTTCACGATTAAATCCTGAAACCGCTCAATAATCTGCTCATAAATGGGTCTTCTGTCTTTATAATCAATAATTATCATAGCTTCTCCTTTCTACTTAATTGTATTATCTTATTAAGTGTACTACTCGTCTTAATACACATTATATGCACTTGTCACATATATGTCAAGAGGCAGTTGTACTTTTTTCACAAATACAACTGCCTCTTTCTTGATTAGTTTTTCATTTTTGGTTTAAAAATCAGACTTGCCATATATCCAAAAATCAACGCTGCGGATATCCCAACTGCACTGGAAGTAAAGCCTCCCATAAAAATCCCGATAAACCCCTCGTTGTCTACCGCTTCCTTGACTCCTTTCCACAGCACATTTCCAAATCCTAACAATGGTACACTGGCTCCCGCTCCTGCAAATTCCACCAATGGCGGATATATGTTCAAAGCACCAAGCACCACTCCACTACAAACCAACAACACCATAATTCTTCCGGGCATCAGCTTGGTTCTGTCCATTAATATCTGAATCAATGCACAAATCAAGCCTCCAACCAAAAAGGCATTTACATAATCCATCATACTAGCCTTACTCCCTTCTGCACCTTGCAAAAACGATTTTCTATACCTAGTATTTCCATGACGCTGTAAAATATGCACTCTCAATTACGTTGTTTTAATTGTTTTCCATTTACCTCTTTTAAAACGGACAACATAGATAAATCCGCGAATACACTCATCCATTGCCAAGGCAATCCATACCCCTACCAGACCTAAGCCCATAACACTTCCTATAATGTAAGAAAACAAGGCAGCCACTACCCACTGGCATGTGATACCACAGACTACCGGGAATTTCACATCTCCTGTAGCAATCAGTGCTTTTACCATTACAATATTAATGGAACGTCCGATTTCCAAGAAAATCTCTACTAACAATACCTGATGAGCCAATGCAAGTACCCGTTCATCCCGGGTAAACAGCCCTATAAAACTGTCCGAAACGAAATATAAAAGGATACTCAAGCCTACCGAAACCACGGTTGCCACCAGTTGCACTGACCATACTTTTTTTGCCACCAGCTCTTTTCTTCCAGCACCTACAATATAACCAATAACCACCTGCAATGCCTGAGCAATGGCAACGGAATAAATATATGCCACATTTGCCGCCATCCCCACATAAACCTTAGTGTTTACCACATAAGTTCCAAAGGTATTTATCACACCAAGCACCACCATCTGGGAAATATTATAAGATATCCCCTCTGCTCCGGAAGGAATGGCTACTGCCAGAATTTTCCCAATGGTTTCGGTTGGCAACGGCAGTAAATAGCTTAGCGAAAGCTTAATTCCAAGCTTTTTCTTAAATATTATCACCATGATAATCAATCCTATGCATTTACTGATATTGGTGGAAATCGCAACCCCCACAATACCAAGTTTCGGCATTCCAAACAATCCATAAATTAAAATGGCATTTCCTATCACATTTAGAATATTCATGACAAAGGAAATCACTGTAATGGAGCTGTTCATGGAATAACTTCGCAAAATGGCTCCAAAACCAATATACACCGCCTGCACAATGACACAGATTCCTATAACGGACATATACTTAGACGCATCGGAAAGGATTTCCTCCGGCACATTCATCCTGCGGAAAATCGGCATATGGAAAGCCACCAGAATAAAGCTTGCAATAAATCCTAAAATAGTAAGCATTGCCAAAGATACCGTACATGTTTCTGCTACTTTTTTCTTATCGTTGGCACCCAGATACCTTGCCAGTACTATGGTGGTACCTGAACCCATCACATTTAGAAAAATTATGAGAATGTTCATAATCTGATTTCCATTCCCAATGGCTGCCACTGCCTCCTGAGAATAGCGGCTAATCATAATCTGATCCACATTTCCCACTAAAAGCTGCAAAAACAATTCTATAAAAATAGGTATGGACATAATTGCCATTCGTTTCATGGTATAATCATCAATATTAATGTCTTTATTTCCAGTGTTTTTTCCCATTGCCCTCTCCTCCCCTTAGAAAGTGCAATCAGTTACTGACAACAATAGAACGCCATCTTGCAAACTTTCTATTATTTATTTAAAATTACACTTTCTTTCACTGTGATTTTATCATTATTCACTGTCAAGTTTCCTTTTTTATCTGCCTTAATTTCCATGTAATTTTCTTTCTTTCCATAGTCTTTACTTACACCATCATCCAGATAAAGTTCATAGGTTGTGTTTTTCTTAACAAAACCAAATACCTTTAATGTTGCAAAGTCCACTTCTTCTGTAGATTCTCCACCATAAGTCATTGGAACTAAATGGTTTGGACGAATAAAGAAAATCATTTCATTTAAGTCCACGTCCACATAATGGTGACCTGCCGGCAATACTTTGCAATCATATTCTGTAAGACTTCTCATTTTTACTGCCATCATTTCTTCCGGAAGGTATACATATCTTCCCATGGTATTCTGTGTATAGACCGGTGCAATCATAATAGAATCACCGATAATGAGCTGATCTTCCACTTCTTTTGCATGGGCATCATCTTCGTAAACAAATGCCAGTGGTTTTGCATACATTTCATTGTTCAATGCTGCTTTCATATACTCGCTGTATATATAAGAAAGTAATCCATAACGAATACCAATAATATTCTTAAAGTCTTCCACGTTTTTAAACTGATATGGTTCCTGTTTTCTGGTTCCCAGTGCTGCATGGTTACGCATCAATGGAGTGAACACACCAAATTGTGTCCAGCGAAGTACTAAATCTTCTGTTGTATTAGCACCAAAACCACCCATATCAGAACCTGTGTACAGGAATCCACACATATTTAAGGATGGAAGCATTTTTATTGTCATTAATAAATGTGACCACCATGCCATGTTATCCCCCTGCCAGATACCACCATTTCTATGCATTCCAATATAGGAAGCTCTGGAGAACATTAAAATTCGCTTATCCGGAACCATTTCATCAAAAGCTTCTCCTGCTGCTCTGGTCATATTGTAACCATACAAGTTGTGAAGCTTGTCATGACAAATTTTACCTTCCTTAGTGTTGTGATAGAAAGATTTATAATCTGCCGGCGAGTTAGCTATGCCTAACACCTTGTCTTTCAATGTAAAAAAGGAATTAATATCAACATTCGTATCTCTTACACTATCTACATAATCAAAAGCTTCCTGTAAGCCTTTATCTGAATAGAAAATAGCAGGCTCATTCATATCATTCCAGAATCCTTCGATTCCCTTATCCAATAGGAATTTATATTTCTTTCCAAACCACTTTCTTGCCTCTTCATTTAAGAAATCCGGGAAATGTACTTTTCCAGGCCATACAGCACCTACAAAATCTTTACCATCTTTATCTTTACAGAAGTAATTGTTTTTTACACCTTCTTCGTATACGTCATAGCCTTTTTCAATTTTTACACCTGCATCAATAATTGGAATCAGGCGTACGTGTTCCTTCTTCATTTCCTCTACAAACTTTTCAAACTTAGGAAATGCTTTTTCATTGATGGTAAAATCCTTATAAGATTCCATGTAATCAATGTCCATGTAAACCGTATCTAATGGAATGTTGTTTTCTCTGTGTCCCTTTACCACTTCTCTAATTTCGTCTTCATTCATATAGCTCCAACGGCACTGCTGATAACCAAATGCCCAGCGTGGAGCAATGTAACTCTGTCCGATAATAGTACGGAACTCTTTTACAATATCCAATAATTTATTGCCTGTTACAATATAGCAGTCTACATCTATTGCTGTTTCAATAGTAATTACATCCATATCTGTGTATCCAATATCAAAAGTCACTTTTTCCGGTGTATCAAAAAACACAAGAAATCTTTCTCTGCCGTCTACCAGAATAAAGTTGTGTGCTCCATAGAGAGAATTCTTTTCTTCGGAATGTACCGGATCGTCTGTACAATTGTTGATATACAAATGGCCCCTCTTATTAATTCCTCTGACCTGTTCTCCCAAACCATATACTTTGTCTTCTTTTTCCATTCCATAAATAAATAAAATACCATCCTTGGTATCATTATTCTGCTGTCTAAAAAAAGGCATCTTTCCTTTTTCCGGTGCAATCTTTTTCACTACTGCTTCTGTGTTGAATATTTTTCCAAAACTATATTTCTTAACCATTTTTACCTCCTAAATGATTCTTTTCTTTCTTTTTCTTCTAAATAGTAGTATACTTGTTTCATAAAATCTTTTCTTGCAAAATATAGCTTTAAACTAACACTATTCTGCTCACTTTGCAAAGATATGGAGGCCTTATGGAATACATGGAATATCTACAGTTAAAAGAATTAGCCACTCACGGAGATTTTCTCTCACCCATTTCCTATTATGAATTAAATGATGGAAATGGCACTTTTCTGTTACCTATGCACTGGCACGAGGAAATGGAAATCACCTATATTGCTTCCGGTCATGGCACTTATGACTTGGATTTGAACGAATTTCCAGTAGAGCGTGGTGACTTTCTGATTATCCCACCCGGAGTGCTGCATGCCTCCAATTCCAAGGATACCAATTTAAAGACATTAACCTTCGTATTTCACTTAAATATGTTAAACAGTCTTATCACGGATGCTTGTGCCATCCAGTACTTTGTACCGTTACTCCATGGAGAAATTTCTTCTCCTATGGTAATCCATAAGGATACTCCCGGATATGATGAAATTATTGCCAGCTTTTTCAATCTTCACAAAGCTTACAAAGAAAAAACAGTTGGATATGAGCTTGCGGTGAAATCTCACCTGATGCTCTTATTTTACCAACTGTTTCATTATGATATCCTTTCCAAAGAAGGAAAACATACCCATATACACCATACTTCTGAGTTATTGAAAAATGTAATCAATTATATTCATACCAATTATGCCGAACATATTACAGTAGCTGACCTTGCTGCTTTATGCGATTTCAGCGAATATCATTTTATGCGCTTTTTTAAAAAACACGTGGGCATGACTTGTATTGATTATATTAACAATTACCGCCTTGATGTGGCTTCTGCCATGTTAAAGGAAAAAGATGACTCTGTTATGGAAATTGCTTTGGATACAGGATTTAATAATATCTCCTATTTCAATAAAGTATTTAAGTCAAAATTCAAAGTAACACCAAGCCAATATCGAAAGCTTTTGACAGAAATGGAACATTAACAACTTTCCAGCACTACCCCATGGGCAATTCCCGGAACACTCAGGCCCTCGTTATGAGATACCGGTGACAATAATGCTCCTGTTGGCACAAACAGTACTTTATTCCATTTTTTATCTTTGATTTTTTGTAAAATCAGTGCAGACAGTACCGTGGCAGAACAACCGCAGCCGCTGCCGCCTGCATTGGTTCCCTGCGTTTCCTTATCATAAATCAATCTTCCGCAGTCCAGCAATTTTTGACTGATATCAAACCCTTTATCTTTCATCAATTCAATCAAAATTTCATAACCAACATCCCCCAAATCCCCAGTGATAATTTTATCGTACTGTTGTTCGTCACAAGAAAAATCCATAAAGTTCTGATATATGGTATCGCAAGCTGCCGGTGCCATACAGGCTCCCATATTCATGGAATCCGTCACTCCATAATCCACAATTTTCCCCGTTGTTATTCCCGTAATTTTAGCAATTCCCTTGTCTTTTCCCACCACAAAGGCTCCACTTCCCGTCACTGTCCAAGTGGATGATGGCGGTCTTTGATTACCATATGCCAGCGGAAAGCGGAATTGTTTCTCTGCACTGGCAAAATGGCTGGAAGTAAGTGCCATAACATAATCCGCTGCTCCAGACGCAACCGCCATTGCTGCTAACGACAAACTTTCTCCTGCGGTAGAGCAGGCACCATAAACTCCAAACAAAGGAATCTGCATATCTGCCAATCCAAAGCAGCTTGCCATTTCCTGCCCCAGCAAATCACCTGCAAATACATAACGCAACTGCCATTTTTCAATGTCTGATTTTCCAATGGCAAGGGTAAATGCTTCTTTTTGTAATGTGGACTCTGCATCTTCCCAGGAATCGCAGCCAAACATAGGGTCTTCCCCTACCACATCAAACATATTTCCCAGTGGACCTTCTCCTTCTTTTTTCCCCACCACAGACGCACTGGAAAGAATTCCCGGTGGCTGATAAAAAGACAGGCTTTGCTTTCCCTGCTGCACAATATTTTTTTCCAAAAAAAAACCTCCTATCTGTCCTATTTTCTAAGGATAGTATAAGAGGTTTTTCAAAATTTATTCGCTGTTACTATTTATTCTGTTTTAAAATAGACTTACTTTTCCAACAATTCCATCATTAATTACATAGTATGCCGCAAAATCTTCCGGCTTCACATAAACCTGAATTTTTTCAATTTCCACACCACGGTTTCCCCTGACTTCTACATCTTCTTTTACCTTTTCGATAATTCTATCCATATCCGCTTCATAATGACGGTACTGTACTGTAATTTCCGGTTTTACTTCCTTCTTTTCCACAATTGCTTCCTTTATTTCTGTAACTGCTGTACCATTTGCTGCTACCTTAGCTGCTACTTTTGCTGCTGTGTGTTTTGCTGCTGCTTTTCCACTTGTTTTTTTCATGTCTTTTCCCTTTCCGTAAATTATTATGTCATCTTTTACTCCACTTACTAATATAGTCTAATTGAAGAATTTTCGCAACCTATTTCTGAAAATATATTAATAATACTCTGGTCTGCGGTCCCGAAACAATCCCCAACTCAAACGGTTTTCTGCTATTTTCTCCAAATCAAATTCCTGCACCAATACCGTTTCCTCTGTTCTTCCCGCCTGTTCCAATAGTTCACCTGTTTCGTCTGTGATAAAAGAAGAACCATAAAAAATCAAAGAAGAGGTCTGGTAGTTATTTTCTTCGCACGGAAGCACTTTTTCCTCTCCTATACGATTGGCAGCGATTACAGGCACCAGATTTGAGCCGGCATGTCCCTGCATACATCTGCGCCAATGTGGCATGCTGTCACACTGCAAAATCGGCTCAGAGCCAATGGCAGTAGGGTAGAAAATCAGTTCTGCCCCCTGTACTGCCATACTTCTTGCACATTCCGGAAACCACTGATCCCAGCAAATACCTACACCAATTTTTCCATATCTGGTATCCCACACTTTAAATCCGGTATCTCCCGGTGTAAAATAAAATTTTTCCTGATAAAAATGGTCATCCGGTATATGAGTTTTTCGGTAAACTCCTAAAATCTCTCCATCTGCATCAATCATTGCCACTGTATTGTATAAAGCATTTACATCTTTTTCGTAAAAACTAATTGGAAGTACTACCTGAAGCTCTTTTGCCACTTTTTGAAATCTCTGTACTGCCTTATTTTCCTGAACACTTTCTGCCAGTTCATAGTAATCATATCGTTTTTCCTGACAGAAATACAAGTTTTCAAACAGTTCCGGTAAAAGAATCACATTGGCACCTTTTTTCGCTGCCTGACGTACCATTTCTTCTGCTTTATCAATATTTTTTTCTCTGGATTTATCGCACTGCATCTGTACTGCTGCTACTATAACCTTTCTCATTGCTCGTCCTATTCCTTTCTATCAATCTATTTCCACAATGGAATCTGCTGTGTAATACAATGAATATTTCCGCCACCAATCAAAATATCTCTGGCACTAACCGGCACAACCTTGCGCATCGGAAATAACTGTTCTAATATTTTTTTTGCTTCTTCATCTTTTTCATCGCCAAAGAAAGGCATTACAATACTCTTATTGGCAATGTAAAAATTTACATAAGACGCAGCCAGACGCTCCCCATCCGTTCTGGTTGGCTCTCCGTCCCAATGAATTAAACCCTCACATTCTTCCTCTGTCATATACACCGGAGAAGGCAATGGCAATTTGTGAACCAGAATTTTTCTTCCCTTGGCATCTGTTTCCTGCATTAAATAATCAAAACATCGTTTTGACATTTCATATTGAGGGTCTTTTGTATCGTCCGTCCATGCCAAAACCACTTCTCCCGGAGCTGTAAAGGCACAAATATTGTCGATATGTTCATTGGTTTCATCATTGTAAATTCCACACGGAAGCCAAAGAACTTTTTCCACGTTTAAATACGCTTTTAACTTCTGCTCAATTTCTTCTTTGGTCAGTTCCGGGTTTCTTCCTTTGCTTAAAAGACAGCTTTCTGTCACCATGACTGTTCCCTCGCCATCGGAATGAATAGCACCGCCCTCTAAAATAAAATCTCTGGCATCGTAAGTATCTTTTTCTAACAGGTCACAGACCTTTCTTGCCACTTTGTTATCTTTATCCCACGGAAAGTACAGACCATCATACAGTCCCCCCCAGGCATTAAATCCCCAGTCGATTCCGCGAATTTCACCTGCTTTGTTCTTCACAAACGTAGGTCCACAATCTCTCGCCCAGGAATCGTCTGTTGACATTTCCACCACCCGGATATATTCCGGCAACATTTCTCTTGCCGTGTCATACTGTTCAAAGCTCACCAGCATAATTACCTTTTCGCTTTCAGCAATAGCTTTTGCCACTTCACAAAAGGCACGTCTTGCCGCAACTGCCCCGTACTGCCAGGAATCTGCCCGTTCCGGCCAAATCATCAGGCATCCATAATGTGGTTCAAATTCTGCCGGCATAAAAAAGCCGTCTTCTCTGGGAATGGTATGTAAAATTTTCATCTGCACTCTCCTTATTTTCTGGATTTTCTATTATAGAGTTTAGACTATATGCAGATAAATTGCAAGGGATTATCGTTGCATTTTCCACAGGTTATAATAGTGCCCTTGCCTTTTTAAAAGTTCCTCATGACTGCCTCTTTCTACGATTTTCCCTTGCTCTAATACTAATATTTCATCACATTCCTTAATGGTAGAGAGTCGATGGGCTATAATTAACATGGACGTATTGGGATATTCTTTATAAATTTTTGAAAAAACTTCCTGTTCCGTACGATAATCTAAATTGCTGGTACTTTCATCCAGAATCCAAAAATCACTTTTCTTTAAAAAAGCTCTCGCCAGAACGATTCGCTGTCTTTCTCCCACACTTAATCCATTTCCACCTTCTTCCAGACAGGTATTGTACTGTTTTGGCAAACGAGAGATAAATTCATGAGCTCCGGCACTTTTGGCCGCTTCCACTATCTCCTCTCTGGTTGCCTCCGGTCTGCTGATGCGAATATTATCATAAATGCTTTTTGAAAATAACTGCATAGTCTGTGGAACATACGCTATTGCTTTTCTGACAGAGCTGTGCTTATATTGTTTCACATCCTTATCCTCAATCAAAATTTCTCCCGAAGAAGTATCGTAATAACGCAGCAAAAGCTTGGCAATGGTGGATTTTCCACTTCCACTGCCACCCACCAATGCTACTTTTCTGCCCCGTGGAATAGTGAAACTGATGTCTTGAAGCACCGGTTTTCCCATACCATATTGAAAAGTTACATGGTTAAATTCTACATCTCCCTGTATTTTAGAAATCACCTGCTGTTCCTCCTTCTCCTCTGCAGGATATTCCAACACTTCGGTTACTCTTTTCATAGAGATGTCTGATTCTTTAAAAGCAAACTGCATCTGTACCATCTGATTTAAAGGTTCTCTGAAAAATCCATACAAGGTCACAAATGCCAGTAATCCCCCCAATGATAATTCCTTCGCCATAACCTGTAGCATTCCGCAATACAATAACAATAAATTTCCTATGCCGGCCATCAGTTCCTGCAGACTTTCCTGCGAACCACAGATTTTTGCCATCTTATATTCCAACTCAATCAATTTTTTGTATTCTGTTTTGATTGACTGTATCTGTACATTCTCACCTGCATTTGCCTTCAGGGTTTCCATGGCAAAAATTCCTTCCACCATCTGTGAAGATACTTCTGTACTTTGCTGTACCTGTTTTTCTTTCCAGACTCCAAGTTTTCTCTGCATTAAGAATCCACATAAAACACTGAGGGTACTTAAGAGAATGCACAAAAGAAACATTTCTTTATTTGTCACCGCCATTACAACACCACTGAAAAGCATCATACCAACATTCACCATACAGGCCGGTATCATACGGGTATATAACTCCTTCACCGCAAACCCATCGGAAACACGATTTACCATGTCACCTGTTCTGCGGCTTGCAAAAAAACTTACCGGAAGGTGATAGATATGTTCTATATAGGAAGCCATCATAGGTATATCTATATTTTTAGAAAGTTTACCGGAAAGAAGTTTCTGCAAAAATCCCACTCCGCTCTGTGTCAGAAGCATAATGAAAAAAACTGCAAGAAAAAAGCTTAAGGTATTGGCATTTCCAGTTCCAAGAATTTTATCATATATTACATAATAAAATGCACTTCCTGACAACTGCAAAATCACTGCCAGTACCATCATTACAACTCCCGCAGCAAACAGCTTCCTATGAGGTTTTATCCATTCCACCCCATAGGAAAAAATATTCTTTTTTGTTCCTTTTTCCTCTACAAAATCTTCCCCCGGCTCTAATAACATTAAAACACCGGTAAATTTCCGCAAAAATTCTTCGATTGTCAAAGATAAAATTCGTTTTGCCGGGTCACCAATAATAACATGCTGATGGGTGATTTTAAATATCACAACAAAATGAGAAAAACCTTTTTTTGTAATAACATTAGCCACTGCCGGCAAGGGATATTTTTCGAAAAAACCTTCTTTATCCACACGTACAGCTAAGGATTCAAAACCAAGTTTTTTGGCACAATACTGCATTCCTGACAGATTAGTTCCACAATCGTCTGTTCCCATCATATCCCTAAGTCTTGTCAAACTCATATCCTTTTTATAATAAGAACAAATCATGGCCATACAGGCTACTCCACAGTCTGCTGCATCGTGTTGTTTTATGTATATATATCCCATAGTGTAATCTCCTATTCCATTTGATAGGAGTAAATGTAGCACAATTATTTTTCCGTCAAAAGTCATCTGTGATATTTCGACGTTTTGACATGATATTTGGTGGTTTAATGTCCAGTGTTCTCCATCATAATTTTCGCACTGAACACACCGCTCTCACAAGAAAATTCTGTTTGCCCGCCATATTTTTCCACGGTTTCTTTAATATTTTCCATCCCATAACCATGTTCCTCTTTATTATCCTTTGTAGTCTGAAATATATGCTTCTTCCCTGCGGATTTTTCTTTACAGGTATTACAACACTCTATGACAATAAACTGTTTTACATCTTTTATTTTGAAACTGATGTTACGCTGGTCTTTTTCACATTTTTCGCTTGCTTCAATGGCATTGTCCAATAAATTTGCCACCACCGTATTCAAATCCATATCTTCTATGTGTATTTTCTCACAGGCAATTTCGCACACAAAGCCAATGTCTTTGTTCTTACATATCACATTCTTTACCGTTAAAATGGTTGCCAGTATTTCATTCTCTGCCACGATAATACTACCGGCTTCCTCCGTAGATGCCCCAATTTTATCAATATAAGCAATAGCCTCTTTATTTTCTCCTCTGCGAATTCTCTCTGCAATTACATATAAATGATTTTTAAAATCATGACGCAATGCTGACAGCTTTTTAATCTGTTCCGTGGTCAGGCGATAATGGGCTCTCTGCATCTCATACATTTCCAATCTTGCTTTTTCTTCTGCATACTTTCTAGCTTGAAATATGGAACTTTTGAAGATTTCAAAGGAAATCATATTGATAATAAGCACCAGCATAAAGATTCCACAGGTGGCATTTTCGATTCCTGCAAGAATTTCTTCTGACAGTTCATATTGGTAAATTTGTATCAGAAAGCAGACAATGGCAAATAACATAATCATCAGCACCAAAAAATGAACTAAAGATTGTGTCCCAATCACAGCCAGACGATTATCTATTTTTATTTTCACTAAGGAAATCAGGTAATAGCATATAACTAGCGATAGTACGAATACCATTCTTGCTGTAATTCTGTATTGCACAATTTCCATACTGCTAATTTCCATTATCTTACATATAATTTCATTTACAGCTAAAAGCAAAAGAGAGCTAAGAAAGGTCGATATCCAATAAACCATCTCTTTTTTAATTATTTTCCCTTTGAAAAAAATCAGTGGCATTAACAATTCAAAAATAAAAGTCACATTACTATTATCCGTAATTTGTGTCACAAATAAATTAGTACACACATACGATATGTAATAGAATTTCCCCAACCTTCCGCTCCATCTAAGTTTCAAAAACATCGTACAACATACATAATAGACAATCCATGCCATAATTACTATTACCACACTGCATATTATTCCCATACTTTTTCTCCTTTTGTATGTGCACTTTTTATTTTCGCATTCCAACATACAATTTAGCACTATAAAACGTCGATATATACTCTTTCTATTTTCTTTTCATTCCCATTGTGCTACCTTCTCATTTGGAAAGCAAATTTCATGCTTTCATAAAACACAGAAAGGAGAAAATTCATGAAAAAACAGAAATGTAATTTAGCTACTATTACTTTAAACGCTCACATTACTCCACTTTCTACTTCCGAAATTGCAGAAGTAAAAGGTGGACTTGATAGTTACGGTACTAGTTTAGAAAGAATCTGCCGTTTCTTTCAAAAATTAATTCACGGTAATTGATTTTTCCTTAAATGTACGTTATCATTTAAAAAAATAACTTACAATTGTTAGGAGGATATATGGCTTACTCTATTGCAATTTGTGATGATGAATCACTATTTTGTCAAAAAATTTGTGAATACCTGGACGCATATCAAGATGAAACTGGTATAGAGTTGGAAATTTCTCATTTTAACACCGGATTGGACTTATTAGATCACATAAACAATCATAATCTCTATCACATTATTATTTTGGATGTGGAGCTTGGTAACATAAATGGAAAAGAAATATTAGGTACAGATATTGCAAAAGAAATTAGAAAAATAGATACACACACGGTCCTTTTGTTCTCTACAAATCACCCGAATTTTGCACTTTCGGCTTTTGAAGTAGATGCATTGGGCTACCTCTTAAAACCATATCATTATAGTGATTTGAAAGAAAAAATGAATCGTGCCATTATTGCCGTGGATTATTTGGTTGATAAAATGACAGCAGAGGAAAAATACCTTACATTTACCATGTCAGGACAGAATTTTCACATTCCCTTTGCCTCTATTTTATATATTGAAAAACATAGAAATCAGGTGATTCTGCATACCTCTGCCAAACCATACACCATATATCAGACCTTTAAGGAGCTGAAAAACCAGCTGGATATGCAGAAATTTGTTCAGATACACCAAGGCTACATTGTAAATTATTCACATATTACCTTTGTCAAAAATTATACTGTGGTTTTGGATAGTACCATAACACTTCCTGTTTCCCGCAGTTTTTATCCCAAGTTGAACCAAAGATTTCGCAACGACTGCTTTAATGCAATCTAACACATCTGAAAAAAGCAATGACCTGCCCCTCTGACAAGTCATTGCTTTTTTCTCTTATTTCTGTTTCTGCAGTTTTTCTTCCCATTTCAAAATAATTTCTTCACATACTTCAGAATCAATTTCTTCCACTGCATTTTCTAATTGTTCTACTAATTCTTTCTGCCATCCATCATATTTGTATTGCATTAATTCTCTCGTGGCATCTTCCATTTTGTCCAAGTCGAGTTCCTCTAAAGCTTCTCGTAACTCTGCAAAGACTTTCTCCAATATCTCCCCGGAAATCTCCTCTTCTGCTTTCTGTTTTTCTTTTTCTGGAAAATATGATTTCAAAATTTCTGAATATCGTCTGTATTGGGCAAGCATCTCATCTGTGCATTCGTGAATCAACACACCATTTTGCGCATTTCCTGCCATTTCCATACGTTCTGCCTTGTTTGCCAACTCTATCGCACCAATCTGCCTGGAAGCGCTTTTTAAAGCATGTACCTCAATAGTATAACCTTTCCAGTTTTCCGTTTCTTCCAAATTCTTAATCAGCTTACTTTTTTTCTCAATCACCCGGTAATAATCCTGCAAAACAGACCAGAATAATTTTTCTTCTCCCAAGAGCTTCAGTGCAAATTGTGTATCCAGCCCTTCAATTTCTATGGAAATCTCCTGTTTTTGTTCTTTCCTTATTTTCTTTGGTTCTTGAATTTTTTGTCGCTTTTCCTCTGGAAGCCAGCGTTTTAACTTTGACACCAATACTGAAAATTCAATTGGTTTTGCCACAAAGTCATTCATTCCTTCCCGCAAAAACATTTCCTTGGTCCCCTCCACTGCATTGGCCGTCAATGCAATAATCGGCACATCCTGATACTCCTCATGGAATCTTCTTATAATGTGGGTAGTTTCTACTCCGTCAATCTCAGGCATCATGTGATCCATTAATACCACATCATATTGCTTCATAGAAATTTTCTCAATCGCTTCCTTTCCACTGGAAGCTGTATCAATTTGCATTTCCAAAGGCTCTAATAGTCCTTCTGCCACCGTCAAATTAATCAAATTGTCATCTACAATCAAAATTTCAGCCTCTGGTGCTATAAAGTCTAAATCCTCTTCTTCCTCTTTTTCCTCATCATCCAAAAGCTCTTTGTTGAGCAGCTTTGCAAGATTCAAAGAATACAGCGGCTTTTTAACTACTTTCAGATTTTCCACATCATAAGTAACATTGGTGTGGGCGTTTACCAACAATACACCGGTAAGCCACGGATTTGCCTTAATATACTCTAATATCTTTTCTGAGAATAATGGATATTCCACAAAGAGGTATCCTATCATCCCTTTTTTCAACTCAAACAATTCGTTTCCAGACATTAGCGTGATATATTTTACGCCCAGCCATTGTAAATCCTGATGCATCTGCTGCTTTACATAAGGATTAGCAACTAACACTGCTACTGTTATATTTTCTGCACCTGAAACTGCAATGCTTGGTTCATTTATCACTATTTTTTGTGGCAGACTGCAGATAAAGCGACTTCCTTTTTCATATTCGCTTTCCACTGTAATAGTTCCGCCCATCAATGCCAAAAGTTGCTTAGTAATAGATAAGCCAAGACCGGTTCCCTCAATATTACGATTGCGTTTGCTGTCCACCTGCTGGAATGACTGGAACAGCTTTCCTAAATCTTCTTTCTTAATTCCTATTCCTGTATCTTCCACCTCAATCTTTAATTCGATTTCTTCCTCTGGTTTTTGAATACTTCTTGTATAAGAAATCCGTAATCGTACTTCCCCCTGCTTTGTGAATTTCACTGCATTGTTAGCAAGATTTATAAGTATCTGATTCAAGCGCACACTGTCACCCAACAGTTCCTTGGGAAGATCCGGTACAATATCAATAATCAGTTCCACGTCTTTATCACCGATTCTGGTTGTTACCACATTTACCACATTCTGAAGAATGGATATCGGCTGATATTTTTCTATATTAATATCCATTTTTCCTGACTCAATCTTTGAAAAGTCCAGAATATCATTAATTATGGCAAGCAACGTTTTACCGGAGGATTTTATCTGCTCTATGGTCTCTTTCTGCTCTTTGGACAATTCTCCTCGCAAGGCAATTTCTGCCATTCCGATAATGGCATTCATAGGTGTTCTGATTTCATGGCTCATATTGGCAAGGAAATTGGATTTTGCTTCATTCGCAACCTCTGCTTCCTCCTTTAATTCCAACAGCTGTACCATCTGATCTTTTAGCTTTTCATTAGCTTCCACTAACTCATTTTCCATCTCCAGTTTATCCATGGCATTGGATATCTGGCTAAATACATAAGTAAAAATTTCCAAATCATCCTGCCCTAAAATAGAACGTTCCTTGGAAGATGTCCAATTATCTTTAATTTCTATGTAAGTGATAAATATACTATTTAGTACTTCGTTTTCAAAAACTGGCACTGCAACAAACGAAAAAATGCGTTCCTCCTGAAATGCCGAAATAATCTGACTGTATTCCTCATGCTCCATACCATCTTTTGCAACTACGAAACCCACAGGTCTTTCTTTGAAATAATTTACGATGGAATCCACAGCTTCTTCGGTCACTTCATAGCCCAAATCGTTGTAGGTAATCTTATTTTTCCCTTCTTTGCACCGAATCACAAAGACCTTATCCATATAGAAATTATCCTTAAATAATGGAAGCACACTGGCGATTTCTTCCTTAACGCTCCTGGTCATCCGACTGGTAAATTTCTGTAGAATATGGAAAAAACGAATAGTTTGAACCATGTTATCTTTCTCTTTTTCCCCGCTTTTCTGCTTCATAACCTCTGTAATGTCGCTGAGGGAAATTTTTTGTAACACCATCTTTCCATTTTCCTTTGGTCTTCCTTTTTTCTTTTGTGATTCTAATAATTCCCTTACTTTCTGTTCTCTGTATAAAAATTCGTTTTCTCTACAGTATTGCTGAAATTTTATCAGGCATTCTTTTGCTGCATTCTTTTCTCCCAATTTGATTAATAAGCGGTAATTGTCAAGGGCAAACTCCGGATAGTTGAAAAATTTGCCTCCGGTAGAACGCTCCATATACAATTCTGCCTTTTGAAAGAATTTTTTTGCCTCTGCGTAATTTTTATCCGCCTGTTTTATTAACCCCTCTACAAAATACACAAGGAACATACTATCATCAGCAAAATATATCTGTTCTTCATCCTTTTGTCCTAATACATGAGCCAGAAACTGCCTTGCCTTATTCAAATACAAACAGGTCCGGTAAGTTGTGCCACATCGAAAACTTGCCAGTGCAATCAGTCCATACAGCTTAGAAATATTGCAGGTTTTCATAGTGCTTTGCTTTAACATAAACAATATTTCATCTGCCTCCAGCAAATAATTGCATGCATTCTCATAATCACCTGCCAGCATGGCATTGATGCCCATATTATATAATGTTTCTACAATTTCGTCTGACATGGAATGCTTGTGATATAAAATAAGTGCCTGATTGTAGTATCTGTTGGCTTTTTCATAGTGTTCTAACCCGCAGTTACTGTACCCCATACCATTATAAATTCCTGCTTCCTCTATCTCATTTTTGCATTGCTTTACGATTGGAAGCATTTTTTCATAAAAATATATACACACTTTGAAATAGCCATGAATAGAAGCAAGCAATACATTCTTCTGATATGCTTCCAACAAAAGCTGTTCATTCTTCGCTTCCGTGGCCATGGCAATGCCTTTGTGAAACTCTGTGATTCTGTCCTCAATTCCTTCTGTGGTAGTAAAATTTCTATAATCACAGTTATAACAATAAATATAAATATGTGCCAAATGATTTTTATACCCAAATTTTTCACATAACTGAATAAAATCCTCTTCTATCTCCATTTCTTTTTCACAAATCCACAAATTATGAAATCCGGAGTAGTTGGACATAATTCTTAATAAACGAAGTTTAAACAATGTCTTTTCATCGTCTATTTCTCCACGTTTACTTTCGCAATATTCCAGACTCGCCTGCAACTGCGCATCATTTCCACTATATAAATGTATTAGTGCTTTATACTTTTCGCTAAGAAATTTCGCCTTTTTCTTCTGACTTTCCTGTTTAAATTCAAGCTTTGCCAACATATCACACAATAACAGTGCGTAAGAGTATTCTTCAAAGCATAAACAAATCCATAGAAAAATACGAATCAGCTCCTGTTCATCTTCGGCCCTTACTCTGATTCGTTCCTTCTCAATCCTCTCAAAAATTAATTTCAAAAAATAATTGGCTTGTTCATACTCAAATGTATACATTAAATTTCCTAAATTCTCTACAAATGCGGATACCTCGAAATTTTCCTTTTCCGTCCCTGACCTGCTTTCGTCCGCTTCCATAATCCAATTATATACAATATCTTTATTTTCACATAACTGCATCAATTCTCTCAAACTGTTTTCAGCATAAGGAAGCGTTTCCCCTGCTTCATTAAAAACAAGTACCATTTTTATGGAATTGGATTTATCCTGCCTAATCATTTGCTCTAAAAGCCAATGCACAGAACTGCTGGCAACATTGATTTCATCCAGCACTAAAAATAGTAACTGTTGGTTTGCAATTTCCTGAACCATATGTAAGACAGCTTCTTGAAATTTCTGCTTTTCATACCAAAATTCACCTAGCATCAATTCCTCTTGTCTTGTGCATCTTCCATCTTCAAAATACGTTTTCAAGATTTCTCTGTGAGCCGGATATACTCCGGTCTTATCAAAAAAGGCTTCTATAGAATAAGAAGCATCTTCTAAAGATTTTTCTGCCACATATTCTTTGATGATATCCAAAAAAGGCTCATACGGTCTCCCCGCATGAAGAGAATTGTACTTGTGATAAATCCCTTTCCCTTTCACATCTTTTATGTCCATACAAAAAGCATTATTATGTTTGATTAATAAAATATTCTGTGATTTTCCTTTTTTAGAAGTTCGCAGAACTGTATCCATGCATTCCTGTAAATATACCTTCTTTTTTTCCCTCATAAGCTTCCCCACAATCCATTAACCAATGTTTTTTTCAATGGTTAAAAGCAATTTCTGTCTGTTGATCGGTTTCAGTAAATAGCCCTGAGGTCTTAATTGTAAAACTTCCTGAATCTTTTCTTTGGAAGAAACTCCTGTCAAAAAGACTACTGGAAGTTTACTCAGCTTTTCATCTTTTCTTATCTTTTTCAATACAGATGGTCCGTCCTCTATAGGCATTTCGTAATCCAGTAAAATCAAGTCCGTATGTTTCGTTTGTAAAAACTTCAAAGCAACTTTTCCATTCACTGCGGTCGCTACATCGTAATCATTGTCCAGATATTTCTTAATCAAACGCAACATTCTTACGTCATCATCAACTACCAACACATGTTTCCTCCGCTTGTTGTCTTCTTCCGGAAGCTCTAAACTTTTTAATATTTCTTCTACCGACTGCATAGCTTTCCCCCCAAAACTTTTGTATACTTTATCAACTCTCTTGTACATAAAAATACCATACTTTCCTTCTTTCGTCAATACATTTTGGTTATTTTGCACTATACCGCATTTCTTTTTGATTGTTTTTTGTGCTTTTCTACTATACCTTATGTTATCGCATCTTCGCAATATCCTGTATCAGATTCTCCATTTCTACTTTTGACCTGGTACTCCTTGCCGCTTCTATTACCTGTCTTTTTTCCTGCTCTGTCATGGCAGAAAAGCTATTCATTGCCTGGTCGTTCATCGCCAATCCAAATCCCAGACCTAAAGGCATTTCTTCCTGTCTGTTCATTACATCACCCCCAATACCTTTAACAGCCAATAAATCAGTCCCAGTACCCAGCTGGTTACGATCCCATACAAAATTACCGGACCTGCAATGGTAAATATCTTGCATCCGATTCCAAATACCTGTCCTTCTGTTTTATACTCTACTGCCGGTGCTGCCACAGAATTGGCAAAACCGGTGATGGGTACCAACGCTCCTGCTCCGCCAAAGTCTACAATTTTTGAGAATACATTAAATCCTGTAAGTACTACGCTCAATAATACCAGCAACATAGAACACCAGCTGCCCGCAACATCCTTGTCCAATCCTCGGGCATAACAAAAATTCAAAATGGCCTGTCCGATAACGCAAATAATTCCACCGGTAATAAATGCTTTTACCATATTCCAAATTAAATTTGTTTTCGGTGTAACCTGTTCTACATAGTCATTGTATTGCTGTTTTTGCATTTCATTCATAGCTATTCCTCTTTTCCAATATTTTGAATCTCAAATTATATTATTGCACTTTTGTAAAAAAATATACTCTCGACACAGTGTCATTAATGGTAAAAAAAATAAATAATATTGCCAATACTTTTTCCTATGGCAAGTGCAAGTATTCCAATTCCGAGACCTCGGCGAAAATTAATTCTTCTGGCAAATATAGGAATTCCATCCAAAGCTTCTGCAATAGCCAGGGCAAGACATCCAACAAAAATTCCGGAAAACAATCCATAACTTCCTATAAATAGATTTCCAAAAGGGATTGTATATTTATACAGACTATTTAAATTTCCCAAAACAGTTCCCAGAATCACCGCCGATTCATATTTCATTACATGGGCCCCTGTGTGGGTTTTTCCTGCAAATCTTGGTATCAATCCAACAGTAAACAAAGCGGTAAACAATCCACCTGATACAATGATGCCTCCGCTGAATCCCAATAGTATTAGCAAAGCATATTTAATCAACGTCAATAAGCTCACCCTTTCTGTTCGCTGTTTCTACTAAAGCATCATTTACCTCATTTTCATACATACGCATCTGTACCTCAATCGGGGTAGGATCTTTTGTAATTCTTCTACCTCCAATGTGATTGTAAAAAAGAATGATTCCCAGAGCTAATCCAATAGAATAAGCTATTTCCAGGATACCGGAACCTTTCGGTGTCGCTCCAAATACAAGAGTGTGAATATTTTCAAACACGTCCGTTACCGATACATCTTCATTAAATGTCATTATGGCAAAACCTGCTCCAAAAAAAACAATCAAAGAAACAAAAAAAACTTTTATAATATCCCAAATTTTGTGTTTCTTTTTATCTCCTACATACTCTACAATACATTCCATTTCCCCAATGCTCTGAATTTCTGCATCAGGAAATTCACGGATAATGCTGTCAACCACCTTAATTACAGAAATAATCTCTCGTTTTGATTTTTTTACGTCAATTTGAAATAATTTAATACACTTTATTTTTGCCATCAAAGTCTGATCTGTACAGCTGATTCCTGCCACATCGCTGATTGTTACATTATAGTTAACTACTTTTACATCACGTTCTAATTTTAAATACACCGTTTCCTTTTTCATCTCATCACCTGCTACACTTACGATTTATTCCTCCATATTATTTCTGAAAACAAAAAAAATATGCAAAGCAGTTATACTTTTGCTTTGCATATTTCCTCTATATTTTATATATTATTTTTTCTTCTTTTTCCGTGACTTCTTTCGTCCGGTCTCTTTTTTTCTCACACTGTATCCAAAGGTGCCCAACAACTTTCCGATGCCATAGTACTCTCCATGAGAATACACAATAGGCTTCGCTTTGGAAAGCTCAAACTTGCCCTTTTCGTTCATATAGCTTTCATCCACATGAACTGCCACCACTTCTGCCAAAAACATATGATGAGAGCCAAGTTCTAACACTTCTCTTACTTTACATTCAATATTTACCGGGCTTTCCTTAATTAAAGGCGCTTTTACTTTTTTTGCCACCTCCGGAGTCAGCTTCATTTCTTTAAATTTATCTACATCCTTACCGGAACGAACTCCACAATAATCCGTGGCGTATGCCAAAGACTCTGTAGTCAGATTCACTACAAATTCGCCGGTTTCCTTTATCATATGGTAAGAATAACGCTCCGGTCTTACGGAAATGGAAAGCATGGGAGGATTGGTACATACAGTAGCCGTCCATGCCACGGTAATAATATTATAATTTCCATCCTTGTCTGCCACACTTACCATAACCGCCGGCAAAGGATACAGCATATTTCCCGGCTTCCATTCCTGTTTTGCCATAATGGTTCCTCTTACTGAAGAGCTGCCATAAATGCAGGAATCAGCTGTTTCTTTCTGGATACTACGCCAGCTAACTTATAGTAATCTCCTTCTTCACATGGTACACCATAAGCTTTTTCTACAAATTCGCCTGCTTTTGCGCCTGCGTAAATTAAGTTGGTAGATTCTTCTAAAATGTCTGTCAACATGAAGAAAATCATATCCAATCCCTGCTCTTCACAAGCTTTTGCAATATACGGTTTCAGACGGTCAGCAATCTCAAATAATTCATCTGTTGCCATAGAACTAATCTGACCTACACCAAAGTTTACATCTCCCACATTGAATTTCTTGAAATCCTGATAGAAAATTTCTTCCGGCGTCTTGTCAGCAAGGTTGCTGCCTGCCTTAAACATTGCTACCGCGTATTCTTCCACATTAATACCTGCTATTTCAGCAAGCTTTAAGGCTATTTCCTTATCTACCGGTGTACAAGTTGGAGAACGGAACATTAATGTATCTGAAATAATAGCAGAACATAACATACCTGCGATTTCCTTTGTAACTTCCTGATTGTTTTCCTGATACATCTGATAAATAATAGTTGCTGTACATCCTACCGGCTGGTTTCTGAAATAAATTGGAACATCAGTAGAAATATCACCAATTTTATGATGGTCAATTACTTCCATAATCTCAGCATTTTTAACACCATCTACCGTCTGTGTCATTTCATTGTGATCCACTAAAATCACTTTTTCATTTTCTGCATTTTCCAAAAATACCGGTGCTTTCACACCAAAATAATCTAATACATACTGTGTTTCTTCGTTTACATTCCCAGCTCTTTTTGCTTCGTGAGCTTCTCCTGTAATTTTGTTTTTTAATTCTGCATAGCAAATAGCAGAACAGATGGAGTCCGTATCCGGATTTTTGTGTCCTACTACATAAATTTTTTGGTTATCTGACATAATCTGCCTTCTTTCCTTTTATTTTTTAATTTATTCCACTATATAATTTTACATATTTTTGATGATTCGTCAACCAAAGATTCACATAGTTTTTTTCCACTCATTCAAAATGTCCTCACATGCATAGGCATCATATTCTTCTATTGCCACTGCAATCTGTTTGTAAAACATTTCTTGATTTTCTTCAAGTTCATATTTCTCTATCTCAGCCAAAATAGATTCCATCCGAAGCATATCCAGATTCTCAATTGCCTGACCCATATCCTTAATGCATGACTCAAAAAATTCTTTACTAATCTTTTCTTTCTTTTGTTCTGTTTTTACTTCTTCCATAAAATATGGTTTTAAAATGGAATCGTATTTTAAATACTGTTCCAGAAGTTCTCCCGTTTCTCTTTTTATTGTGTCAATCTCTCTTGCATTACCTGCACATTCAAGCTTTGCGGCCAGTTCCGACAGCTGATCCGCACCAATTTGTTTTGAAGTACTTTTCAGTGCATGAACTTCTGTAGTATATTGCGCCCAGTCAGACTGCTGTACTGCCACTTCAATCGCTTGTGCTTTTTTTCTGATAGTTCTGTAATAATCCCGTAAAACTGTCCAAAACAGTTTTTCACTTCCCAATCTTTTAATTGCTGTTTTTGTATCTAAGTCTGCGACTACTACCACGTTTTCTACCTTTGTATCCTGCATTGTCTGAATTTTGTGCACTTTTTGAATTTTCTCAATTGGAAGCCAACGCTTTATAGCTGCCGCCAGTACCTGCACTTCTATTGGCTTTGCAACAAAGTCATTCATTCCTTCTTTCAAAAACATTTGCTTTGTTCCGTCCACAGCATTGGCTGTCAGCATAATAATCGGAACATCATCATATTCTTTATGGAACCGCCTGATAATATGAGTTGTTTCCACTCCATCTAATTCCGGCATCATATGATCCATCAAAACAAGGTCATAATGGTGAGAAGATATCTTATCCACTGCTTCTAATCCCCCACCGGCAGTTTCTACCTTCATTTGCAACGGTTCCAGCAGTCCTTCTGCAACAGTCAGATTCACCGGATTGTCATCAACTATCAATATTTCTGCTGATGGTGCTATAAAATCAAAGGTACTTGCCTCAGCATTATCACATTCGTTTACCAACTCCTTATTTTTTAGCAAAAGTGACAAATTTAAGGCATAAATTGGCTTTTTCATAATACGAAGGTTAGGAATGTCATACTCTACGGTTGCAAAAAAATCAACAATCAATACCGCCGTAAGCTTCGGGTGGTTACGCACGAAATTTTCCACATAAGGCGAAAAATAGGAATGTTCTATAAATAAAAATACATTTTCATTTATATTATTCAACTTCACATCATCAATGTCAGATACCATCTCATAAGAAACACCCAGACGCCCTGCATCAACTGCAATTTGCTGTTGTACTACAGTTTCAGTCCCCACTCCTATAATATGATATTTTTCAGCATCTTCTATGTAAATTCCTGATTTCGTTTCAACCATTTTTTGTGGTATTGAAAACGAAAAGGTACTTCCTTTATTGTAAATACTTTCTACATAAATACTGCCGTCCATCAAATCTAACAATCGTTTTGTGATAGCAAGCCCTAATCCTGTCCCTTCTATATTCCGATTTCGTTTGCTGTCCAGCTGCTGAAAAGACTGAAACAACTTCTTTAATTCCGACTCCTTGATTCCAATACCAGTATCTTCCACAGATACCTGCATCTCCATTGTATCTTCCCCAAGTTTCTCGCAACCTATATGTAGCGCAACATAACCCCGATTAGTAAATTTTGCTGCGTTATTCGCTAAATTAATAAGTATTTGTTTGATCCTAGCCACATCACCATACAATTTTTCCGGAATATCCGGAACCACATCCACAATGAGTTCCACTTTTTTATCCTTTAACCGGGTCATAATAATGCTGGTGACATCATGTATTACCGACATGGTTTCATACTCATCAATAATAATATCCATTTTCCCTGATTCAATTTTGGAAAAATCCAAAACATCATTGATGATAGTAAGTAATGTCTGACCTGACGCTTTAATTTGCTGGATATAATCTCGCGCTGCAGGTGTTAGTTCTTCCCGCAGTGCCATTTCTGCCATACCAATAACTGCATTCATAGGAGTTCTGATTTCATGACTCATGTTTGCAAGAAAATCCGATTTCATATTTGCGGTCTGTTGAATTTCTTCCTTTGCATTATAAGCAAGATATTTGCTATATGCCATATTGGATAAAATATCGGCAATAGAATAAAGAAATCTTGCTGCCTTGTTAATCGTTTCCTTATGCAGAACTTCTACCCTCTTTGCCGCTTCATAATATTCTTCCGGATCTACACCCAGTTCTTCTGCCACCTTATAAAACTCTTCCTTATTTGCTTCTTTTATGCGTACTTGTCCACCAACAAAGCAACCAACCAACTGACCATTGGCTATAATAGGTGCAGCGAAATCCACCAATCCGGCATGACAAGTATATACCGTCGGTTTACCCTTACACACTGCCGCCTCTGCACCTCTTTTATCACATGCCTTGCATCGAGAGTATCCCAGTTCCGTTCCCCTGTTATATTTTTCACAAAATTCTGTGAAATTTGACCCTTTCGTAACAGGAACCCCATCTACATCTGCAGTTATAGCTGCAATTCCCGTCATATCTGAAAAAGCATCCTGTATTCTTTGTAATACTTCAACATCCACCAAATCTGTTAACTGTAGTTTACCTTTTTCTAAATCCTTACCCTTTGCCTCCATAGTTTCCCTCCCCTTTGCACTTGTTAACTATTAGCTAACACATCCGCAATAACCTTAAACAGTTTTTCACTATCAATAGGCTTCAGCAGATAACCTTGTGGCTTCATAACAAGAACTTCCTGTATTTTACTTTTTTGGGTGATACCGGTAAGAAATACGACTGGAATATCCTTGGTATCCGGATTATCACGAAGTTTTTTCAAAACAGACGGTCCATTATCAACCGGCATTTCATAATCTAACAATATTAAATCTGTATGTTTACGTTCTAAAAACTTCATAGCCAGTTCGCCTGAAATTGCAGTAGCCACATCATACGTTTCGTTCAACTGCTCGTTCACCAATCTGAGCATTCTCGGATCATCATCAACAACTAAAATATGCTTTCTTCTATTTGCCTCTTCTTCTTCTGCCTGTTTTTTAAGCTCAGCCTGACGCTGTTCTTCTTCCTGTTGTTTCCGTTCTTCTTCCTCCGCTTTTTTCCGCTCGAGAAATTTTGTTATCTTTTCTGCTATGACGCTTGCCACCAAAGGTTTCATCAACATAATATCTGCTGCATTAATTGCAACCCGTTCAAATGTCTTACACGCTTCTTCCGGACCTATAACCGCCAGCGGTATTCCATTTTTCTGTAATTTTCCTTTAAGTAAATACACTTTGTTAAAATCTTTCACTGATGCTGCATTAATACAATAAACAAAAATATCCGGTTGGAAAATTTCCAGATGTTTCACAATATCATCATTACGATTAGATGTTGTGAGAACCTCGAAATCATCCTGCATCTGCAAAAAGAAATCATCAATAGCTGATTTATTCTCACCTGTTAACAGTGCTTTATACTTCATTTGTTTTCCCCCTTTACTTTTATACATAAATAACTATATTTACATTCTATTATACCTTGTAATTATGCATTTCTCCTCATATCAAAAAGAGATTTATGCACAAAACGCCATAATTATTTTAGCATTTTACCCAATCTTTTGTCAAGATTTCCAGTTTTCCTCAAATCCCGCTTCACAAAACACCAGAAGGTGGACCAAGTCTCCTTATGTTTTCTATGGAATGTGCTATCTTTTGTACAATTTGTTTTATTTTTAGAATCCATCCACATTTCTTTTGTATATCTTTTACAATCTTTTCATAGCTTGTTCATACTTTATTCATAATCCGTTGTTATACTAAATACAACTTAGAAATGAGTTACAGGTAGTGTTTTCATTACACACATAGATAAATTTTTTCATAATAGCCCCGGCGTTGAAAAACGTTCGGGGCACTCCTCATTTTATGGGCAATTTCATATGTATTCATCAAATAATTTGGGCTGTGCATTATTTAATGCACAGCCCAAAAAACTAATTATATTTTTTATTCCACTACATAAACATTTCCGCTCTTTACGCCCATCTTTTCTCCTGATAAGGTATAGTTAGAACCGTTTCTGCTATCCCAGGAGCCACTTCCATTGTTGAAACATACTACTGCGCTTGTAGCTTCGCCCAAATCAATAGTATACATCCATGTATATTCACTGTTATCACTATCTTTCATCTTCACACCTGGTACGGTTGTCCATGTGCCGTTTACTTTATAATGGATATATGCTTTGCTCCAGCTGCTGTTTTTGTAATATACTGCCATAGTATTTCCTGTTTTTACTTTAAAATCTTCAATTTCTGCACTTGTCTTTTTTCCGGAAGCATCTGTCACTGTGACTGATACATTATAGTCACCTTCCTCAGATGGTATCCAGCAAAATGTATTTTCTTCTGTGGTTTCAGAAATAATGGTTTCTTCACCCTTCGTAATCTCAAATGTATAAGAATATGGTTTTGTACCATTTGCCGCTGTTGAAGTAAATATCACTTCTTTGCCAACAATAGCTGTCGCCTTGTCAGAAGTTAATGTTGCGTTGTAAGTAAGATTTAACTTAGTTACAACACCGTTTTTCACCCCGTAATCTCCACTTTCAACTACATAGTTATTTTCACCATTACTGTCCCAAGAACCGCTTCCATTATTAAAGCATACGATTGCGTTTGTTTCATTTCCTAAATCAATGGTATACTTCCATTTATATCCGGATACACCATCTACGGATTCCATCTGCACTCCCGGTACGGTAGTCCATGTACCATTTACTTTATAGTGAATGTATGCTTTGTTCCAACTACTGTTATTATAGTAAACTGTCACTACGTTTTCCGGTGTTGGTGTTTCCGTTGGTGCTGCTGTTGCCGTTGGTGCTGCTGTTGCCGTCGGTACTGCTGTTGCCGTCGGTGCTGCTGTTGCTGTTGGTGCTGCCGTTGGTGTTACAGTTGCAATCGGCTGTTCCGGTGACACAATCACTAGAGGCTCTAATTCCTTCACAGCCCCATTACTTACACCATACCATCCTGCTTTCACAGTATAGTTTGCACCATTTTTACTATCCCAAGAACCATTTCCATTGTTGAAACATACCGTTGCGGAATCTGCATTTCCCAAATTAATTACATATTTATATGTATAACCTGTATATTCTGTCGTTGCCTGCATTTTTTCGCCCGGTACAGTAGTCCATGTACCATTTACTTTATAATGCACATATGCATTAGTCCATCCGCTGTTATAATATAATGTCACAGTATTTCCAGTTGGTACTTCTGTTGGCTGTGCTGTTGGAGTAGGCGTTACATCACCTTCCACATAAGCATACCATGAACCGGAACATTTATTTGATGTTCCATTTGGTTTATAACAATTCTTTTCTGTAGCTGGAATTGTAAGGTCATTTGTCTGAATCTTCCATGAAGTTGTTCCGTCTGTATTCTTGAAAATCACCTTCGTATATGGTCCTGTTACACTTACCTTATAAATCTGCTTTTCAGCATCAATTAAAGTTGCAGGAACTACTTTATTTCCGTAGTCGCCCCATACGTATGCATATACTTCAGACCATTTTGATGCTGAATTATCAAAATAGAACTGTGATTCCTTGGTTAAGCTTCTAAAATAGGAATCCAAAAATGCTACACGTTTCTTAATAAAGGAATCTACATAATCTACATTTGCTTCAAAAGAAGAACCTGTGTACGCACTTCCCCAATAAGTTGTTCCAAGAAAGTCAAATCTGCTAAAGTTCATGTTTGCAGAGCTTTCCACAATAGAACCGTACTGAGTGATTGGAAGCACATTATCTGTGTAAGCATCTGTTGCTCCAATGCTCACCTGAAGCAGTGGATAGAAATTTTCTTGCCATACCTTTGCCACTTCTTTCATGAAATCCTCATGTTTGCAAAGAGCTGCCAAAAAGCATTTCTGGGTACTATTGTTATAAATTGTTTTGTTCTGAACATATAAGTAATCGGTATCTAATAACTCTTTTTTGCTGTATCCACCAATCGCCCAGTCAAAATCCCATGTAGGTCCAAAGTGAATCACATCATTGGTATCTTTATAGCAGTAAAAACTTGTTGCGTTAGCATCATTTTCCATGGTTAACTCTTCAATAATGTACATCATAGCTGCCGATTCCATGTCTAAATATTCTGTATAATATACACCATCTGAATTGTATCCATCGGAAGAATACACAGCATCTTCCATTTTTTGGAAGTAGTTGCGAATATATTCCACCTGAGCTTTGGAAGCGTATTCCGGAGTCTTTACCACTACCTGCTGTCTTCTGTTACTTACAAATCCACTTGCTTCATTTGGATATCTTTCGTCCAGTTCAAATTCCAATAAATAACCGCCGGTAATGTCTTCCGGATTATTTGGAATGTTATAATATTTATAAGTTCCTGCACTGGCACTTCCGGTGGAACCACCCCGTGAGTAATCTTCCAAATCTTCACTGTTTACATCTTCTGTCTCACCTTCTAAGTCATAAATATCTATACGCTTAGAATCAATTTCCACCTTAGATGTAACCAGATAGTTTCCTATGTAACGTCCATTCTGATATACATCGGCATATTCTCTTTCCGGTGTATATGCAAGGCCTGCATCTTCTGCTAAATCAAATACAAACTTGTTACGAATTAAAGACTGGTCAAAATCATTGGCAAGTAAACACCATTTCTTTGATTTGTCCATGCCAAATAACTTTACTTTAGATTCCAGTTTAATATTGTAAGGATATTTGTAAAATAATTCCTGTGCCGCCTGCCAGGAAGAATTTCCACGACCTTTGATCTGTTCTAATCCAACCTGTTCTGCCTTCCCCTTTTTATTTACATAAACAATTTCACCAGAGTCAGTATTGGATTTGCTGGCATTTACTGCATCCAGATTTCCACTTTCTGTAGTAATAAACATGGTATTAATATTCTCTGACTTCATCACAGTCAGCTTATAAGTAGCAGAACCTGCCTTTACCGTAAAATTACCGCCTCCTGCAAAGATGTTGGTAGTTTCACCGCTTTCTACCATAGTGCCATCCACGTACAACGTATCAGAAAAAGAATGCCAAATTGTTAATTCGTCTAAATTTGCACTGGAAGGAAGATATAAATAGTATCTTTTTTCTGATGAATCGTAATGCCATTTAATGGCATCTAAACTATTGTTATCACTGTAAGAGCTGCCATCTGCCCAAAGTACATTCGCTGAGTTGCTGACAATTTCCGGAATTTCTACTACTGCAGGTGTTTCTGCTGTAGCAGCAGCATTAGCTACTATACTGTCCGGCACTGTGGTAATCACACAAACCAGAATCATAACCAATGCGAAAATTTTTCTTTTTTCACGAAGCTTCTGTAAAATCCCTGTCTTCATGGTAACCTCCTATTTTTCAATTTCTTTTCGTAATTATTACAATTTTGTTAATTCTTTCAAAGTATAACCTTTTACATCATTTCTGTCAACCCAAAACACGTACTTTTTTCCTAGTTTTTACTTTTCTAATGTATTGTCCCTTATTTCCAGGCATATTTTTCTTTTTAAAATTGTAAAAAGCAGCTAATCTTTGTCTATCAAAGACTAACTGCTTTCTATCATAATTAAATATACTCTGTCCGATTACAAATTTTAAGATTTTCCAGCACCTTTTTAATCTCTCCAGTGCTGTTTTTATTACAAATTAATGTGGCATCTTCTGTATCTACAATCACAAGATTTTCCAGACCTACTGCCGCAATCAGTTTATTATTGCCTTCTATGATACAGTTTTTCGTATCAATAGTAATAATATTTCCTGTTACTGTATTGCCAAATTCGTTGGTCTGTTTGATACGCTCCACTGCATTCCAGCTTCCCACATCATCCCAACCGAAAGCACCCGGAATAATATAAATATCGTCAGCTTTTTCCATAATTCCATAATCCACGGATTCGGATGTAAAACCGGAAAATTCTTTTACAAGAACTTCCTGCTGTTCTTCCGTTCCAATAGCATCCTTGATGTGATTTAAGCCTTCCATGGTAGCAGGCATAAATTTTTGCATATTCGTTAATATAGAAGAAACTTTCCACACAAACATACCACTGTTCCACAGATATTCACCGGAATTTAAGTATTCTCTTGCCACTTCATAGTTTGGCTTTTCCACAAATTTTTCTACTGCATATCCGTTTCCACGCATAGCTTCTGTGTCAAATTTGATATACCCATAACCTGTTTCCGGATAGGTTGGAGTAATACCAAGAGTCACCAAATTTCTGTCTTCTTCTGCAATTTCAATGGCATCCTTCAATGTTTTTACAAACATTTTATTGTGCTTAATCAAATGATCGGAAGGAAGCACCATCATAACGGCATCTTCATACTTTTTCGCAATATGTACAGCCCCTAACCCGATACAAGGCGCCGTATTTTTCCCTACCGGCTCACAGAGAATGTTTTCTTCCGGAATATCCGGCAGTTGCTCCATTACTAACTGCTTATAATCCTGATTGGTGGCAATATATACGTCCTCAATATCCACCAGACTCTGAATTCTCTCCACAGTCAGCTGAATCATACTTTTCCCATCATCTGTAAGACACAAAAACTGTTTTGGCAAATTCTTTCTGCTGCGAGGCCAGAAGCGTTCCCCACGTCCTCCCGCCATAATTAATGCTGTATTTTTCATATTAATTTCTACCTTTCTGCACGCATTTCACTGTGAAGGAAGTCTTCATACGCAAGCTTAATTCCGTCTTTAAGCTCTGTATGATATTTCCATCCAAGTTTTTCCAATTTACTTACATCCAGCAATTTTCTTGGTGTACCGTCCGGCTTTGTGGTATCGAAAGTAAGATTTCCTTCGTATCCTACTACTTCTTTTACGGTTTCTGCCAGTTCTTTGATAGTCACTTCTTTACCGGTACCAAGATTTACAGTTTCATCTCCGGAATAGTTGTTCATTAAGTAAACACATGCCTCTGCCAAATCATCTACATATAAAAATTCCCGCAATGGAGTTCCGGTTCCCCAGATAACTACTTCTGCTAAGTTATTCTCTTTTGCTTCATGGAAACGTCTGATTAATGCAGGTAACACATGAGAATGCTCCGGATGATAATTGTCATTTGGTCCATAAAGGTTCGTTGGCATGACACTAATATAATCTGTTCCGTACTGCTTGTTCAAATATTCACAGTATTTTAACCCGGAAATCTTTGCCAATGCATAAGCTTCATTTGTCTGCTCTAAAGCAGAAGTCAAAAGACAGCTTTCCGGCATTGGCTGCGGTGCCATTCTTGGATAAATGCAGGAGCTTCCAAGGAACATTAATTTCTTCACCTGATTTTCATAGGCAGAACGTATTACATTCATTTCCAGAATCATGTTGTCATACATAAAATCTGCAGGATGTTTGCTGTTTGCCATAATTCCGCCAACCTTTGCAGCCGCCAGAAATACATATTCCGGCTTTTCTTCTGCAAAGAATGCTTCCACCTGTTCCTGTCTTCTCAAATCCAGTTCCTTGGATGTCTTCGTTACAATATTGGTATAGCCCTTTTTCTCTAATTCTCTTACAATGGCAGAGCCAACCATTCCTCTATGGCCTGCCACATAAATCTTTGCATTCTTTTCCATCATTATTTATCCTCCTAAAAGAATTCCCGCGCCTTATGCATTTTTTTCACGAAATTCTTTTGCGCTAATTCCGGCCAACTCTCTCATATCGCTGTCTACCATCATAGCAACTAATTCTTTAAAGCTTACTTTACGCTGCCATCCTAATTCTGTTTCTGCTTTTGTAGCATCACCCCAGAGAAGCTCTACTTCTGCCGGACGGAAATATCTTGGATTGATGGCAACTAACACTTTTCCGGTCTTTTTATCAATTCCTTTTTCCTCTACGCCCTCACCCTGCCATTCAATTTCAACACCAACTTCTGCAAAGCTTAATTCTACAAATTCACGTACTGTATGAGTTTCATTTGTTGCAAGCACATAATCTCCCGGCTTGTCCTGCTGTAAAATTCTCCACATTCCTTCTACATAATCTCCTGCAAATCCCCAGTCACGTTTTGCATTCATATTACCAAGATATAAAGTATCCTGCTTGCCAGCCATGATTTCTGCTACAGCTCTTGTAATCTTACGTGTAACAAAGGTTTCTCCACGTCTTGGTGATTCATGGTTAAACAAAATACCATTACATGCAAACATATCGTAAGACTCTCTGTAATTTACAGTAATCCAGTAAGAGTATAATTTTGCTGCACCATATGGACTCTTTGGATAAAACGGTGTTTTTTCGCTCTGAGGTGCAGTTCCCGGAATTCCTCCAAACAATTCAGAAGTAGATGCCTGATAAAATTTACATTTCAATCCGCTCTGATGAATGGCATCCAACAAACGAATGGTGCCAACTCCTGTAGTTTCTGCTGTATATTCCGGAACTTCAAAAGAAACAGCCACATGGGACTGAGCCGCTAAATTATATACTTCGTCCGGCTTAATCTTATTAATTAAAGAAAGCAGATTACAAGAATCTGTCAAATCTCCATGATGAAGGAAAAATCTCTTATCTCTTAATTCTTTATCATTATATAAATGGTCAATTCTGTCAGTACAAATCGTACTATGACGTCTGATAATACCATGTACCTCATATCCCTTATCCAGCAAAAGCTCTGCCAAATAAGAACCATCCTGACCTGTAATCCCTGTAATCAAAGCTACCTTACTCATAATTAACCTCTTTTCTTATTTTTCTAAATAGCATTTTTTTGTATTTCATTTTCCAGTATAATATACTATAATTAGGAAGTAAATGTCGTTTGTTGACTTTTTATAGTAAAATATTGCGGTGCGGGTTGGGACGTAGGTGGGTAAGGGGAGTGGAGGGCGTAGGGGTTGGTGACTGAGAGTGATGGTGGGTGGGGACGGTTAGTTTTAGCTTACTAAGTTTGTTCAATTGCTCCCTCAACTTACTCAAAAAAACTCCCGTCCGCGACCTTCCCACAGGATGAAATCTGATTTCATCCTGCGTATTCGTGCCTATCTTGCGTTTGCCGATGAGGTTGCTGATGGTTGGACAAAGGGAGCGGGCAGGGCGGGACTGTGGAGGGGGATTAGATGCTGTTGGGCATCCCTCTAACCCTAGCAATTCCCGGACAGGACGTCCGGGAAAGGTGCAAGTCGAGCCATGGATGGCGAGTTTGCACCGGTTGCGTCCCGTTCACCCCACCCCTCAAGTGGGATGCCCTACAGCATCTTATCCCCCGGAACCGTTCCGCCCTGCCCGCTCCCTTTGTCCAACCTACCACCACACCCACCGCAACATCAAACCCACCGACACACCCAAGGAGGAAATCATGTTACAACCATTTTCAATTTACACCCAAGAATCTGTCACGAAATCCGACCGTGTTCTGAACACCCCCAGCGACTTTGCCAAAACAAATTTGCTTTATCTTCAGGAAGCCGGTTATTTAAAAAGTTTAAAAAGCCATATTTCTAAGCGCGAAAAGTTGGATTCCTATTTGTTTCTTATTGTTTTGTCGGGCAGAGGTAAATTTACTTATCAGAATCAGGAGTATCTGCTTTCTCCTAAGGATTGTCTATTGATTAACTGTGCCAATTCCTATTCCCATCAGAGTAGTGAGGAGGAACCTTGGGAGCTTATGTGGATTCATTTTAACGGCAGGGATGCTATTTCTTTTCTTACCTATTATAATACACTGGTTCCTTCGGTTTTATTTCATGTGGAAAGTTTTACCGATTTTACTTCTATTATTGAGCAGTGTATGCAGCTATCCTCGAAAAAGGATATAGCTTCGGAGTTTTTGATTCACAAGTCCATTACGGATTTGCTTACTCTGTGTATCAGCCACAATCAAAAGGAGTCGGAGGATAAGGCTTCTATAAAAATACGGGAAATTAAGGAATATATTGATATTCATTTTGCAGAGGATATTTCTTTGAGCCAGTTGGCAGAAGCTTTTTTTATCAGCAAATATTATCTTGCCCGTGAATTTAAAGATACTTATGGTGTTACTGTGGGCAGTCATATCACGTCTTGTCGTATTACTTACGCTAAGACACTCCTTCGTTTTACAGACTTAAAAATCGAAGAAATTGCAGGTAAATGTGGTATACCGGATACCAATTATTTCACGAAAGTCTTTCGCAAGCTGGAAGGATGTACGCCCAAAGTTTATCGCAAACAATGGTAAACTACAAGCTCTACCATAAAATATTGGGATGCGACACTAAATCGCACCCCAATATTTATGTAGAGCTTGTAGTTTTATAATATTCTTATACTAATGGATATTTATCTGTCAAAGATTTTACTAACGCTCTTGCTTCTTCTGCCTTAGATGCATCTTTAATCATCATAGCGATAGCTTCTGCTACCACATCCATATCCTCTTCTTTAAATCCACGAGATGTAACCGCTGGTGAACCAAGACGGATACCACTGGTTACGAATGGGGATTTCGGGTCATTTGGAATTGTATTTTTATTACATGTAATGTTAACAGAATCCAATAACTTTTCAATTTCTTTTCCTGTAAGGTCATATGGTGTTAAATCAACTAACATTAAGTGGTTATCTGTTCCATCAGATACAATCTTGATGTCACGTTTCTGTAATCCCTTACATAATGCCTGCGCATTTAATGCAACCTGCTTCTGATATTCTTTGAATTCCGGCTGCAAAGCTTCTTCAAAACATACTGCTTTTGCTGCGATTACATGCATTAAAGGTCCACCCTGAATTCCCGGGAATACTGCTTTGTTAAAGTTAAATTTCTCTGCTGCTTCTTTGTTTGCAAGAATCAGACCGCCTCTTGGTCCTCTTAATGTTTTATGAGTTGTAGTTGTTACCACATCTGCGTATGGCATTGGTGACGGATGAATTCCTGCTGCCACAAGACCAGCAATATGAGCCATATCTACCATCAGATATGCACCCACTTCATCTGCTACTTCTCTGAATTTCTTGAAGTCAATTGTTCTTGCATAGGCACTTGCACCTGCCACAATTAACTTTGGTTTTGCTTCTAATGCAATTTCTCTTAATTTATCATAATCAATAAATCCGTCATCGTTTACACCATATGGCACAATGTTGAAGTATTTTCCTGAAATATTTACAGGGCTTCCATGTGTCAAATGTCCGCCATGGTCGAGATTCATACCCATTACGGTATCTCCCGGCTCTAACATTGCAAAAAATACTGCAAGGTTTGCCTGTGCACCGGAATGTGGCTGAACGTTTGCATAATCACATCCAAACAATTCACATGCACGTTTGATTGCTAAATTTTCTACAACGTCTACACAGTCACATCCGCCGTAATAACGTTTTCCCGGATATCCTTCTGCATATTTGTTTGTCATAGGACTTCCCATAGCTGCCATAACAGCCTTGCTCACCCAGTTTTCGGATGCAATCAGCTCAATATGGCTGTTCTGTCTTGCTACTTCTTCTTCAATTGCCTGAGCAACTTCCATGTCCACTGCTTTTACTTCGTCTAATGAATACATTTCTCGTCCTCCGTTTTAATTATTTGTTATGTATTCCTCCAGATATTCTTCCAGAGTAATGTCATTTTCCATAATATAGGTAGCAGCCTCCACACCTACATATCTGAAATGCCAGGATTCTGCTTTTCTGTGGGTAATATCTTCTTTCCCTTCCATATATCTTACAATAAATCCGTACTCCTTGCAATGCTCTTTTAACCAAATTGCTTCTTTTGTATCTGCATGAGCTGCATCCAGGCTCTGATGGTAGTAGCTTACAATATCTACCGCAAGTCCCGTCTGATGTTCACTGTGTCCTGCCGGTGCTACACCTTCATAAGTAAGTCTTAATGCATCTTCTTCATCATATCCTTTTGCTTTGTACTTTGCTACATCTTTTTTGACTAAGCTTTCCTGTTTTTGAAAGGTACGATAGCCGGAACATATTTTACATTTCATTCCTGCTGTTCTTGCATCATTCAACATTTCTTTTAGACTTTCTGTAATTCTTGCATCTACCTGTTTCCCTTCTATGTATACCAGTTCCATATCATAATCATCCGGCACTGCATAATCATCATTGATAAGAATCAAATTCCAAGGCAATGTATCATTATCAACCATAACATTTTCTTCCACATATGCCTGTGTCTGTGTTTCTGTCTTTGCTACTACTTCTGCTTCCACTTCCTGCACTTGCGAATTCATTTCTGTTTCTTCCCCAACTAACAGATTATTCTGACTTTCACTGGCACTGACTTTAGATGGAAGATTTAACTTTCCTGTAAGCCCTGTCATTGTAAGTGCTGCTACACATACCACAGCTACCGGTACCACTACAATTCTGTTCACAGGTTTTAACTGCTTCTTAACCTGTTCACTGTTGTATTCCACATTTCTTATACTTGTACGGTATCCACCAGATTGTTCCTCGTATTCATACATATTTTCTCCCCCTGCCAATTCCAGCCGTCTTTTTCCCACTCTTAACCGGATTGCTTTCTTTATATTCTCTACGAAAATAATCACTGCAAGTGCTGCGATAACCATATTTTTATCTTTCGGATGCTCTTTTCCATAAGAAATTATTTTTTCTTTTATTATATCCATCTTTTTCACCGTTGTTTTGAATCATTTATCTCTCATTGCTACTTGTTTCAATATTATAACATTTTTGTTACGAAAATGCTATATTAAATATTGGATTTTTTTAATCTTTTCTGAAGATTTTATATTTGATATTGATTTCAATCTTTCGGTGTGCTAAGGTGGGTAATGGAATTTATTTTATTATTTACAAAGGGGCTTTTATCTTATGAGATATTTGATGATTACTCTGTTTGTATTACTTGTATATCTAATTCTTATTGCCCCCCGTTTTCCAAAAAGAAAGGTTACCAGAGAATATATGGGAAAATGCTATGCCCACCGGGGATTATTTTCCAATGAAAATTCCTGTCCGGAAAATTCTCTGCCAGCCTTTACAAAGGCGGTAGAAAGCGGTTATGGGATTGAAATGGATGTTCAGATTACAAAGGATAACAAACTAATTGTCTTCCACGACAATACTTTAAGCCGTATGTGTGGAATTGACGTAAACGTACGGGATAAAACTTATCGAGAACTCTGCGAACTATCATTACTTGCCACGGACTGCAAAATTCCATTGCTATCCGAAGTATTAAAAATGGTAAATGGTTCTGTTCCACTGTTAATCGAAATCAAACTTCCCGTATTCAGCACACTCACCTGTCGCCTGGTAGATGAGGTATTACGTAATTATAAAGGAAAATACTGCATTGAATCTTTCAATACACTGGCTTTACTCTGGTACCGTATTCACCGTCCCGACATTGTGCGGGGACAGTTATCCGGTAACCTGACCAGACCTGTTGCAGATGGCGGTTTCTTCCTTTGCTTTCTTGTAAAATACTTATTAACCAACATTTTGGCACGACCGGATTTTATTTCTTTCTGTTACAAGGATACCTTTAACTTAAGTTATCTTCTAAACCGCTATATTTTCCGCGTACCCACCTTTGCCTGGACCATTGATTCGCCAAAGGCTTACGCTGATTCCTTTAAGAAATTTGATTCTTTTATTTTTGAAGGCTTTATTGCGTAGTATTGTGCATTTTAAAAACCTGTGATATAATTTTTTAGAAATTTCGGGGAGGCATTTTTATGAAAACATTTTTTAAAAAATACAAACACATTTTATGGTTTTCCTATGGATTACTTTACCTTCCATGGTTTATATATCTGGAAAACCATGTTACCAGTAATTTCCATGTAATACATATGGAAATTGATGACAAAATACCGTTTCTTTCTATTTTTATCATACCTTACATGTTATGGTTTGCGTATGTATCAGCAGTCCTTGTGTATCAGTGTTTTACTAACGCAGCTGACTTCAAACGGAATTGTATTTTCTTGTTTACGGGAATGACCATATTTTTGATTGTATCTACCCTGTATCCAAACGGACACCACCTGCGTCCGGAAGTCTATCCGGACTCTTCTATTTTTACCCAGATGGTAATGTGGTTACAGTCAACGGATACACCAACCAATTTATTCCCTAGTATCCATGTATATAATTCTATTGGAACACACATTGCAGTCATACATTCCAGTACATTGAAGGATAAAAAGCTCATTCGTACCGGTTCCTTTATCCTTATGGTATCAATCTGTATGTCAACGGTATTTTTAAAACAGCATTCCATGTTTGATGTGCTTACTGCACTTCTTATGGCAGTGGTAATCTATCCATTAGCTTATGGAAAAGAATTCCTTGCTTTTGCTCAGCGCAGAAGAGAATTAAACCTAAAAGAAACAGAATAATATAAATCCTCGAACAACCATGTAACCCAAAGTTGTTCGAGGTTTTTTTAGTTAAATCCGAAAAATTTCTGCATGATTTTATATCCGGCCACCGATACCTGACGTCCACCTTTTCCAGGCAGATTCATATATCTTCCCAAAATTCCACAACGTATTTTTAAATACAGCCGTCTGTCCCGCTTTTTTAAGTATTCCCAAAGTTCCTTCTTCTTTTCATAATTTTCATCGGTTCCCGATTTAATTAGCATAATCGAAGACACCGTCATTATGATGTCCAAATAACTTATCATATAATTCCGTAACTTTCGATTGTTTAATTTTGACAAGTTTATATAATCAATCATCAGCTTATTTACCTTTAACTGCTGGTCAATTCTGCGAATCATTACTTCCTCATTTACAGACTGGTCTTCTCTTCCGATAAAATACCGATAAAAATTCTCATTTAAATAGTACATAGTCTTTACATATGGCAATGGATTAAACACAAAAATATTATCCACATAGAAGGTATGCTTTGGCAATTCCAATCCGCACTCTCGTAATATCTGGGTACGATAAATTACAGAATGCATCAAAATATACTGTCCCTTATGAAAGTGTTTTACATCATTCCACGTAAAAATCTGATTTTCCGGAAGTGCGGTAGTATATCTCATAACCTTCTTCCTTTTGGTCCCTACTTTATCATACACGAAATTACTAATCAGCATATCCAGTCTTGTTCCTGACCGGGTGATTTCTTCCAACACACTTAAAATCTTTCGGTACGCGCCCTCGCTTACCCAGTCATCACTGTCAACCACTTTGAAAAATAAGCCTGTCGCATTTCTTATACCTGCATTTACTGCCTCTCCATGACCACCGTTTTCCTGATGGATAGCCTTTACAATACCAGGATATTTTCTCTCATACTCATCTGCAATCTCTGGAGTACGATCTACAGAACCATCATCCACAATAAGGATTTCTACTTCCTCTCCACCTACCAAAATGGAGTCAATGCATTTTTTCATATATTGCTCTGAATTATAGCAAGGCACCACAAAAGATAATAATTTCATTTATAATACCCCCTCCGGTTTCATTTTCCACTCTTTCACAATTTCCAAGAGATTCTGGGACGTCTTTAACGTTACTGTATGATTCTCGCCATACTGCAACAGGCAAATATCATAGATTCGCACCATATTTTCGTATGCCTCTTTTGTGTTTCCCAGATAATAATCACACATAGTCAGTTCCCTGCGGTAATTCAACGTATCTACATCTGCCGGACCATAATAACTTTCTGATGCTTCATAGGCTTCCAGCATTCTCTGATACCCATTTTTATAATCCCCCATCTTCCAGTAGCTTCTACCTGCCAATGCAGTGATTTTAATGGTCTTTTTATCTTCTTTTCCATATTTTCCTGTATAAAATCGCTTTAATTCCTCTGCCAGCTTTAACGCATTGTCACATTCCCCTGCTGCCAGCGAAATGCATGCCAACATATCATATGCTTCAATCTGTTCCGGAGAATTTTTTGGAAAACTATTTCTGGTAATCTTTACAATTCTCTTTGCAATAGGAAGTGCCTCTGCCTGATTATACGCCCCATTATAGGATGCTGCTACAATTTTATACACATTCAGCTTATCTTCTTCCGTCTTAAACACAATGTCTGCATTTCTTAATATTTCTTCTCTGGCATGAGCAGTCCGCACAATATCTGCCTCTACAAGAGCCTGAATCAACTCCTGAGTATAATATAAAATTTCTTCTTTTGCCTTTAATCTGTTATGTTCCATTTTTTTACCTCTATTATGCACTATATTTCACAATCAGCATTTCCACGCCAATTTTATCGTTTAAACGTCCACTTTTTACAGCTTCTTCTGTTTCCACACAATCCTGAAGTGCAATTTTCAACTGTTCCTTTTCAAAATGCCCTGCCTGAGCAAAATATTTCCCCACAAGAAAGGGGGCTAAAGATGTTCTCTTTGCAATTTCACTGTTGTCTTTTCCCAAGCGCTTCATTTCCTTGACCTGTAAAAGCAAGTTAAACTGACGTACAATCAAAAACAAAATTCGCATAGGCGGCTCCTTTAAAGATAACAGATCATAATACAAATTTAATGCCTTCTCTTGCTTTTTCTCTGCAATGGCACTTATCATATCAAAAATTTTATTGGTAACAGTTACTGTACAAACCACCTCTACCTCTTCCGGAGTAATGGAATCTTTATCCATACAGTAGCAAACCAGCTTTTCCAACTCCTTTTCGATATGTTCCATATCATCGCCGGTTTTGGTTAAAAACAGTTCCAATGCCGCCCTGGTAATATTTTTATTTTCTGACTTAAGTTTTGACAGTATCCAAGTGGTTAAGGTTTTACTATCCTGCCTTACCATTTCAATGACCCTGCCCTTATCCTTTACTGCCTTAAACAATTTGTTCCGTTTATCCACTTCTTCCTCTACAAATAATAAATAAGTGGTTTCCGGCAGTTCCTTTACATAGTCCGAAAAATCATTGGAGGACTTAAATAAACCGGAATTCTCAATTACAATCAATCTGCGTTCTGCAAAAAATGGCAGTGTTTCTCCAATATCAATAATTTCCGGAATTGAAATTCCTTTTCCAGCATAATAATTGTAATTCATTGTATCGTCTTTTTCAACTAAAGCATTTCTTAATTTTTCTTTGTACATTCGTTTTAAATAGGCTTCTTCTCCATACAATAGGTAAACCTGCTTAAAACTATTGTTTTTAATATCTTCATTTATACTTTTCATACACAATACCTCATTGTTCGCACTTCTCATATATTATCATATGTGCCCCATCTGTTTCAACCGTTATTGCACCCTGATTCATTGTAACATAAACTTTAGAATTAAATTTATTAACTCTATCTAAAAATCCTTTGTGAGGATGGCCATAAGAATTATCTGCACCACAGGATATCAACGTAACTTCCGGCTGTATGCAAGAGAGTGTCTCCTCTCCCATGGTATATTCGGAACCATGGTGAGCCGTCTTTAAAATTGTAGTTTTCTCCAACTTTCCTGATTTAAGCAGTTCTTCCTCCCCCTGTCCTTCCACATCTCCTGTAAAAAGCATGGAAAAATCCTGATAAACAAGGCGGAATACCATAGAATACTCATTTCTTTCCTGATACAGTCCTTTTGAAACCGGTTGCAATAGCTCTATTTCCAAGCCCTGCTGTTTTAACTGCATTCCCCGTGACAAATATGTAATCCCTATATTTTGTTCTTTTATTTTTTCTTCCATTCCCAGGTAAGCTTCATCTTTCCCTTCAATGTCCGGCAAATATACCTGCCCAATCTCTATTTCCCCCTGACTATGACTTTCCAGCAATTCTTTGATGCCGGAAATATGATCTGAATCCATATGGCTGATAAATATTCCCTGTATTTTTGAAATCCCCTCAGCCTTTAAAAACGGCAGAATACGATATTTTCCCACCTGCTTTACATCACTGCTTCCTCCATCCACTAAATAGACACCTGCATTGCTTTCTTCAATCACAATACCGTCTCCCTGTCCCACATCCAGCATAGTAATCTTTAAAGGCTCCTGTGGCTGATATTTCAACAATAGACAGGAAAGCAGCAGTACACCAAAGCCACATAGATTAACCTTATCTTCCCAGCCAAATTCTCCATATAAATGGGATTCCTCCTGAAAAATCTTATCTTTTCTTTCATTCATTTTATGAAACACAAACACACAAAAGACTAACAAAAGATAGTAACAGCAAATTCCGGTTAGCGTAGGTTGTCCCCAACGAATATTAGAAAAAGGCAGATGTAACGTAATATCCGCCATTTTTTCGTAAGCTTTCAGCAATAAAATTGCTCCTGAGCCCCAAAATTTTCCAATACCTATTCCAAGAAAGGAACAGGCTACTCCCAACAAACCGGAACACAATATAATACTCATACATGGAACCAGGACCAGATTCAACAACAAACTGTATAAAGGAATTTCATAATAATAATACAGGATTATCGGTAGCGTAGTTAACTGTATTCCCAGATTTGTCACTATTGCCTTTACAAGCTTATTGTTCCTGCCAAATGCCCGTACAAGTTCCGGTGCCACAACACCAATCCCTAAAACGGCTCCAAAGGACAATTGAAACCCGGCCTGATACAGCTGGTATGGAGATTTTAACAAAATAAACAAGGCTGCATAAGAAAGCGCGGTAAGCAAGTCATAGCTTCTCCCCAAATACCAGGCTCCCATCATAAAAAAAGCCATAATAATTGCCCGCTGTGCCGATACACTTTCTCCGCTTAAAACTCCATAAATCACTAAAAATATAGTTGTTATCATTCCACTTACTCCAAAACCACCTCCTATCTTTCGCAGAAAATGATACAAACCAAGCCCAATACAACTGATATGAAGTCCGGAAATAGAAATCAAATGAAGTATGCCTGCCTTCTGATACAAGTTTTTCGTTTCTTCCTCAAGCCCGCTCTTTATCCCCAAAAGAATTGCTGCTAACAATTCCGCCGTATTTTCCGGAAAAATTTCCTGCAGCCTGAAGTACAATTTCATTCTGATTTGATATATCCCTTCTCTCCAACTTACTTTTCCTGTTTCCACCAACTGAACTTCTTCACCATTACAGGTATATTGAATATTTTTTGCCTTGTAATACAAAGCCTGATTAAACATTCCTTTATTTTTGCTTACCTGTAATCTCTTTATTTTTCCATAAACCCTGATTTTGTCGCCGATTTGACAAGATGTTTCCTTTGATATGTATACCTGAATCCGGTATTGTTCCTGTGGTGCCTCCTCAGGATGAGCACCTTTTAGCGTAATTGCAATTCCCTCTGTATTAGGTTCTTTTTTTTCTATTTCCCCCAATAGCCACAGCTTCTCTCCATTTTCCAGTGATAACTCTTTTTCATTAAGAATCACTCCTGTCCTTACCTTATTTCCAGTAAAGATAAGAATTACTATTATGAAAAAAAGCACTCCCATACATATTGGCCGTTTTTCCAAATACTTTCTCCTTTCTTTCGAACAATCCCCTGACAGAATCTGTCAGGGGATTAACATTAGTTTTGAATATAATCAACATTTCGCTCAAACATTGTGTTCAAATTAATCTTTTCTTTAAATGTTCTATTCGAAACACCATTAATGGAAACCTGCACCTTTGTAATTGTTGGCAGTTCTGTTAGTGAATTCACCAAGGAATAGATAACTACGTCTTCATCTACACCCATAGACTGTTTTAAAAAATTGTCATCAAAGTTCACATAACACACACCATCTTTTACATACAAATTCAAAAGTTTTGTATTTTCCGGTAAAGATGCTTTTGCAAGATTACCACTTTCTTCTGCATCGATTCCCTTTAACAACTGTTCCACAATCAGTTTTTCCATGGAGATATTTGTATTATACAACAGCTTTCTCTTTACCATGATCAACCCATCACCTTTAGTATTACTAAAATACAGCTTTAATTCTGTTTCCTGATAAGAGTTAATTTCTGAACCCATATTTTCCATAAAAGTATCACTGGTCATGAGTCCGATGGTATGTCCGGTAGCATCTACCAACGGCTGATTATTTACTAGAAATTCCACTCCGGCGATTCCCTCTATCTGGGTTAAGGTTCTTACAATCGCTGCCCTGCAAAGTACTTCAGTAATGGACTCCATATCATAATAAGATTCCCCAAAATACAGTGTTAACTGTTCCTCATCCAGTGAATAACTTAACATTTCCACGTTTTCCGGAACTGCACACTTATGTGCAAGACCGACTGGCTGTTTCAGTTTTTCAAACAACTCATCCACAAGTTTTTCTGTGGCAGATTCTGTTGCCATATATGCCTCTATATCCAAAGTAGACGTTTCATTGCTGATATAAAAAACCTGAAATGTCCCCTCCGGAAGTTCTGTCACCATTTCCTCATTATTTGCTTGAGAACAAGCTGTCATCAAGCATAGTAAGGCAAACATAGCTAAAATTTTTATTTTCTTTTTCATTTCTGCACTACCTTTACTCAATATAACTCAATGGTATTCTTACCGTGAATTTTGTTCCCTCACCAACCTTACTGGAAACTTTTACTGTTCCATGATGCATTAAAATTGCATTTTTTGTTATGGCAAGACCAAGTCCGGTACCCCCAATTTCTCTTGAGTGGGATTTATCCACCCGGTAAAAACGTTCAAAAATATCATTAATAGCCTCCTCCGGAATACCAATGCCTGAATCAGCCACCGTAATATACATATCTTTGTGGTCTGCATTTAATGATACATGAACCCATCCATTCTCAATATTATATTTAATCGCATTTTCCACAAGGTTAGAAATCGCAAGTGTGAATTTTACCTCATCAATTTCTGCTGTTACCTCACGGAAACTTTCAAATACCAGTTCAATATTTCTCTTCTTGGCAATCGGACGTAAACGTTTCATAATCACTTCAATCAAGTCATTTACTGATTTGGATTCTATATCCGGTTTCGCCTCCGTTTTATCCATTTTTACCAGTGAAAGTAAATCATTGATAATCTTATTTTCTCTATCAATTTCTTCTGACATGTCTGTCATAAATTCTTTGTAAAGCTCTGCTGGTGCATCTCCCATTGCCATAAGAGAATCTGCCAACACCTTCATAGAGGTCAATGGAGTTTTTAATTCATGGCTCACATTAGAAACAAATTCCTGTCTTGCCTTATCCACACTTTTCATTTTAGACAACAGACTTGCAAAGGATTCAGCAATCAGATGTGTTTCTGTAAATTCCGTCATCGTCTTTGAAACAGCCTCTACCTCCACTTCTTCTCCCCATTCCGCAATGGAATCTGTCATCTTCAGGAATGGATTCACAATGGATTTAGAGAACATTACAGCAACCAGCATCACAATAATTACAATTACCAGCACAATCAAATCCAACTTCGTTGTTAGATTCTCCAGTGTTGTCTTAATAGAATCAATGGAAACACTAACCAGCATAACACCTACAATTGACTGCCCATTGTTTGCCATACTATTTATTACAGGAACCGTCAACTCTATGTATCGCTCATTTTTGTCATAATGTACTGTATTTTCTCCCTTAAAACACTTAATTACTTCCGAAGAAACTATTGTTTTCCCTTCGTCCAGAGAATAGGTATCCTTCACGATTCTAAGAGCGCTGTCCACAATAATAATACGTCCATCATAAATATTAGATAACTGTGCCAGTTCAGCATTTACCTTCTCTGAAGAAGTATCGTACATATAATTATAATTAATCAACTGGTTAGAAATGCTGTTACACTGTGCCTGTATTTCAATACTTCGATTAGAAATTGCCTCTTCCTCATAAAAGTGTAACACCCCATATTTTAAGCACAAGGCAGGGATAATTCCCACAATTAAAACCACAAAAAATATTCTAAGGCGCAGACTATGAAGTAATTCATCTAATGCTTTCATATATCATCCACTCCTTCCAAATATCATTACTTCACTATACTTGGAAGTAGTATCCGACACCCCATTTTGTATGCACATATTTCGGTTCACTCGGATTTTTTTCGATTTTTTCACGAAGTCTTCGAATATGAACATCCACGGTTCTTACATCTCCCGGATAATCTTCGCCCCAGATTAAATTCAATAATTTTTCTCTGCTGTATACTTTATTCGGATTCATTACAAGAAGTTCTAATACGTCGAATTCTTTTGCTGTCAGGTTAATCTCTTCTTCCGCAATATACAATCTTCTTCCATCGCAGTCTAATTTCATATCCCCTGCTTCCATCACATCCTGTTTCTGTTCAGAATCTTCCTTGGCAGTTCCACGACGTAAAATAGCTTTGATTCTTGCCTTTACTTCCAGAATGTTAAATGGTTTTGTAATATAATCATCCGCACCATATTCCAGACCTAAAATTTTATCCATGTCATCCCCTTTTGCTGTCAACATAACAATCGGTACATTAGAAAATTCTCTTACCTGCTGGCACACTTCGAAACCGGTAAATTTAGGAAGCATAACGTCTAACAGAATAATATCATATTCATTTGCTTTTGCATACTCGATGGCTTCCTCACCATCGTACGCACAATCTACTTCCATACCATCCTGTTCTAAACTGAAACGAATCCCCTTGACAATTAATTTTTCATCATCGACTACTAAAACTTTCTTTCCCATTTTCTTCACCTAATCCTCACTAGTTCTTTTATTTTTTCGTATACACCATTTTTTATTCCTGCAATGTTGGTCAATTCCTCAATACTTTGAAAGCCTCCATGTTCTTCCCTGTATTGAATAATTGCCTGTGCCTTAGATTCTCCAATACCCGGCAGGGTCATCAATTCTTCTAATCCTGCAGTGTTAATATTGACACTGCTTTCCCCACTTTCTTTACCTTCCGAATCCATAACACCCATTTCCACCTCTGCTTGAAATGGTACATACAATTGCTCCCCGTCCATAACGGTTGCCGCCTGATTCACGCAATTTCCGGCACCTTCCGGCAAAATCCCTCCTGCCATCTGAATCAACTGATATACTCTGGCATCCTCTTTGACCTGATATACTCCCGGATTTACCACTGCTCCACAGACATAGACATATATGTCGCTTTTATCCACTTTTGTTGGCTCCGGTTGTATACTTATTTCTGGTTCTTTCGTCTGTTCTGCCAAACTCTCATCGGAAACACTTAGATTTTGTATGTTCTTGTCATTATCTGTTGTGGTATAAAAAAGCCCACACAGAATAAGGAAAATTAAAATACATATATACTTTACTTTTTTATTTTTCATGATATCCTCCTTTTGAGGATACCCTATTGCATATGGATACTTTTATTTTATCTAAAATTTCACAATTTTACAACAAAAAAATTAAAAAATCTAGGAATTTTTTTCATATTTTTTCCGAAAATAAAAACAAAGCGGATGTTTCTTAACAACCGCTTTGAGAATTTTTAATGATTTAATTGTTCTTTTACCTGTTCTGAAACCGCCTGTATCTGTCCCTGTACATCTTCGCCTGTCCAGATATTAAAGAAGGCAATTTCCAGATTCACCCAGAAATTACTTGCGTTTAACAGCTTGGGCAGGGACACTGAATTTTCATACTGGGCATAAATTTCATCCCGATATACATTATCTGGTGTGGTTACTTCCCTTTTTGCTGCGTATTTTCCAGTAGTTTCATACAATTTATCTGCATATCCAAAGGACAAATAGTCTGCAAATTTGTCTGCTTCTTTTTCATTTCTTGTATATCCATTTACAACAGCTGCTGTGGTTACAGACAACGCCTTGGTTGTCAACTCCTCTGAAACATTTGGAAGTGCTGCAATTCCATAATTAATCTGAGTTCCATTTTCTTCCTGCAGTTCGGAAAGTTTTTGAACTGCATCCGTTTTTGCAATTGCATATACTGTTTTTCCATTTGCGAATTCAGACAACACTGTTTCATAATTTATTGTTTTTATATCAATGGCAAAAAACTGTGACAATTCCTGAAAAGCTGTAAGGCACTGAACTACATTTTCATTTGCCACATCCACAACACCGGCATTATCTCCATCCTGACCGCCTAATTTCAGATAATCCCCCACAAAAAAGTAAGTATAAAAAATATCAGCTACGTCAAAACGGAATATGTTTTCCACGCCTTCTGCACCCTCAAAATATTCAGAAAAATCCTTTAGTTCCTCTATTGTCTTTGGTATTACTTCTACTTTCTGAGTTTCTGCCTGTTCCGGAATCTCTTCTCCATTATCCTCCGCTTCTATGGTCTGTTCCACCTGAATATAATCTTTGTTATACAACAAAAAGCTTGTTTCAAAACTGATAGGATATGCAATCTGATTTCCATTGTACCTTACTGCATGAAGTGCTGTGTTTCCATAATAGTCGGTGCTATAGTGGTTATGATGTTTTTCCACCACACTGGTAAGCCCCGCCAGTTCTACCATTTCCAACTGATCATTGGTAACCAGATACACATCCGGTCCCTCAAATTCTTCACCCACACTGCTATTATGAATCATTTCAATGTAATCAATTTCTGCAATCTGTTTTGTTTTTACTTTCACATGATTCTTTTCTTCATAGCTTTTTGCTGCCCCTTCAATGTACGCCTGCAGGCTTTCATCTGCATACCATACATTCAGGGTTACTTCTTCTCCTGTCTGAGTAGTTGTATTTTCACCTTCTGTCATGGAGTCTTCCAATCCATACCATACCATAAACACAAGCAATATAATTACAGCAAGCATGGAAATTCTTTTCTTTATTCTCATGTTGTGTTCTCCATTTTATAAACTTTTTTGTAGCTTTTCTATCATTTCATCCACGTGAGCTTTGGTAATCACCAATGGCGGTACCATACGAACCACATTACTTCCGGCTGTAATTACAATCAACCCATTATCCAGAGCCTTATTTACAATATCTCCCGGTTTTACGCCATCTTTTACCACAAGCCCCTGCATCAGACCTTTTCCACGTCTTGCAGTGAAGATATCAGAATCAGCCACCAATGCATCCAGTTTTTCTTCCAGATAAACACTGATTTCCTTTACGTGGGATGTAATATCACGTTCTTCAAAGATTTCAAACACCTTATCTACCGCTGCACAGGCAAATGGATTGCCACCATAGGTAGTTCCATGGTCACCTGCTACTAAGGATGCCTTAGCAGCCTTCTCATTTAATACAAATGCTCCCACCGGCACACCACAGCCCAACGCTTTGGCACAGGTCATCACATCCGGCTCTACACCGTAATCCTGCCATGCAAACATGCTTCCGGTTCTTCCCATTCCGCACTGGATTTCATCCAAAATCAAAAGAATGTCATTTTCTTCACAAAGTTTCTTTACGCCCTTTAAAAATTCCGGTTCTGCCGGATAGATTCCGCCTTCACCCTGCACGGTTTCCATAATAATTGCACAGGTTTTCTCGTTTATCTGAGCCTTTACGCTTTCTAAATCATTGAAATCTGCAAACTTAATTCCACCAATCAAAGGTTTGAAAGCTTCCTGATACTTTGGATTTCCGGTAACAGATAACGCCCCCAGACTTCTTCCGTGGAAGGAATGATTCATTGCGATAATTTCATGGTCTGTGTTTCCATCTTTGTTGTAAGCATATTTACGAGCTACTTTGATAGCCCCTTCAATGGCTTCTGTACCACTGTTTGTAAAGAATGCTTTGCTTAATCCGGAAGCTTTCACCAGCTTTTCTGCTGCCTTTGCTGCCGGTATGTTATAAAACAAATTTGAAGTATGTATTAACTTATCAATCTGCGCCTTTAAGGCATCAGAATATTCTTTGTCATTGTATCCTAACGCAAATACCGCAATACCTGCACCGAAATCCAGATATTCTTTTCCTTCTGCATCATATAAATAAACACCATCGCCTTTTTCTAATACAATCTGGTAACGGTTGTATGTATGAAGAATATATTCCTCGCAGGCATCAATATATTTTTTACTTTCCATCGTAGAATTTCATCTCCTTATCACCTAAAATAGCGGTTCCAATACCCTTGTTTGTAAAGATTTCCAATAACAGACAGTGTGGAATTCTTCCATCTAAAATATGTACTCTGGATACGCCCTCTCTGATGGCATCCATACAGTTATTTAATTTCGGAAGCATACCGCCCCCTACAGTTCCGTCTGCAATCAGCCCTTCTGCTTCTGACAAGGTAAGTTCGGAAATCAAAGAACTCTTATCTGCCGGGTCCCTCATAACACCTTCCACATCGGTTAAGAATGCAAGCTTTTCTGATTTCATTGCTTTTGCAATGGCACAGGCTGCATCGTCTGCGTTAATATTGTAGGTGTCATAATTTTCATCCATTCCAATCGGTGCAATTACCGGTAAGAAATCCTTTTCCAATAAATCCCATAAAATCTGGGCATTTACTTCTTTTACATCACCTACATATCCGATATCTTCGCCGTTGGAATATTTTTTATCTACCTTCAACAAAGCCCCATCCTTACCGCTGATACCAATGGCACGAACACCTAACTGTTCGATTTTCTGCACCAAACTCTTATTCACCTTTCCAAGTACCATTTCTGCAATTTCCATGGTTTCTTCATCTGTCACACGGAGTCCGTTGATAAATTTTGCTTCTTTACCTGATTTTTCAATCCATTTACTGATTTCTTTTCCGCCACCATGAACGATAATCGGTTTGAATCCAACTAACTTTAACAAAGTGACATCTTCTATCACATTTCTTTTTAATTCTTCATCAATCATGGCACTTCCACCATATTTCACTACGATAACCTTACGGTTAAAACGCTGAATATATGGTAATGCTTCTATTAAAACCTCTGCTTTTTTCAAATAATCGTTGATTTCTGCCATTTTGTCTTCCTCCTAAATTAAGAACGGTAATCTGCATTTATTTTCACATAATCGTAGGTAAGGTCACAGCCCCATGCTGTCGCTGATGCAGTTCCCATCTTGATATCTGCAATTGCTGTAACTTTATCTTCGGATAAAATCTTAGTCGCTTCTTCTTCGCTGTAATCTACTGCCACACCATTTTCAATAATCTGAAGCTTTCCTGCGGCACTTTCAAAGAATAAATCCACCTTTTCCGGGTCAAATTCTGCCCCTGAATAACCCATGGCACAGAGAATTCTTCCCCAGTTTGCATCGTGTCCGTAAATAGCTGCCTTAGTAAGGCTTGAAGTTACCACGGATTTGCTTAAAGTTACTGCCTGCTCTTTGCTTTCCGCACCGATAACCTTCACTTCAAATAATGCTGTCGCACCTTCACCGTCGCCGGCAATCATTTTTGCCAGTTCTTCATTTACATAATGTAATGCTTCTTTAAATTTCTTATAATTTTCATCCTTGGATGTGATTTCTTTATTTCCTGCCATTCCATTGGCAAATAGTAATACAGTATCATTGGTAGAAGTATCTCCATCTACAGATACCATATTGTAAGTATCCTGCACATCTTCCTTTAATGCCTGTGTCAGTAATTCTTTGGAAATAGAAACGTCTGTCATAACGAACCCTAACATCGTACACATGTTCGGATGAATCATGCCGGAACCTTTACACATACCACCAACCGTTACTGTTACACCGTCGATTTCAAAACTCACTGCCACTTCCTTTGGCATTGTGTCTGTTGTCATAATAGCTTCTGCTGCTGCATGACCTGCTTCTATTGTATCAGAAAGTGCCGGAACAAGCATGGACACACCGTTGATAATTCTATCCATTGGCAACTGCATACCAATAACACCGGTAGATGCCACGCAGACACTTTCATAAGGAATGGACAATTTTTCTGCTGCCGCTTTGGCTGTTTCCATACAGTATCCATAGCCTTCTTCTCCGGTGCAGGCATTGGCAATCCCTGCATTGATTACGATTGCCTGAGCATAATCAGATTCTTCCACGATCATTCTGTCCCATTTTACCGGAGCTGCTTTCACTACATTGGTAGTAAAGGTTCCCGCTGCCTTACATGGCTGTTCGCTGTAAATCATTGCCATGTCGTTTCTGTCTTTATATTTAATTCCTGCCATTGCATTTGCTGCTTTAAAACCTTTTGGTGCGGTTACACCACCCTTGATAATTTCCATGTTCAACATCCTCCTGTTACACAAACGTTGTTATATTCGCTTCATTAATCGTAAGGTCGTAATAATTCAAATCTTCTCTGAATTCCCAGCCCATCTTTCTCCAAAACTTGTTTCCCACTTCATTTGTGGTAAAAGCAATAATGGAAACCTTATTGATTTCTTCCTCTTTCAGAGCCTGTATACAGAAATTCACCATAGCCTTTCCAATTCCGTGTTTTCTGTAAGCTTTGTCCACGCACACATGATACAGACACCCCCGTCTGCCGTCATGACCGCATAAAATACAACCTACTATTTTTCCATTCTCCTCTGCCACCACACTGGTGGTAGGATTTCTTCTTATAAATTTTGCCACACCTTCTTTGGAATCATCGATACTGCGGATTCCAAAACCACTAATACTAAGCCAAAGCGTATGTACCTGCTCGTAATCTTCTTCGGTCATTGCTCTTATATTCATTGTATTATCCTTTTCTTTACAGGTTTAATCCTTTATCTTCTGCACAGCCTAATATTAAATTCAAGCACTGGATTGCCGCACCGGAGGCACCTTTTCCAAGGTTGTCAAACTGGGCCGTACATACCATACGTTCTTCATTTCCTGTCACATAAATCTTCAATCCGTCCCAGCCGGATAAACCGTTTCCTGCGATAAATCCGCTTGCTGCCACTTCATCATCCTTGGCACTTACTTTTATAAACTGCTTGCCCTGATAAAATTCTGCAAAATATTCCAATAAAGAATCCGGTGTCATCTTCTTAGAAAGCATATCTGCAAATAACGGAACAGATACCACCATACCGCTGTAATAATCATCAATAATCGGGGAAAACAGCGGTGTTCTCTGTAATCCTGTGATTTTCTGCATTTCCTTTAAGTGCTTATGCTGCTGTGTCAATGCATATTCTCTGCCGGAAGCTAATTCCTCTGCTCTGCCTTCACCTTCATACACTGCGATAGTTTTCTTTCCAGCTCCACTATAGCCTGACAAAGCAAAGCTGCTTACCGGGTAATCTGCCGGAAGGATTCCTCCCTGTACCATTGGATACACCAATGAAATAAATCCGGATGCATAACATCCCGGCACTGCAATACGTTTTCCATTTATAATCTTTTCCTTATGTTCATTGGAAAGCTCCGGAAAACCGTATGCCCATCCTTCTTCTGTTCTGTGAGCCGTGGAAGTATCAATGATTTTTACATTTTCGTTTTCTACTAAGCTTACGGATTCTCTTGCTGCCACATCCGGAAGACATAAAAAAGTAATGTCTGATTCATTGATTAATCTTTTTCTCTCATTGACATCCTTTCTTAATTCAGAAGATATTGTCAATAATTCAATATCATCACGTCCTGCAAAACGCTCATGGATTCTTAAGCCTGTAGTTCCTTCAGAACCGTCAATAAAGATTTTCGTTTTCATCGTTCATTCTCCTTTAATATGTATTCCTTAATGCTTTTTGCCTTACATTCTACCACAATGTGGTTTTTCTGGCAACCATTCAAGATTGAATAATTATACATCCATTCTGCATAATATGCAACCATTTTTGCAATTTTATGCAAATTTTATTGAGTTTTCTGCTTGCATAATCATACGAAATGCTGTATATTAACTTTAGTTGTTTTATACAGCATAACAGAAACAAGTGAAAATGTACTTTTTCACTGCGATTAAATTTTAAGTAAAATTACATATGGAGGTAATTATAATGAAAGAAAAAGTAGTACTTGCATATTCCGGTGGACTTGATACAACTGCAATCATTCCATGGTTAAAGGAACATTTTGATTATGACGTTATCTGCTGCTGCATTAACTGCGGACAGGGTGAAGAATTAGACGGACTGGAAGAAAGAGCTTTGTTATCCGGTGCTTCTAAATTATATATTGAAGATGTGGTTGATGAATTCTGTGATGATTTCATTATGCCATGTGTACAGGCAGGTTCTGTATACGAAAACAAATATTTACTTGGAACTTCCATGGCACGTCCTGTTATCGCTAAGAAATTAGTAGAAGTTGCCCGTAAAGAAAACGCTGTTGCAATCTGCCACGGTGCTACAGGAAAAGGAAATGACCAGATTCGTTTCGAACTTGGTATCAAAGCGTTAGCTCCGGACATCAAAATCATCGCTCCTTGGAGAATGACAGATATCTGGACCATGCAGTCAAGAGAAGATGAAATTGAATACTGCCAGAAACACGGCATCAACCTTCCATTCTCTGCGGATTCCAGCTACAGCCGTGACCGTAACTTATGGCACATCAGCCATGAAGGCTTGGAATTAGAAGACCCAGCCAACGAACCAAACTATGACCATTTATTAGTTCTTGGCGTTTCTCCGGAAAAAGCTCCGGATGAAGGCGAATATGTAACCATGACTTTCGAAAAAGGTATTCCTACTTCTGTAAACGGTAAGAAGATGAAGGTTTCTGAAATCATTACAGAATTAAATGAATTAGGCGGAAAACATGGTATCGGTATTGTAGATATCGTTGAAAACCGTGTTGTTGGTATGAAATCCCGTGGTGTTTATGAAACTCCGGGCGGAACAATTCTTATGGAAGCACACAACCAGTTAGAAGAATTAGTTTTAGACCGTGCTACTATGGAAACAAAGAAAGATATGGCAAACAAATTTGCTCAGATTGTTTACGAAGGAAAATGGTTTACACCACTTCGTGAAGCTGTACAGGCATTTGTAGAATCCACACAGGCATATGTTACCGGTGAAGTAAAATTCAAATTATACAAAGGTAACATTATCAAAGCCGGAACTACTTCTCCATATTCCTTATACAGTGAATCTTTAGCAAGCTTTACCACTGGTGAATTATATGACCACCATGATGCTGATGGTTTCATCACATTATTCGGACTTCCATTAAAGGTTCGTGCAATGAAGCTTGCAGAATTAGAACAAAACAAATAATTTTATCTAAAACCACTCGGGAAGAAATAAATTTCTTTATTTCTTCCCTTTTATTATGTATTTTTCACAAAAATAAAATGTTGTTTGACGGACTTTTTCTTACTGTGTATAATGTCATTAGGGAAAACTATAATTTAACATATCTCAGAAAACTTATGAAATATCGTTCTATGAGCAGGAGAATTAAGGAGTATAATTCTATGACGAATTTAGACAGGATTTTAAGCCACATCAAACACAAGCATGTGTATATTCAAACCCATAATTTTCCGGATCCGGATGCCATTGCTTCCGCATTTGGTCTGCAGCAATTGCTTGCTTCCAAAGGGGTTACCTCTTCTATATGCCATTATGGAAAAATTGACAGTTACAGTACTAATAAAATGATTGAAAGTCTTGGAATCCAGATTACCAACGTAGATATTAACTCCCATTCTACCGAAGATGACGAAATCATTCTGGTGGATTCACAAAAAGGGAATTCCAACATTCATGATTTGCCCGGAAATGAAATTATATGTCTTGACCACCATCCGGCATTTGACAATATTGAGTATCGGTTTTCTGATATTCGCCCGGAACTGGGAGCCTGTGCTTCTATGGTGGCACAGTATTTTATAGAAAACAACATACATATCGACCGGAATACTGCTACTGCTTTATTATATGGTATTAAAATTGATACTGCCAACTTAACCAGAGGCGTATCTGAGCTGGATTTGGAAATGTTTTATACATTATATGGCATGAGTGACATTGCTCTTTTAGAAGCACTGGATCACGCAACTATTAAACTTAATGATTTGAAATCCTATGCTAACGCCATTAATTCTATTAAGGTATTTGGTGATATCAGCTTTGCTAATACAGGTGCCGACTGTCCGGAACCTTTAATTGCCAGTATTTCTGATTTTATGCTCGATTTGGCAGAAGTACATTTTTCTGTAGTCTATTCCTACAAAAAGGAAGGTGTAAAGCTTTCTGTCCGCAGTGATAAAGCTTTATATGATTCAGGCTATATTACGAAAACTGCTTTAGAGGGATTTGGCAGAGGCGGCGGTCATCCTGCCATGGCAGGTGGGTTTATTCCTTATACCAGAGACGACCAAATGGATGCCATGATTCCTTCCATTTTGGAAATGCGCTTTTTAAGGGCAATTTCCGAACGTGATAATGCAAACCAATAAAAATAGGCTCTAAATCAAGTGTTGGGGTGCGATTCAAAGAATCGCACCCCAACA
>JAFQUB010000011.1 GCA_017408735.1 Lachnospiraceae bacterium
GAACAGTCAAAGCTGTAAATATATAGATACAGATCCACAGTGCTTTAAGTATTATAATGGAGTATTCAATAAAACCCAAGAGATTTGGGAGAAAGGAGAATAATCCATTACCCTCAAAAGAGGATAATTGGATTATACGAGATTTATGAGAAACATTAAGAGAGTTGCTGTGAGAATACTGATAGTATTAGTACTATGTAGTGGCGTGAAAGATGTAGTTCCAAATGTTGCAACAGCGATAACTGCGGAGGCAGCATCAATAAAACTGTCTAAAACGAAATCTACAATGTATGTTGGTAATACTCTTCAATTAAAGCTAAAAGGAGCTACAGCTAAAAAAGTTAAATGGACATCCAGTAATAAATCAGTTGCAAAGGTTTCAAGTTCTGGAAAGGTATCTGCATTAAAAAAGGGTACGGTTACAATTAAGGCTAAATATAAAAATGTAACATATAAATGTAAAGTTACAGTTAAGAGTGCAAAAATTTCTCAAAAAAAATTAACATTAAGAGTTGGACAAGGTTATGATTTAGAGGTTATTAATACCGTTGGAAAGATAACCTGGAAATCAAGTAATACAAAAGTTGCAAAAGTAAATTCCAATGGTTATCTTAGTCCTAAAGCAGCAGGAAATACCAAGATAACTGCAAAAGTAGGGAAAGAAACTTATACTTGTACTTTGAAAGTTGTGCCAGCTTTTTCAGAAAATGATTTTGTTTTTGACAATCCTGATGACGAAGGTTATACTAATTTTATAGATTATTCTACTAATAAAGGATCTAGCTGGTATTGGTTCTGGGATAATCCGGCTGGTAATTATAAATGTAACAGAAGCATTAATGTGGGAGATACATATAATAATTTTATATCAGCTTATGGATATTGTGAGAGTGTAGCAGTTACATCTTATGATAAGTATAACAAGCATTTTAATAATTCTGCATATCCAAGAACAAAAGTGGTACTTTGTTATAAAGATTATTTTACACAGAATGAATATTACAAAACTTTTTACTTTGACAGAAATGGAACGGTTGTGCTGATAATATGGCATAGATAGTTTGAGGAGATTAAGAATTATTGGAAAGATATCCAATAGTTGGAATTGAAAAATAAAATAGAAAGGGGCTGTCGCAAAATTTGGGAAGCTCCTTTTTGGTTGCCCAAATTCCCAACAAAAGGAACAAGAAATGGAAAAGTAACACCTTGACAAACCTCAAACATAAGCTATATAATCAACAATAGTGGTGAAATTTTTGCCAGAAAACATATTGAAAATATAACAAAAACTAAGACGAAGACAGTAAGTATTTTTAAAACTTTTAGCGAGCCGGAGTTGGTGGAAGTCCGGCAGGAGTAGAAAATACCGAATATCACTTCCGAGTTTCAGGCTGAACTGAGCTGTCACCTACTAGGTTTGAAAAGACCTCACCAAGGGCGGTGACATGCATCGCACGTAAATGACCAAAAAACGGTCATTAAGTGCTCATAGCTAGGTACTGACGGCATCCTCCGTTACCGGGAACGCATATGATGGTATGTTGTAAATAGTGGTATAGCGAAATTTAACTCTCGTCTTTTTACAATAAGGCGGGAGTTTTTTGTATGTTGGCATATTGATAAGTTGGTGTAGGACATATAGGAATTTGGCTGGTGATACCGGTTCTGGGAGGTAAGTAGTTCTAAGTATCCCGAGTAGGAGTTGTGGTGAACGGACGCAACCGGAACACATTCGCCATCCATGGCTCAGGTGTTCCTTTTCCGGACGTCCTGTCCGGAAATTGCTAGGTAGTGGTCGGGATACTAAGAACTACTAACCTCCCGCCACAGGCATCACCAGCCAAATTCCTATATGTCTTACGCTAACTTGTAGAAACATGCAAACATATAAAAAATGTCCTTGGAAGAAAGGAATATTAAATAAAGAAAGGAAGAACAACATGTACGAAAAAGTATCCACAAATCTTAATTTCGTAGAACGCGAAAAGGCTACAGAGAAATTCTGGGCGGATAATGACATTTTTAGAAAGAGTATGGAAAATCGTAAGGAGGGGGAAACTTATACTTTTTATGATGGTCCTCCAACTGCAAATGGTAAGCCACACATTGGTCATGTATTAACTCGTGTTATTAAGGATATGATTCCTCGTTACCGTACAATGAAAGGATATATGGTTCCTAGAAAAGCAGGATGGGATACCCATGGACTTCCTGTAGAATTGGAAGTTGAAAAAATCCTTGGTTTAGATGGAAAAGAACAGATTGAAGAATATGGTTTAGAACCATTTATCAATAAATGTAAGGAAAGTGTTTGGAAATACAAAGGAATGTGGGAAGATTTCTCAGGTACAGTTGGTTTCTGGGCAGATATGGATAATCCATATGTTACTTACGACAATAACTTTATTGAGTCTGAATGGTGGGCTTTGAAGGAAATTTGGAACAAAAAGCTTTTATATAAAGGATTCAAAATTGTACCATACTGTCCAAGATGTGGGACACCTCTTTCAGCACAGGAAGTGGCTCAGGGATATAAGACTGTAAAAGAACGTTCTGCAGTAGTTCGTTTTAAAGTGGTAGGAGAAGATGCTTACTTCTTAGCATGGACAACAACTCCATGGACATTGCCATCTAACGTAGGTCTTTGTATGAATCCGGAAGAAACTTACTGCAAGGTAAAAGCAGTAGACGGATATACTTACTACATGGCAGAAGCACTGTTAGATAAGGTACTTGGAAAACTTGTAGAAAGCGAAGATGAAAAAGCTTACGAAGTATTAGAAACCTACAAAGGTAAAGATTTAGAATACAAAGAATATGAACCTTTATTTGAATGTACCGGAGAAGCAGTGAAAAAGCAGGCAGGTAAAAAGGCACATATTGTTACTTGCGATGATTATGTTACGATGTCTGATGGTACAGGTATTGTTCATATTGCACCGGCATTTGGTGAAGACGATGCCAGCGTGGGAAGAAAATATGATTTGGCATTTATCCAGTTTGTAAACGGAAAAGGTGAAATGACAGAAGAAACTCCATATGCAGGTACTTTCTGTAAAAAAGCTGACCCGGCTATCTTAAAAGATTTGGAAAGCAAGGGACTGTTATTTGATGCACCAAAATTTGAACATGAATACCCACACTGTTGGAGATGTGATACACCATTAATTTACTATGCAAGAGAATCATGGTTTATCAAAATGACAGAAGTTAAAGATGATTTGATTGCAAATAACAATAAAATCAACTGGATTCCTGAAAGCATCGGAAAAGGTCGTTTTGGTGACTGGTTAGAAAATGTTCAGGATTGGGGTATCAGCCGTAACCGTTATTGGGGAACTCCATTAAACATCTGGGAATGTGAATGTGGATGTATGCATTCTATCGGAAGTATTGAAGAATTAAAGAGCATGAGCGATAACTGTCCGGACGAAATTGAACTTCACCGTCCATATATTGATGCAGTGACCATCAAGTGTCCTGACTGTGGAAAAGAAATGCACAGAGTACCGGAAGTAATCGACTGCTGGTTTGACTCAGGAGCAATGCCATTTGCACAGCATCATTATCCGTTTGAAAATAAGGATTTATTTGAAAAGCAGTTCCCTGCAAACTTTATTTCTGAAGCGGTAGACCAGACCAGAGGATGGTTCTATTCCTTGCTTGCAGAATCTACCATTTTATTTAATGAGCCTGCATACAAGAATGTTATCGTACTTGGTCACGTTCAGGATGAAAACGGACAGAAGATGTCTAAATCCAAAGGAAATGCAGTAGACCCATTTGATGCATTAAATGAATTTGGTGCAGATGCGGTAAGATGGTATTTCTACATCAACTCTGCTCCATGGCTTCCAAACCGTTTCTACGGAAAGGCAGTAACCGAAGGTCAGAGAAAGTTTATGGGTACACTTTGGAATACCTATGCATTCTTCGTGCTTTATGCAAATATTGATGAATTTGATGCCACAAAATATGAATTAGAATATGATAAATTATCTGTTATGGATAAATGGCTGTTATCCAAGTTAAATTCTGTAGTAAAAGCAGTAGATAACAACTTAGATACCTACAAGATTCCGGAAGCAGCAAGAGCGTTGGCTGAATTTGTAGATGATATGAGTAACTGGTATGTAAGACGTTGCCGTGACCGTTTCTGGGCAAAAGGAATGGAACAGGATAAGATTAACGCTTACATGACATTATATACTTCATTGGTAACTATCTGTAAGACAGCAGCACCAATGATTCCATTTATGACAGAAGATATTTACCAGAACTTAGTAAGAAGTATTGACAAAACAGCTCCGGAAAGTATTCATTTATGTGACTTCCCTACGGTAAATGAAAGCTTTATTGACAAAGATTTAGAAGACAATATGGATGCTGTGTTGAAATTTGTAGTAATGGGACGTGCCGCAAGAAATGCAGCAAACATTAAAAACCGTCAGCCAATCGGAACAATGTTTATTAAGGCTGGTAAAGAATTAAGTGACTTCTACAAAGAAATCATTGCAGATGAATTAAATGTGAAAACAGTGAACTTTACAGACGATGTTCGTGAATTTACATCTTATACCTTTAAGCCACAGTTAAAGACCGTAGGACCGAAATACGGAAAACTGTTAGGTGGAATTAAGGCAGCATTAAGCTCTTTAGACGGAAATGCAGCTATGGATGAATTAAATGAAAAAGGTGCATTACATTTAGACATCAACGGAGAAGCAGTAGAGCTTACAAAAGAAGACCTGCTTATCGATATGGCTCAGATGGATGGTTATGTATCTGAAGGTGATAACGAAGCAACAGTAGTATTAGATACTAATTTAACAGAAGAATTAATCGAAGAAGGATTCGTTCGTGAACTTATCAGCAAAATCCAGACCATGCGTAAAGAAGCCGGATTTGAAGTTATGGATAAGATTGCAATTTACGAAACCGGAAGCGATAAAGTAACAGAAATTCTGAACAAGTTTGGCGAAACCATTAAGGAAGAAGTTCTTGCAGTTGACCTTGTGTTGGGAGAAACAAAGGGATATGTGAAGGAATGGAATATTAATGGGGAAGATGTTGTACTTGGTGTGGAAAAACAATAGAAAAAAGAGAGGTGCTGTGGATAACCGCAGCACCTTTTGGTTTAGAATAAAAATTTCAAATTCTATCTTGCATACTCTTTTCAAAAGTGATATCATAATGATATCAAAAAGAAAGGGAAGTGATTTGTTATGGAAGAAAAAATTATAAGTGGCAAAAAGAATGGAATGGCAGTATTACTATTAAGTATCGTTGTAGCAGTTGCATCTGTCTTTGGAATTATTTTTGGTGCAATTAAGGTAGAGGACGGCGAAAGTCCGTTGCTTCTCATTGTGTCAATTGTAGTGAGTGTGATTAATTGCTTTATCTGGCCGGGATTAAGAGTATTAAGACCACAGGAAGCATTGGTTTTAACTTTATTTGGAAAGTACATTGGAACTATTAAAGAACCGGGATTTTATTTTGTAAATCCTTTCTGTTCCGCAGTAAATCCTGCAGCAAAGACACATTTAAACCAGAGTGGTGATGTAAATAGTAAAACTACACCGGAAACCGCAGAAGCTCCAACCAAGAAGATTTCCTTAAAAATTATGACATTAAATAACAACCGCCAGAAAATTAATGACTGTCTGGGTAATCCGGTAGAGATTGGAATTGCTGTTACATGGCGTATTACAGATACTGCTAAGGCAGTGTTTAATGTAGATAATTACAAGGAGTTCTTGTCCTTACAGTGTGATAGTGCATTGAGAAATATCGTGCGTATTTATCCTTATGATGTGGCAGAAAATGTAGATACAACGGGAGATGGAATCGCAGATGAAGGAAGCCTTAGAGGTTCCAGTGACACAGTAGCAAACCGAATTAAAGATGAAATTCAGAAACGTGTCAATGAAGCAGGTATTGAAATTGTAGAAGCACGTATCACATACTTAGCTTATGCACCGGAAATTGCAGCAGTAATGCTTCAAAGACAGCAGGCTTCCGCAATTATTGACGCAAGAAAGATGATTGTTGATGGTGCGGTTGGAATGGTAGAAATGGCTTTGGAACGCCTTAACGAAAAAGAAATTGTAAATTTAGACGAAGAAAGAAAGGCTGCTATGGTTTCGAATCTTTTGGTGGTATTGTGCGGAAACCATGATGCTCAGCCAATTGTCAACTCAGGAAGCTTGTATTAATTATGGCAGATAATAGTAAAAAACAAGTTCCATTAAGGCTATCTACCAAGTTATATGATGCCATTGCAGCCTGGGCAGAAGATGATTTTCGCTCAGTGAATGGTCAGATTGAATATTTGCTGACGGAATGTGTAAGACAGCGTAAGAAAAATGGGAAATATGTATCCGACGAAATAGATGTTCCGCCGGAACTGGATATTTAGAAAAATAGAATGAATTAGATCCAGAATTGCACTGGATAGTGAAAAGTGAGTAGTACAAATTTGGCTGCTCACTTTTTCCTATGATTAAACAAATTTTTAGAAAAAGTGCGAAATTATAGAAATGAATTTCTTGAAAAAGTGTTAAAACAAGACTATGAATTTCTTGAAAAGGTGTAATAAAATGATTTTCAATTTTTTGAAAACGTGTTAAAATGATTGTATACAAAGTCACATAATGGTAATTACTAAACAAAATGGATTGTGTAAAATGGCTGGAGGTAGCAGAGTTTATGGAATTAAAGAGAAAGGTTTATCAAAAACTTCTTGATTGGAAAATACAGAGCAATGGAAAGACAGCTATCTTAATCGAAGGAGCAAGACGTATTGGAAAGAGTCATATTGCGGAATACTTTGGAAAAGAAGAATATAAATCCTATATTATTGTAGATTTTTCAAGAATAAATCCACAAATTATAGATGTATTTGAAAATGATATTATGGATTTGAATTGTTTTTTTGAAAAATTATCTTTATTTTATGGTGTAAAATTGTATGAAAGAGATTCCCTGATTATATTTGATGAAGTTCAACTGTATCCAAAGGCCAGACAGTTAATCAAACATTTGGTGGCGGATGGACGTTTTGACTATCTGGAAACAGGTTCTTTGATAACATTGAAAAAGAATACAAAAGATATTGTAATTCCATCAGAAGAAGAATGTATTAATATGTATCCATTAGACTTTGAAGAATTTCTATGGGCGCAGGGAGATGATATGACATATGATTATGTCAGACGTTGCTTTGAAAAACAAGTGCCTTTGGGCGAGGCTATTCATAGAAAAGTAATGAACATGTTTCGGCGATATATGCTTGTGGGAGGAATGCCTCAGGCAGTGATAGAATATCTGGAACACAATGATTTTGAATCCACAGATAAAATAAAAAGACAAATTTTAAAATTATACAGGGATGATGTTACAAAATTTGCAGATGGATATGAAAGCAAAGTGCTAGCTATTTTTGATGGAGTACCATCACAACTATCAAAACATGAGAAAAAATATAAATTATCCTCATTAAAAAAAGAAGCAAAATTCAGAGATTATGAAGATTCTTTTATGTGGCTGGATGATGCAAAGGTGATTAATGTTTGTTTTAATTCTTGTGACCCTAATGTGGGGTTACGATTAAATGAAGACAGACTGACTTTGAAATGTTATATGGCAGATACAGGTTTATTGTTTAGCCATACTTTTTCAGATACAGAATTGACGGAAGATGAAATATACAAAGCAATATTGTTTGATCGTTTATCAATAAATGAAGGAATGTTTTTGGAAAATATAGTGGCACAAATGCTTGTAAGCAGAGGATATCATTTGTTTTTCTATTCTAGAAATGATAGAGAAGATAAAAATAATAGAATGGAGATTGATTTTCTTATACGAAAAGGCAAAAAGATATGTCCGTTGGAAGTTAAATCTTCGGCATATAATAAGCATTCTTCTTTAGATAAGTTTGCAAATAAATTTTCAGGAAAAGTAGGAAATAAGTTTATTGTTTATACAAAAGATTTAAAGTGTGAAGATGATATAGTATATTTGCCGATTTATATGATGTTATGTTTATAAAAAACATGGAAAAAAGTTCTGAAAAAGATTTATGTTTCACTTCCAAAATGACGATAATAAATTTATGTATAAATTCATATAAAAGATATGAGTTTAATAAGGAGGAGGTACAACAATGGCAAGACCAAAATTCGACAAAGATATGTTTAAGAGAAGCGTGGAATACAATGTAAAAACACTTTTCCGTAAACAGCTGAAAGAGGCTGATGATCAGCAGATTTTTCAGGCGGTGTCTTACGCAGTAAAGGATAATATTATTGATGCATGGTTAGCTACACAGAAGGAGTATGAAAAGTCAGACCCAAAGACCGTGTATTATTTATCCATGGAATTCTTAATGGGGAGAGCATTGGGAAACAACTTAATCAACCTTACTTACTATGATGAAGTAAAAGAAGCATTAGAGGAATTAGGTGTGGATATCAATGTGATAGAAGACCAGGAACCGGATGCTGCGTTAGGTAACGGTGGTTTAGGACGACTGGCAGCATGTTTCTTAGATTCCCTTGCAACTTTGGGATATTCCGCATATGGCTGTGGTATCCGTTACCGTTACGGTATGTTTAAACAGAAAATTGAGAACGGTTTTCAGGTGGAAGTGCCGGACCAGTGGTTAAAAGATGGGAATCCATTTGAATTGCGCCGTCCGGAATACGCTACAGAAGTAAAATTCGGTGGAAATATTCATATAGAATATGACAAAGAAACACAGCGTAACGTGTTTATTCAGCAGAATTACAGTTCCGTATTGGCAGTTCCATACGATTTTCCAATTGTAGGTTACGGAAACAATGTGGTAAATACACTTCGTATCTGGGATGCACAGGCAATCAACGAGTTTCATTTAGATTCCTTCGATAAAGGAGATTATCAGAAGGCAGTGGAACAGGAAAATCTGGCAAAAACCATTGTAGAAGTATTATATCCAAACGACAATCATTACGCTGGTAAAGAACTTCGTTTAAAACAGCAGTATTTCTTTATTTCTGCCAGCGTACAGACTGCAATTAAGAAATATAAAGACAAACATGATGACATTAAAAAGTTCCATGAAAAAGTAACCTTCCAGTTGAATGATACCCATCCAACGGTAGCAGTAGCAGAATTAATGAGAATTCTCATGGACGAAGAAGGACTTTCCTGGGATGAAGCATGGGATGTAACCACAAAGACTTGTGCGTACACCAACCATACCATTATGGCAGAAGCACTGGAAAAATGGCCAATCGAATTATTCTCCAGATTGCTTCCAAGAATCTATCAGATTGTAGAAGAAATCAACCGTCGTTTTGTACTGGAAATTGAAAAGAAATATCCGGGCAATCAGGAAAAAATCCGCAAGATGGCAATTATCTACGATGGTCAGGTAAAAATGGCGCATTTGGCAATTGCAGCAGGTTATTCCGTAAACGGTGTTGCGGCACTTCATACAGAAATTTTAAAGAATCAGGAATTAAGAGATTTCTATGAAATGATGCCGGAGAAATTCAATAACAAAACAAATGGTATTACACAGCGTCGTTTCCTGTTACATGGAAATCCACTGTTGGCAAAATGGGTAACAGACCATATCGGAGATGAATGGATTACAGACCTGTCCCAGATGAGCAAGCTGAAAATCTATGCAGATGACGAAAAAGCCCAGCAGGAATTTATGAATATCAAATACCAGAACAAAGTACGTCTGGCAAAATATATCAAAGAACACAACGGCATTGAAGTAGACCCACGTTCCATCTTCGACGTACAGGTAAAACGTCTTCATGAGTACAAACGTCAGTTGCTTAATATTTTACACGTAATGTACTTGTACAATGAAATTAAAGAACACCCGGAAATGGAATTCTATCCAAGAACCTTTATTTTCGGTGCCAAGGCAGCGGCAGGATACCGCAGAGCAAAGCTTACTATCAAGTTGATTAATGCTGTAGCCTCAGTGATTAATAATGACCGCTCCATCGAAGGAAAGATGAAAGTAGTATTTATTGAAGATTACAGAGTATCCAATGCAGAGCTTATCTTTGCAGCAGCAGATGTCAGTGAACAGATTTCTACTGCAAGTAAAGAAGCTTCCGGTACCGGTAATATGAAATTTATGTTAAACGGTGCGTTGACATTGGGAACCATGGATGGAGCAAACGTAGAAATCGTGGAAGAAGTAGGTGCAGAAAATGCCTTTATCTTCGGATTATCTTCCGATGAAGTTATTAACTACGAACAGCATGGTGGCTACAATCCAATGGAAATTTTCAATAATGACCAGGATGTAAGAAAAGTGCTGATGCAGTTAATCAACGGATTCTATTCACCGAATGATCCGGATATGTTTAGAGAAATTTATGATTCTCTGTTGAATACGAACAGCAGTGACAGAGCGGATACCTATTTTATATTAAAAGATTTCCGGTCATATATAGAAGCACAGAAGAGAGTAGAAGAAGCTTATCGAGATGAGGAAGGCTGGGCAAAGAGTGCTATATTAAATACAGCCTGCTCCGGTAAATTTACTTCCGACAGAACAATTCAGGAATATGTAGATGAAATTTGGCATTTAGATAAAGTAACCGTAGAAATAGAAGAATAGTAAGAAGTAAAAAGGTCTGCCGCATTGCGGCAGACCTTTTTGAATAAGAATGATATATCTTAGTATAAAGTCCAGTAGTAACCGTAGTCACCCTTTACAGTCTTTCCACCAAGTTTTTTCTGTGGAACAACTTTTACACAGTAATAACCATATCTTGAAATAGCAGAACCATTAATTCTACTGATTGTGCAAGAAGTTGAATTTCCACTTACGGTAGCAACCGCCTTCATATTTTTGGAAGATGTACCGGCATAAACTGTATATTTGCTTGCACCTGTTACGGCTTTCCATCTTAATGTAAGAAGACCGTTATTAATAGTATAAGTTGTTTTAGACATATCTGCCTGGCTTAAGAAGTAGAATTTCTTAGACCAGCTAGCGTATTTCTTACCTTTAGAAGTCTTGATGTAAGGACGAACCTTTACAGACATGCTGCTGTTCTTTGGTGCTTTCTTAAAGGTGTAAGCATTCTTTGTTGTAGTAACTTTTTTGATGGATTTACCTTTTGCGTTGTAGAATTGTAATTCATATCCGTCAGCGATGTTTGTGTTTTTCCAGCTTACTTTTAAAGTAGATTTACCTGGTTTCCAGTGTGTACCTGTAACTTTAGTAATCTTAGATGGTAAAGTACACAGTGGGTATCCTGTAGATGGAAGTGCTTCCGCTGTAAATCCTGCTGTACTTGTCTTTGTAGCACAGACACTTACATAGTAAAGGTAGTCATTTTTCAATTTAGAACCTTTATATTTTGTTAATTTGTAAGATTTAGATTTTGTGCTTCCATTCAATGTGTATGTGCTGTCGCCATATTTTTTAACGTATACGTTGTAACCGGTAGCATTTGCTACTCCAGACCAAGATGCGGAGATTGAATTCTTTCCTGCACCTGTCTGATTTACTTTGGAAACAGCAGCAGGTGCTGTAACTACCTGAATAGAATCAGAAACATCGGCTTCATCGTATGAAAGATCATTATTAACATTAACTACTGGCACAATTCTGACATAGTAAGTACTTCCGGCAGCTAAATTTGTGGAATAACCGATAGTAAATTCAGTGCCCTTGTAAGCTTCATCGATAAATGTCCAGTTTTTATTATCTGTAGACATCTGTGCACAATAACCAGCGGCACCGGATACGCCGTTGTATTCCAAAACAATGAAATATTTTCCGTATTCCGTGTTATAGCTTCCGTAAGTCTGTTTCAAGTTAGTTGGTTTTCCTAAAGTTGCAGCTTCAGATGTGTTAGAAATCGCAATTGAAAATACGAATGCTAACATGAAGGCGAAACAAATTTTAGAAAAATTAAATAGTTTCTTTCTGTTTTCCATTTCTTTTGTTCTCCTTATTCATTAAATATACTATAGTAAACATAGAATAGTTTACATAAAAATTTCCAGCTAGTCAATTAGTTTTTCTTAGTAATACATTTTTTGTACACTATTTTGTGATTTTTACGTTCTTTCCTGCCCCCGCAGATGTCAAAATTTTCTTATAAGATTTCAATTTTTTTGCAGGAACTTTAATTTTTGCCTTCTTATAAATTCCCTTAAATGCATTTTTTCCGACTTTTTTGGATTTTAATTTAGTGGTCTTAATTTGTATGGTTTTTAACTTTTTGCAGCCGTAAAATGCATTTTTTCCAATGGAGGATATATTTTTTCCGATTACAACTTTTTTAAGTTTTTTCTTCTTTTGTAGTGCTTTATTTGCAATAGAAGTCACTTTATAAGTTTTTTTGTTAATTTTTATGGTTGCCGGAATGGTGACTGTGGTTACGTTATTGCTGGTTGGTTTTACATACTGTACAGTTCCTGCGGTTTTGGTGGCAACTTTTGTGACTTTATATACAGCTTTCGTCTTTTTGTCTGTAAAAACAGTTCCTTTTTTTATGGTAGGATTGACGGTTGGCACAGGTGTTGCCTGTGTGCCGGCTGTGGGACTGATAGCAGCTGTTGGTAATTTTTGTATCGATGTGGGACTTGCAGCTTCACTTGGTGTTGGTGCTGTTGTGGTCACTTCCGGACTAGGTGTTGCCGACGGATTAACTGTCAAAGTTAATGAAGGTGTTGCCGACAGAGTTACAGATGGCACTACGGATGGCGTTGTGGTTGGAGTGATAGTCTGCGTAACCGTTGGTGCTGGTGTAGATGTCAGGTTTGCAGGTGTTGGTGAAACCGTTATGGTTACCACTGTTGTTGGCGATGGTATAGGCGTAGCCGTTGGGTCCGGTAACTGCTGTGTTCCATCGCTGGAAACGGTTCCTGCATAAGTATAAAGCTGTTCAGCTTCGTGACTTAAATGGATTGCCGGACGTATACCGTTTTGTGTAAATGCAACGGAGGAACCTTTGGTGTATATTACTCCGTTTGGTTGTATGTAAAGTGCAGTAAGATTAGTAGCTCCGCTTGTGGAAAGCCACCATTTGGAAAAACCCATAGTATCGAAATACACTCCCATTGCGTGGGCATAATCACTGCTTAAGCATTTTCTTGCCTCATCAGAAATAAATCCATAATTTGCAGAAGTACTTTCACTTACTTCATTTAATGTAAGCAGCTTGATTTTTTCATTTCCGGAAAGAACTAATTGCTCCTGTTCTTCTGCGGTAAATGCCCGGAAAATGAAACCTTTCTTGCTGAAATCAAAATCTATATTACTTTCCGTCCCGGCAAAGCTGTTCAGCCAGCTTCGTAACATACTTTCTTCCCAGTAAGCAGGTGTTGCCATGTGGTTAAATCTCTGGGTATCAAGAATTTTATCAGAAACCAGATAAATTTCAGTTTCGCTGACATCCAGCACACGCCATTTAATCGGTTCATATTTAAAATAATGGTAAACATTGTCATCTTCCCAGTTGTAAGCTAAAAGTGCAGTACTGGTGGCGTCTTTTTTCTGCATTCGATGATACTTTTCAGTGCCGATGGTAACATCTCCGTTGTGGTCCCAGCCTGCAGCATTTTGTAAGCTGTTGTAAACATCGCTGTCTGTGGTAGCTGTAATTTCTGTCTGCGGGTAGCTTCCAAAATAAACACAGTCCCATGTCACGGTATCTCCAATGGTTGGAGCATGAAGTGTTGTGTTGTTTTCCGCTTTTGCGGTATAGGTGTCGGTTATTCCCAGTGTTGAGGTAAGTGCCACCAAAGCGGCCAGACACCCTGCGCCTATTTTCTTGTGTAATTTATTCATAGAGTTAGTCCCCCCCTTACTGTTCGAAACTAATGGTCAGTTCGTTGATATTAGAGTTGTATAAAAATGTTACCTTGTTTCCGACGGACAATCCGCTGATGGTAATGCTTTTTCCTCTGGTACTAGACGGATCAGCAAGACTGTAATCCTGGCACATGCCATCTGCAAAAACAACACCGGTACTTTCTGCAACACAATTATAGGTTGAGGTGGTAGTATCATAAACATTTAAACTGATGTTGTTGGTGTTTTTTGCGGTATAAGTACAAACATAAAGTCCATTTCCTTTTTTGGAGAAATAGGTATCAACATCATCCCAACTATGCACCCCATCACTGTAGTAGCGTAATGCATAATGGGTGGAGGATATAAGTTGTCCATCACTGCCTTCCACATTTCCATGAATAATTGCGTAAAGCTGTCCGCTTGCATATTTCAAATCAGTCACTGCTTTAGTTGGATTTGCAAGTGCAGCATTGTTTTTGTAATTATAATAATGTTTCTTCAAATTCTGGTACTGGTCGTAAGAAGCGTAAATATAATATTTTTCCATCATATTTTTCGTGATGGTTAAAGCTTCGTCCAAAGTAGCACTTGCAGAAATAATCTCTTTTTGTGGAATTAAGGTTTCATAAACCGGAAGCATTGTATTTCTTGTTTCCGCAAGGATAACAGGCTCAGAATAACGGGAACCCTCCATAATATAGCAGTATGCCGGATAAATCTTTTCTTCTGTTAAATTTGCTCCATAATATACCACATAGTTTTCGTAAGTTTCCACATAATACCCCTGAGAATTCAAACCTTTGCCGTCATTTGCGGAGGAACTGCTGTCATATTCAATATCACCGTTTTCATTGAGATAAGTGGTTCCAACAACAGCAGGATTGTGAATCATGTTACAGGCATTACCATTCTCATTAGAATAATTATTTCCGAGATAGAAATCCTGATGGGTGTGACCTGACATCCAGATGACATCTTTATAAGTTTCCAGGAGTTTTTTAAATTCTGTGTTTTGGTCCATACCGGAAATAGTATTTCCATTGGAATTCTTCATACCATTGGCATACATATGTCCGTTATAGTAGGAGGAAACATAACCATTGCCGGTTGGTGTCCAGGTATCTCCCGGTCCATAACCACGGAAGGTTGCGTGTTCAATAATATATATATTTACATTAGTTCCGTAAAAGGTATCCAGTAAATCTTTTAACCATTCGATCTGTTCCTTTGAAAAATTATCGTAAGTTGCAGGTGCATGGCCGTTTTCCAGTGCCATAAAAATAAACACATCACCGGTAGTTTTCTCCACAACATAATAATATGGTTTGTTGGAACATAAATTTGCAAAGGTGCTGTCCGTTCCGGTTGTTCTATTGAACGCTAAATTGCCTTTGTAATCGTAGGTCTTAACACCGTTTGTAACACCTTGTCCGTCTTTACTGGATTCATCGCGCATATCATGGTTTCCATTGGTTTCCCAGACAGGATTGGTGTAATCAGAGTCGGCTAAAATTTTTTCATACACATCCCATTCTTCTGCAAAACCTTTTGCATTGGTTACTGCATCACCGGAAGAAACAATAAAGTCTGTATCCATATTTGCTGCATATTTTAACGCATTTTTCCAGTTCTTTTGACAATTGGTATAATACACTTCTGTATCAATATGAACATCGGAATAGGAGTTAAAAGTATAAAGCAGATTTCCGGTCCCTCGTGTCAACTGCTTGCTGCCGGGAATATCATAAACAGCTGCCGCATCTGCTACATTCAGCTTTTCTGTACTGGTGGTAGCAATTATTTTTGTTGCCCCGGCAGGAATTGCGGTGTGATACCCAAAAGTAAAAGCCTTGCTTTTCCCGGCTCCTACATTCATGGAAGTAATTTCATAATAACCATCCAATGCTTTTACATCGTCAGCCCAGTACAAATAGTAAGTTCCGGCAGACTGGGCCGTAAAAGTCACAGTCCCTTCAGCATACCCGCTAGTGGCTGCGTCTTCCCCGCTAAATTCGTAGCAAATTTCATTTCCATTTGCCCCATAAACAGCGATAGGCATCTGTACAGGTGTTATACACATTGCAAGCGCCAACCCGGCTGATAAAAGCCCTTTTGTAGATTTTCTTTTCGTTTTTCTCATATGTTTCCCCTTTGTAATCACTGCGTAAAATTAACTTAAATTTTCTTAAATATCATAACATATCCTAAAAAAAGCCTCAAGTTTCAGCTGTAAATGGCAAATTAATATATCTAAACTTACTGTCTTTCAGTCCCAGCCCCAGAAGAAACAACAACTTAGAGTAAAATATTAGTTGGCAAAAAGTTAAAAAAATAAAAGGAAGAGGTCGAAACCTCTTCCCAATCTCATAAATAAATCTTATCTTACATAGTATGTGCTTCCGGCATTTAATTTGGTTTTGTCACCAATAGTGAAAATGGTTCCCTGGTAAGCTTCATCTATAAATTTCCAGTTCTTATTATCTGTAGACATCAGTGCGAAATAACCACAAGCGCCGGATACACGGTTGTATTCCAAATTAATGTAATATTTTCCGTAAGTAGTGCTGTAGCTTCCATAAGTCTGTTTTAAGTTTGTTGGTTTTCCTAAAGTTGCTGCTTCTGATGTGTTAGAAATTGCAAGTGAAAATACAAATGCTAACATAAAAGCAAGACAAATTTTAGAAAAATTAAATAGTGTCTTTTTGTTTTTCATTTTTTTCTCATTATTAATTCTTAATTCATTTATTTAAACATAGAACAGTTTATAAAAATAATAAGAAATAGTCAATTATTTTTTCTTAACAGTACATCCTTCGATTTCTACATACTGTCCTTTTTTTAACTTAATTGTGACAGTTTTTTTGGATTTAGAAAGATAATAACGATCATATTTATATTTTGTATTTAATCCACGGTCTGTTGTTGCTATGTAGACACAACCGGAAGTTTTCCCTTTAGCAAGTGTAAACTTATAAGTTCCTGCTGCAAAACCACATCCTACCTTTACAGTAGTTCCTTCAGATGGACCATATTTATTTAAATTTTTTAAGGAAAAAATACTTTTGTTAACTTTTTTAATTGGTGAACATGTCCTCCTTTTAATTATTGAATATAAAATATACTACCCACAAGTTATTAATTACATTTAGTTATTAACATAAGTTGTGTAATAGTTTTTTACCTTTTTAGAATATTTCGAATAGCATACATTAACAATTGGTTGATGTTTAGGTTTTGTGGAGCCATACTTTTTATTTCCGGATTTAACATTATTTGCTTTTACATAAATATAATAATCTTGTGATGGCTTCAATTTTTTTAAAATATAAGTGTTTGTTTTTACGGTAGCTATTTTTTTGTATTTTCCGGTTACTTTTTTTGACATATATACAGTGTAGCTTTTAGCTCCCGTAATTTTACTCCATTTCAATTTTAATGAAGAATTACTTTTTTTGGTTGCAGTTACTTTTGGATGAGCAACAACCACATTAGCTTTTGTATAAGGGCCGTAAAAATATTTGTTATTTATTTTTATATAAGATCTTAAGCGATATTTGAATCCAGTATTTTTAATTTTGTTGGAAGAAAAATCAAAGTAGGAATAAGTCCAGTTGCCTTTTATAGTTTTGATTTTTTTTCCTGCTAAAGTACAAATTTCTATTTCGACACCATCCTGATTTCTGCAGTTATTATCAAATGTTATGGTTGCAGTTGAGGAACTGGCTGCATATCTTGATAACTTAAAGTTAGAAAAAGCCTTCGCATCAGCTAAGGTTGCACAAAAAGGTTCATAAGAATCAAAACCTTCAGCTTCATAACCATGCTGAGATTTTTTTGCAGAATAAACGTAAATATTATATTCTGTATCTGGTGCTAAATTAGAAACCGTAAAACGTTTATTTGCAGTTGTTCCCGCATAGATTTTTTCACCATAGGAACCACAAGGTATATAATAAATATTATAGTATTCTGCTCCGGAAGGTGGTGCATTCCATGCAACTGTAACAGAAGATGTAGTAGAAGCTGTGTGAGATAAATCAGTGACTATTTCCGGATTCGTACAGCAGGTAATCACATCACTAAAATCATAAGTAATATTATTATCATATGGAAGAACTTTTACAAAATAGGTTTTGTTTGGTTCTAACTCGCCAATATAATCTTTTGTGTCATAGGTAAGACTTTTTCTGGTTGCGTATTCCGGGAAGTTTTGGAATTCGGAAATATATACAGTAAAATGTTCTATTTCAGAAGGTGCATTCCAGCTAAGAGCAATGGTTTCTGTAGTAGAAAATGTCTGAGTTACATTTGATACTTTTGCTTTTGCCGCGTATACATCTGTTTTCGGCAAACATAATAATATGAGTGTAGTAAAAACAAATGCTAGCGAAAAAACAGAAAGTTTTCTAGTTTGCTTGTTCATAATTAATCTCCTTTATACTCCATAAAATTTTTATAAATTTTTAACAATTATACTATGAAGTATTAACAATTGGCAATACAAATCTAACATTGAGCATCGCCCCTTAAGTAATTTCAAACTTGTTGCTTTTTCAAGATGCCCCAAGAGAAACAACTGCCGCCCGGAAAGGCTTAACCCTATTCCAGCCTTTCCGGGTGGCAGTTGTTTCTCTTGGAATCTCTTGAAAACCAGTAAGTTTCCATTGCAATCTAAAATTTCTTATATTATAATTATGAATATCTATGAAAAAAAGTTAGAAATTCACATGAACGACTAGGAGGTAAACTATGGTTAAATTACTTGACGGTGGTGCATATCTTTTAAACGGAAATGAAGTAATTCCGGATAATGGAGAAGCAGCAGCTGTTTTAAAGAGCAAATTAGGAGATAATGTTCCTTCCAAGGAAGAAGCAAAGAAGAATACCATTGCTTACGGAATTTTAGAAGCACATAATACTTCAGGAAATATGGACAAGTTAATGATTAAGTTTGATAAATTAACTTCCCATGATATCACATATGTAGGTATTATTCAGACAGCAAGAGCATCAGGGCTGGAAAAATTCCCTGTTCCTTATGTACTTACAAACTGTCACAACAGTCTTTGTGCAGTAGGTGGAACAATCAACGAAGATGACCATATGTTTGGACTTTCCTGTGCAAAACGTTACGGCGGAATTTATGTTCCACCTCATCAGGCAGTAATTCATCAGTTTGCAAGAGAAATGCTTGCAGGTGGAGGAAAAATGATTCTTGGTTCTGACAGCCATACACGTTACGGTGCATTAGGAACCATGGCTATGGGTGAAGGCGGTCCTGAACTTGTAAAACAGTTATTATCAAAAACATATGATATCAACATGCCGGGCGTAGTTGGCGTACACTTAACAGGAGCACCAATCAAGGGCGTAGGTCCTCAGGACGTTGCTTTGGCAATTATCGGTGCTGTATTCGCAAACGGCTATGTAAACAATAAAGTAATGGAATTTGTAGGTGAAGGTGTGTCTAACTTAAGTGCTGATTTCCGTATTGGTATCGACGTTATGACAACAGAAACCACATGTCTTTCTTCTATCTGGAGAACAGATGATGAAATTAAGGAATTCTACGATATCCATGGCAGAGTAGAAGAATATAAAGAATTAAATCCTGGAGCAGTTGCTTACTATGATGGAATGATTGAAATTGACTTATCAACAATCAGACCTATGATTGCTATGCCATTCCACCCAAGCAACACATATACAATTGAAGAATTAAATGCAAACCTTATGGACATCTTAGATGACTGTGAAAAGAAAGCATTAGTAAGCTTAGATGGCCAGGTTGACTTTACATTAAAGGATAAAGTAAGAAACGGAAAGCTTTACACAGATCAGGGTGTTATCGCAGGATGTGCCGGCGGTGGATTCGAAAATATCTGTGCAGCAGCAGACATTCTCCGTGGACAGAGTACAGGTGCAGACGAATTTACATTAAACGTATATCCGGCCAGCCAGCCTGTATTTATGGAATTAGTGAAAAACGGCTGTGTAGCTGACTTACTTGCTACAGGAGCTATTGTGAAAACTGCATTCTGCGGACCTTGCTTCGGTGCAGGTGATACACCTTCCAACAATGGATTCAGTATCCGTCATTCTACAAGAAACTTCCCTAACAGAGAAGGTTCTAAGTTACAGAATGGTCAGATTGCATCTGTTGCACTTATGGATGCTCGTTCTATCGCAGCAACTGCAGCAAACAAGGGATATTTAACACCTGCAACAGATATGGATGTGGAATATAAAGGACAGAAATACCACTATGACAGCACAATTTATGCAAACAGAGTATTTGACAGCAAGGGCGTAGCTGACCCATCCGTAGACATTAAATTTGGACCAAACATCAAAGACTGGCCTGCAATGTCAGCATTACCGGAAAATATGGTATTGAAAGTTGTTTCTGAAATTCATGACCCTGTAACAACTACAGATGAATTGATTCCATCCGGAGAAACATCTTCCTACCGTTCTAACCCATTAGGACTTGCTGAATTTACTTTATCAAGAAAAGATCCTGCATATGTAGGAAAAGCAAAAGAAATTCAGAAAGCTCAGAAGGCAATCGAAGCCGGAGAATGTCCGGTAGAGGCAGTAGAAGAATTGAAACCTGTAATGGAAGCTATCAAAACAGTATATCCAAATGCAGGAAAAGGAAATATCGGTGTGGGAAGCACCATCTTTGCTGTAAAACCGGGTGACGGTTCTGCCAGAGAACAGGCAGCTTCCTGTCAGAAGGTACTTGGCGGATGGGCTAACATTGCCAACGAATATGCAACTAAGAGATATCGTTCTAACTTAATCAACTGGGGTATGCTTCCATTCTTAATTGATAAGGGAGATTTACCATTCAAGAACGGTGACTTCTTATTTGTACCGGATGTAAGAAAAGCCATCGAAGACAAAGCAACAGAAATCAAAGCATTTGTTGTAGAAAATGGCGGATTAAGAGAATTTACTTTAAAAATGGGCGAATTAACAGAAGACGAACGTACCATTATCTTAAAGGGATGCTTAATTAACTACTATCGTGGATAATTATACAGAAAAATTAACGGAAAGCCTGATTTGTCAGGCTTTCTCGCTATATAAAAATAAAAGGAAAGGTATAAGAAACATATGAAAAAGAAATTAATAAGCGTATTACTGGCATGTGCTTTGGTTTGTTCCATGACAGCTTGTGGCGGTAATGGGGGAAACGTAGCAACAGAAGACACTATTCAGACAGAAACAACTTCTGCCAATATTTACATTGGGATGTTAGGAAAAACTATGACCGAATATCCTTGTGAAAACAGTGATAATATGACACCGGAAATGATAATTTCCACCATAGCCGGAATGACCGGCTGGAATCTGGATTTAGCGGATAAGGTAATTGAAAACGAAAATGGCGGATTGACAGTATGTTTTGCAAGCACATCCTCTTTGTTTACAGGACTTCCGGAAAGCCAGACAGAAGAATTTGCGGTTGCTGATGAGGAAGCACTAATCACTACTATATTAGACAGTATTCAGTATACATTACAGCAGAATTTTTCAAATGGGAAATCAGGAACTTTGGATATTTATTTTTGTATGGAGGGAAATCAGCCATTAGATTTAAGTTCGATTGGAAAGACTGTCCTAATGGACCAGCCATATACTGGTTTGGATGAAAGTGTTAATGGGGCTAAAACACAGGTTGTGACATTGGAAGAAACAGACGGTGAAAAAGAATAAGAAAAAACCTTGAAAAACGTTGATTTTTCAAGGTTTTTTTAATAATCGATGCGACAGGATTCGAACCTGCGACCTCTGCGTCCCGAACGCAGCGCTCTACCAAGCTGAGCCACGCATCGACATATGATGAAATTTGTTCATAATAAAACCACATAGAACATCATAATAATTTCCGACGATTTTGTCAACACTAAATTTGCAAAAAGAAAAATAAATTGCCAGAATACTGTATATAATGTTATACTTAATTAGATAGACTATAATAAAGAGGAAAAGGAGAAGTACAGGGGATGGCATACGAAGTTTTAGTATTAGATATAGATGGAACATTAACAAATTCAAAAAAAGAAGTTAGTCCAAAAACACTGGATGCGGTAATCAGAGCACAGGAAGAAGGAATCAAAGTAGTGATTGCCTCGGGACGACCAACAGCAGGTATTAAAAAAATTGCAAAAACCATAAAATTAGATGAATATGGTGGATATATTCTTTCATATAATGGTGGGAAGATTATCAATTTCCAAACAGGCGAAGTGGTATACAATGAAACTTTACCGGAAGAAATGATACCTTCCATATACGAAGAAGCAGTTGATAATAATGCAGGAATTATCACTTATGAAGGCAATGACGCCATTGCCGGAAATGGAATTGATAAATACAATGAAATAGAAGCACGTATTAACGGTATCGGATTGCGTGAAGTAGAAGATTTTCCAAATTACGTAAAATTCCCGGTAAACAAATGTCTTCTTACCGGTGAACCGGAACATATGGCAGAAGTAGAACAAAAGATGAAAGACCGTTTTGGAAATTTCCTTAACATTTATCGTTCCGAGCCATTTTTCGTGGAAGTAATGCCACAGAATATTGATAAAGCATATTCTTTAGGAAAATTATTGAAGCATTTAGACTTAGAACGTTCTCAGATGATTGCCTGTGGAGATGGATTTAACGATTTATCCATGATAAAATATGCAGGTCTGGGTGTAGCCATGGCAAACGCTCAAGAAGTTGTAAAAGAGGCGGCCGATTACATCACACTGTCCAACGATGAGGATGGGGTGGCAAAAGTGATTGATAAGTTTATGTTGAATGCGTAGTGGGCGTTCTGCTCATGATATGTCATGAGAAATTGAGCAGTTTTGAAAGGTAAAAATAATTCGCACTAAATCATTAAGAATTACTGTGATTTTCACTGCGAGAGTAATGCTTGGAACTATGTATTATAAAAGTATTGCCGGAATTTCAAGTATGCAGTATAGCTTCAGAAACAATAGAGAATTCTGATTCATATGTAAATCAAACTGATGAAGTCGTAAAGCAGGATTGTGAAAGTAAAGCATTTGTAAGGATTGTAGCCAAAATAAAAAAATGGTATAGTTATTGCTGGAACAGTAACTGGTTGCTAATGGCATAATGGTTCAGAACAGTGGAAAGGCATGGTTAGAGATATGCATAAAACAGTGGCGATTGGAATACAGGATTTTGAAGAGTTACGGAATGGAAATTATTATTATATTGATAAAACAGATTTTATCAGGGAATGGTGGGAGAGTGGCGATAGTGTAACATTGATTGCCCGACCAAGACGTTTTGGTAAGACCTTGAATATGAGTATGATAAACTGTTTCTTTTCTAATCAGTATGCAGGAAGAGGCGAACTGTTTGAGGGGCTTTCCATTTGGAATGATGTAAAATATAGAGAATTGCAGGGAACGTATCCTGTCATCAATCTGTCCTTTGCAAATGTGAAAGAAAGTAGCTTTGAGGCAACCAAGGAAAGAATAAACCAGATTTTGGTTAATCTGTATAGTAAATATGAGTACTTACTTAACAGTGAAGTATTGACGAGTAAAGATAAAGAGTTTTTTAATTGTATATCAAAGGATATGAAAGAAACAGATGCAACTATGGCCATTCATAATTTGTCGGATTATTTGTGCCGATACTGTGGTAAGAAGGTCATTATTCTGCTTGATGAGTATGATACACCAATGCAGGAAGCGTATGTGCATGGCTTTTGGGATGAATTAGTCGGTTTTACAAGAAGTATGTTTAATTCAACCTTTAAGACAAATCCTTCGCTTGCAAGGGGACTAATGACCGGAATTACGCGTGTAAGTAAAGAGTCTATCTTTTCAGATTTGAATAATTTGGAAGTAGTAACAACGACTTCAAATAAGTATGAGACAGCATTTGGATTTACCGAACAGGAAGTATTTGATGCTTTGGAAATATTTAAGTTAGGTGCAGATAAGGAAGAAGTCAAATATTGGTATGATGGTTTTATTTTTGGCGAATATAAAGATATTTATAATCCATGGTCAATCTTAAATTTCCTTGATAAAAAGAAATTAACAACCTATTGGGCAAATACTAGTGCCAATAGTTTAGTCGGAAAGCTGATTCGTGAAGGTGGACGAGGTGTTAAGCAGTCTTTTGAACAGCTTCTTCGTGGTGAAAATCTGCGATGTGAGATTGATGAACAGATTGCATATAATCAGTTAGATAATAATGAGGCTGCAATCTGGAGTCTACTTCTTGCCAGTGGTTATTTGAAGGTAATCGATTATGATGAACTGGGGAAAATAGAACAAGGTGCGAAGGCGTATTATGAAGTAGCATTAACGAATTATGAAGTTCGTCGCATGTTTGAAAGCATGGTAAATACTTGGTTTGCTACTGTTGCAGAGGATTATAATGATTTTATTAAGGCTATGCTGATAAAAGATGTGGATGCCATGAATGAGTATATGAGTCAGATGGCGTGCGAGATATTCAGTTACTTTGATACTGGAAAGAGAGTTTCACAAAAGGCGCAACCAGAGAGGTTTTACCATGGGGTTATCTTAGGACTGCTGGTAGATTTACAGGTTGATTATATCATTACATCAAACCGTGAGAGTGGCTTTGGTAGATATGATGTCATGATTGAACCAAAAGATAAGACAAAAAATCCGGCGGTAATTATAGAATTTAAAGTGTTCAATGCTAGAAAAGAGAAGGCATTGGAAGATACGGTAGAAGCGGCATTAAGTCAGATTGAAGAAAAATGTTATGATGCTGCCTTAATTGCACAAGGAATTCCGGCAGAGAAAATCTATAAATATGGATTTGCCTTTGAAGGAAAAAATATTTTGATAGATGCAAAATAAAGAGAAAATGAATTTACCTTTTGGAGCTGGAAATTGAGCAAGCATATTGACAAACCCAAAAAAAAACGTTATACTTAGCAACGCAAGTCATTTGCAATGCAAATGCATAAAATTGTTATAAAATTTCCGCACAGCTGGGGAGTTAGCGGTGCCCTGTACCTACAATCCGCTATAGTAGGGGTGATGCTTTTGCTGAGGGTTATTGCTCTGTGTATAGCTGCCCTTGATAAGTGGCGTTGACGTCCGGGTCTTGCGCGACGGTGCCTTACGAACCGTGTCAGGTCAGGAATGGAGCAGCACTAAGTAAGTGATTTCCGGGTGCCGCAAGGGTGCCTGGGCCGAGCAAACTGTCAAGGTAACGTGTATGTGGACTGATTCGAAGCAGGGCGTGCGGAGTAATATATAAAAAATAGAGATTATGAATGTGATAAATCCAACAGGTTTTGTCGCATTTTTTTATTTTTCTAACAAAGCTGTTACATATGTAAAATTGCTTGACCTAATTTATCATAATATGGTATATTATAGAAAGATGGGTAGACACACTGATAGATTGTAATTAGTGAATACCACTATAAGAAATTGAAAAGGTAAGAGCAACTAATAAATATTCATATCCATCAAGGAAAACTTGATGGATATTTTGATGTAATGAAAAGAAAATTGCCTGATGAAGGAGAGAAATTATGGAAAAAAACAATGTTATTGTCGTTCGTGTGGCGGAAGTAATCCGTCTGGTTGTGAAAAAATTGTGGCTGATTGTTCTTGTGGGGGCACTTTTAGCTACGGCTGGTTTTGGCTGTGGTACCATGATGAAAGCAGAACCTATGTACATGACCTCTGCAAAGATATATGTAACAGGTGTGGAGGCGTCTACTCCATCCGCAGCAGGTTTGAGCTTGGGACAGCAGGTGCTGAATAACTATATTGAAATTTTAAAAAGCAGACCGGTATTAGAAGAAGTTATTAAGAAACTAAGTCTTAATATGTCATATAAAGAGTTGAAAAACTGTATTACATATAGCATACCGGAGGGGACCTGTATGATTGAAATTGCAGTAGCATTTCCGGATCCTGAATGGGCGAAAAAGGTAGCGGATGAATTGGTGACTGCTTCAGGAGAAAGAGCACAGGAGATAATGGGATGCAGTATACCTGTAGTTTATGAGGAGGCAAACGTTCCTTCCAGCCCTTACAATGTAGATAATTCTTCACCGATAATTTATGGATTGCTTGGTGGAGTTGCAGGTATGGGATTGACCGGATTTTTAATTCTGGTAAGTTATTTTGCAAATACAAAATTTAGTAATCCTTATAAGGTAACAGATAAGTTACACCTGAAGACTCTGGGAGTGATTCCTGACGCTTCAGCTAAAAATGCAGTTTATGAAGAAGCAGCATATCAGAATTTCTGCTCACAAATGTTTTTTGAAAAGCCGAATGCCAAGATTATCAACTTTGTCAGTGCAACAGAGAAAGAAAATAAATATGAATTAATGCAAAAAGTAGCAGTGAATCTGCAGAAGATGGATAAAAAGGTTATTTTGCTAGATACCAATTTAAGCAATCCCAACTGGGGAGCTGCAACTCAAGGTGATGGAAATAAAAATGGCTTGGAAGCGTATCTGGCAGGGAAAGCACAATTAACAGATATTGTGACAGAAAAAGAAGGTGTAGCTTACATTTGTTGTGGGCAGGCAGTTGTAAATGGATTGGAATTGCTTGTGGGAGAGGCTTTTGTAAACCTGTTAGCTCAGTTAAAGCAGCAGTACGATTACATTCTGGTGGATACCGCACCAATGTTGTATGTGCCGGACGCATTACGTGTTGCTGAACAGGCAGAAGGAATTATATTGGTACTATCCGGAAAAACAAGTAGAATTCGTCAGACCAAAGAGATTATGGAAGTTTTAGAAGATAGAAATCTCCAGGTTGACGGAGCAGTTCTTAAAGATATGAATATTAGTAAAGGCGGCAAGTATTTCCTGAAAGAATTTGGAAAATACTTTGGCGTGTATGGGAAATAATTAAAAATTGAGAGGAATAAAACAGTGCAAAATGTATTTATTATAGGTTCCAAAGGAATTCCTTCCGCATATGGTGGATTTGAATCCTTTGTTGACAGACTTACTTTTTTTAGAAAATCAAATGATATCAATTACCATGTAGCATGTGCTGTAGAACCGGAAGACTGGACAGCACAGACAGAAAAAGAATTTTCTTACAATAATGCCAGATGTTTTCGAATTAAATGGAAAAAGCTGGGTGCGGCAAGAGCCATTTTCTACGATGTAGATGCCTTTAAAGAGTGTATTGATTACATAAAAGCAAATAGAATTGAACAGCCGATAGTATATGTTCTGGCATGCAGAATAGGACCTTTTTTCAATCATTATGTAAAAAAGATACATAAGCTTGGTGGAAAAGTATATGTGAATCCGGATGGGCATGAATGGAAACGTGCAAAATGGAGTGCGCCGGTAAGAGCTTACTGGAAAATCTCAGAGCGTCTGATGGTAAAACATGCAGATTTACTTATTTGTGACAGTAAGGCCATTGAAAAATATATACATGAAGATTATCTGAAATATAGTCCGAAAACCACGTTCATTGCATATGGTTCAGATACGGTAAAATCCAAACTTTCAGAAGATGCAAAAGAATTAAATGACTGGTATCAGGAAAAAGAAGTTAAGGCTCATGAATATTATCTTGCTGTGGGAAGATTTGTGCCGGAAAACAACTTTGAAACCATGGTAAGTGAATTTATGAAATCCAACACAAAGAAAGATTTTGTGTTGATTACCAATGTAGAAAACAATAGTTTTTATGAATCTTTATTGAAGTCTACTCATTTTGACCAGGATAAGAGAATCAAGTTTGTTGGAACTGTATATGATAAAGAATTGTTAAAGAAGCTTAGAGAAAATGCATATGGATATTTCCATGGACATGAAGTTGGTGGAACCAATCCAAGCTTGTTGGAATCTTTGGGCAGCACGGATTTGAATTTATTGCTTGATGTGGGATTTAACAGAGAAGTAGGTGAAGATGGTGCTCTTTATTGGAGTAAAGAGGACGGAGCACTTGCTTCATTGATTCATAAAGCAGATGCTATGACAGCAGAAGAAATTTCGGCTATGGGAATTAAGGCAAAAGAACGCATTACTAAGGACTATAGCTGGGATTATATTGTAGATTGCTATGAAGAAGTATTTTTGGGAAAATAGCAAGGCATCCATGTAGCAAAACAAAGGAGAGAATCGGATGAAAATATTGATGGTGAATAAATTCTTTTATATCAAAGGAGGAAGTGAGACGTATTATTTTGCTCTTAAGCGTTTGCTGGAAGCAAAAGGACATACAGTAATTGACTTTTCCATGCAGGATGAAAAGAATTTTGAGTCCCCTTATGCAGAGTATTTTGTAGAAGGGGTGGATTATAATGGTGGAATGAGTAAGAGCAAGCAGCTAAAGGCAGCAAAAAACATTATTTATTCTACGGAAGCAAAGCGTAAGCTGGAAAAACTTATACAGGATACAAAGCCGGACATTGCTCACCTCCATATATTTCAACATCAATTATCACCATCCATTCTTGATGTGTTAAAAAAGTATAATATTCCTACAGTATACACAGCTCATGATTTAAAAATGCTGTGTTTAAATTATGTCATGATGACCCATGGGCAGTTGTGTGAAAAATGTAAAGGTGGTCATTACCTGAATTGTTTAAAGCAAAAGTGTGTTAAAAATTCTACGCTTAAGAGTAGTATTAATGTAATGGAAGGATATTTACATAAATGGCGAAAAAGCTATGATGCAATCCACGTAATTTTGACTCCTAGTTTATTCTATAAAAATAAGTTTTTGGAGTTTGGAGTAGCCAAGGAAAGAGTATATCATCTTCCTAATTTTTTAGACAGAGAATGCCCGGAAGTAACATCGGCAGAAGATAAAGAGCAATACTTTTTGTACTTTGGAAGACTGTCTGTGGAAAAAGGAATACTTACATTAATCAAAGCAGTGGAAAATACATCAAATCTGCTTTATATTGTGGGAAGTGGACCGTGTAAGGAAGAAATAGAACAGTACTTGAAAGAACATAATATGACCAATGTAAAGCTTCTAGGGTTTAAGAGCGGACAGGAACTGATTGATGTGGTAGGAAATGCCAGGGCGGTAATTCTGCCTTCTGAATGGTATGAAAATGGTCCATATTCAGCTATTGAATCTTTACAGTTAGGCCGTCCTATCATCGGCTCAGAATTGGGAGGAATTCCGGAATTAATAGATGGAAATGGAAAAATCTTCAATCACGGTAATGTGGAAGAATTAAGAGAAATTCTGGAACAGTTTCCGACCCCGGGAACACCTGAGTACGAGCAGTACTGCAAACGTTCCAGAGAAATTTTTGCCCGAAATTATATGGAAGAAGGACATTACAAGCAGCTGCTTGTAATGTATGAGAAAGCAATGAAAAACCATGGGAATGAGAGGTAATTATGAGAAAAATCCCTAAAATAGTTCATTATTGCTGGTTTGGAAACGGAGAAAAACCAGACAATATTAAAGCATATATAGAAACATGGAAGGCAAAAATGCCGGAGTATACTTTTATGGAATGGAATGAACAAAATTTTGATGTAGAAAATTCGATTCCTTATGTGCGTCAGGCTTATGAGGCTAAAAAGTATGCATTTGTCAGCGATTATGCCAGAATACAGGCATTGTATCAGCATGGTGGAATTTATTTTGATACAGATATAGAGGTGAAAAAGCCCTTTGAAGAATTTTTGGAAGATAAGTCTATGGTGTTAGGCTTTGAAAGCGAGAGAAGTCTTTTAACAGCATTTATTGCTGTGGAAAAGGAACACCCTTATATGAGGGAATTTTTGGAATCCTATAGAGAACGTAATTTTCTAAAAGAAGACGGGTCTTATGATATGCTTGTAATAAACGAAGGATTTTCTGCTCTTATGGAGCGTAAAGGCGTAGATTTAGATAGAAATGAATATCAGGAATTGCCGGGGGATATTGTGATTTATCCAGAAGAGTATTTTTGTGGATTTGATGTAAACAACTGGCATGAGTCCATTACAGACAAAACTTGTACTGTGCATTATATGAACAGTAGCTGGGTGTCCGGAAAACAGGGAATGAAGCGTAAGATAATTTACACATTGCAGAAAATCTTAGGTTATAAGAATTATGACAGACTGAAAGAAATATTTCGAGGAAGATAAAATCAACAAGCCATATTATGGAGGTTTAAAATGGTACTGACAGGCGGACAGGTAAGAATGGCGGCAATAAAGATGTTTCTTTATTCCCGTGGAAACGCATATAAGAATGCTGAATATATCAAAAAGAATAATATTTTTTATCATATGGGAGATGGCTGTTACTACCATCCTCGAAAACTTCCTACAGAACCGATTTTGATGTCTATGGGAGATAATGTATGGGTATCGGCCAATGTTCGCTTTATTACCCACGATATGACCGGGGATATGTTAAAAAATCATCCAAAATACGGAGCGGAATTTTCCAAAATGTACAGCCCTTATTACATGGGCAAAATTCAAATTGGCAATAACGTTATGATTGGTGCGGATGCTACTATCATGTATGATGTAAATATCGGTGATGACTGTATTATAGCGGCAGGAAGTATAGTGACGAAAGATGTGCCGGCGGGAAGTGTTGTGGCAGGAGTGCCGGCTAGGGTAATTGGAACATTAGAAGATTTTGTAAATAAAAGAAGACCGATACTGGAAAATATGATTAAAAAGGAAGATGGAATCGAAGGAATGGTTCAGTTTTTCTGGGAGCAGGATAAGCGATAGGAGATTGGTGACATGAAGATAGCAGTAGAAGAGAAAAAACTGGTTATGGGATTGTATTGTGCAACAATGCTCATGTCCATGCTGTCAATTGTAGATAATGTGCCTCTTAGGGGGATTATGTACAATATAAAATATCTTTATATTTTGATAATTGTTTTCTTTTGCTTTTATGATGGCATTTTGGTTTGGAATAAAAGACTTACTATAGGAATAGGTCTTTTGGTGATTCACACCATACTCTATGGAGTGATATTTACAAATCCACATATTAAATTTGATACGGATCTTCATTTTCAGCAATTAATGGCAATTTATATTTTGACTCTTTTTTCTTGCATCTATGTCTATAAAAAAGATTGTTATCTGCCTTTCTTGGAAATGACTTATTTGGCAATGGCATTGTTCATTTTATGGTGTGCAGTGACCCATACGGGCAATTTTGTTAATCCTATTTACTTTGTAAATATTTTTTCTAGGACAGATCGATTTCGAGCTGCGTTTGGTATGGGTGATGTGAATTATTGTGGAAATTATTGTGTCTATTTGTTAGTGGTTTCCTTTTTTTTGTGGTGCGAGTGGAAGAAACAGGGAAAAGTACCGGATAAGCGGTTGAAGAAAGCCGTACTTGGGATTGATGCGATTACTCTTTGTATGCTTTTTTCTACAGCATCTAGATCTGCTATTCTTAGTCTTATGCTTTTTTTTGGATGTTATTGGATTTTGAGAATGAGGCATACTCTCATTAGGAATTGGAAGTTGATTCTTGGGGTAGGTGGAGTACTTGTATTGGTAGTTGTATTAGTATTGGTATCTACCGGAGCTATATCAAGCATTTGGCAGGAGTCGAATCGTGAGGGGAATTTTAGCATTAATTATCCGATTTTTTTACAACATGGTGATTACCTTAACGGTATGGGGTATATAGATAATTCGGGTTTTCTGAATCAGTCATATGGTTATGAAACTACAGCAATGGATGTATATTTTCTTTATATTCCTTTTGCTACGGGAATTCTTGGGGCGGCTATTATTTTTGGGCAGATGATATATCTTTTGTATCAGATGTTAAGACATGGAAATACAGAAGGACGTGATCTTGTGCTGAGTCTGTTTGTTATGATGCTTTATTATGCTATATGGCAGGTAAATTATATGAATTACAGATACCATACAGGAATTATTCATATGATGTTTTTATTTCTTTTTTTAATGCGAATTAATGAGGAAAAGGACACTTATATTGTTAAAATCAAAAGGAGATAGTTATGGCTCAGAGGAAACAAAATCATTATTTGAATTTTTGGAAAGGCATTGCCTGTTTTTGTGTAGTTTTCTTACATGTACGCTTTCCTATTGAGGCATTAGATGGGATACTACAGACAATGTGTCGTTTTGCGGTACCTTTGTTCTTTATGATCTCAGGATATTTTTGTTATGGAGATAATAAAGAAATAGTAGAGAAAAAGTTGCCGGGGAAGATAAAAAGAATATTTTGGATAAATCTTGCGGGCTGTTTTTATTATTTTCTTGTTCAGATGGCTATTGCGTTATTTGGAGATTCACATGGAAGTATAAAAGATGTGATAGAAAAATTACATATGATGTTTAATAAGGAGGCAATGGTGAACTGGCTGGTATTTAACAAGGATCCTTTTATAAATATTATGTGGTTTACTTCAGCCTTGTTGTATTGTTATCTTTTATTTTGGGTAATTAATCATTTTAACCTTTATCCCTTGTTTTATGGTTTGATTCCAACATTACTTGCATTTCATTTTGCGATAGGAAATGTATTGGCATTGTTTGGAAATGAAATTCCTGAAATTTATTTTCGAAATTTTTTATTATTTGGTCTCCCGTTTTTTATGTTGGGGAATTGGTTACATAAGCATAAGGCCCGTGTTTTAGAGAAATTTACAGTAGAAAAATGTCGCGGGATGATTTGCCTGGGCTTGTTTCTTGGAATTGGTGAGTGGTTCCTGATGGGAAAAAGAGAGATTTATTTAGGTTCCTTGTTAGTTGTAGTATGTGTTTTTCTGTTAGCATTGTATCAGCCGGAAAAAAAGGAAAAATCTATTATTACAAAAATAGGAATGAAATATTCTTTGTTTGTTTATATAGTACATTGTAGTGTTGCGACGGTAATGGAAAGGTTTGCAGATAAGTTGATTGTTGCAGAGACCACAATTTATTATGTGTATAGATTTGCAAGGCCATTTGTAGTTTTTGGGATTTCCGTAGCTATCGCATGGGCGGTTTATAGAGTGTTAGATACGAGGAAAATTAAAACATATAAATTAGAAAAGGAATAATTCCTAAAATCCAGAGGAGGTAGTTATGCTTCAGAAAAAACAAAATTATTATTTGAATTTTTGGAAAGGATTGGCATGTTTTGGTGTGGTCTTTTTTCATACCCGTTTCCCGGTTTATACTCTGGATGGGATTCTTCAGAGCTTTTTTCGAGCTGCAATCCCTTTATTCTTTATGGTATCGGGATATTTTTGCTATGGAGAGGATAGAGGTGTAGTAGAGAAAAAATTGCCTGCAAAGATAAAAAGAATTTTTTGGATTAATTTGGGAGGTTGTTTGTACTATTTTGTTATGCAGCTTTCCATTGCAGTTTTTGGAGATTCTCATGGAAGCATGGCAGATGTAATAGAACGATTTCAGATGATGTTTAATAAAGAAACAATGGTAAACTGGCTTGTATTCAATCAGGATCCTTTTGTACATATTATGTGGTTTACTTCAGCATTGCTGTATTGTTATCTTTTGTTCTGGATTATAAATCATTTCAATTTATATCAGGTGAGTTATGGACTGATCCCTGTATTGATTGTAATTCATTTGGTATTGGGAAATGTGCTGGTGCTATTTGGGATAGAGATTACGAAAATTTTTTATCGAAATTTCTTGTTATTTGGTTTTCCATTTTTTATGTTGGGAAATTGGTTGCATAAGCATCAGAAGGGGATTTTGGAAAAACTTACAGAGGAAAAATGTAAATTAATTTTCTTGCCAGGTTTGGTTCTTGGCGTAGTAGAATGGTTCTTAATGGGAAGACATGAAATGTATATAGGTTCTCTTCTGATTGTAATAAGTGTTTTTGGATTATCACTGCATCAACCAGAAAAGAAGAAAAACTCATTTATTACAAAGATAGGAACGGAGTATTCGTTGTTTATTTACATAGTTCATTACAGTTTGATGCTTGTCATGGAGCGATTTGCTGAAAAAGTAATAATACCTGGTAGTAAGGCTTATTATGTATATTATTTTGCAAGACCTTTTGTGATTTTTGGAATATGTCTAATGGGGGCGTGGATCTTCTATAAATTATTGAGTGTGATAAAGAATCGGAGGAAGAAATAAAGTGAGTGGAAAAAGAATTGAGTGGGTGGATATTGTAAAGTATATATGCATTATTTTTGTAATGGTGCATCATTTAGAGGGGGGCTCAGAGGTACTTTATACTTTTTATGCATCCTTCTTTTTGAAGGCGTTTTTCTTTACTGCTGGTTATGTATATCGTCACACAAATGATTTTAAAGGATTTTTTATAAAAAAAGTAAAAGGATTGTTTGTTCCGTGGCTTATATTTAGTATATTAAATATCTTGTTGTCACAAGTATTGTCTTTTAATGAACATGGTGATTTATTAACAGAATTGGGATGGAATATGCTTCAGATTAGAAATCATGGAGATGGGATTTGGTTTGTAGCAGCATTGTTTGTTACATTTATTCCATTCTATTTCATGATAAAATGGAGTGATGATGCAAGTAAAAATAGAGGTATAACGGCAATTGTTATTTGTTTCTTTCTATCATTTGGAAGTCTTGCATACACTAAGTTGATGAATCCTACATTATTACCATGGAATGGAGCAGAACTTCCATGGCATTTGGAGTATATTTTCCAAGCTATGCTATTTATGGTATTAGGTTATTATTTTAGAAAAGAATATGAAGCAAAATTTGATAAGTATAATACAAAAGTTAATCGAATTTGTTTGGCAGTAGTATATTTAGCGTTAATTTATCTCCCACATGCTTTTGGAATTGAATTTCCCGTAATTATTGATATGATTTATCAGTATGTGAGAGAGCTGGCTGGAGTTCTTTTGATTGTAGCAGTTTGTAAAGTGATGAAAACAAACCGCTATATATCTTATGTAGGACAAAATACCTTGATTTATTTTGCACTTCATGGAAAGGTGCTCAGTATTATTCAAACAGTGCTGTGGAAGGTAGTACCTGGATTTTATGCAGCGGTCCTAGGAAATGCCATATCAGCAAATATTCTGGTAATAGTGCTTTCATTAGTAATGTCGGTTCTTTTGATTATACCAGCATGGATTATAAATAACTTTTTCCCATTTATAGTAGGAAGAAACAAAAGAAAAGAGGTACAAAAATAATGACAAAGGGCGAAAACATATCAATTAGTGTAATTATGCCTGTTTATAATGCACAAAAGCATTTGGAAGAAACTATCAAATCTGTAGAAAACTCTTCATTTTCAAATTATGAATTGCTTCTTATAGATGATGGTTCTACGGATAATAGTTCACAAATATGTCAGAAGTATGCACAGAAGAATGAAAAAATAAGATATATTTATAAAGAAAACGGTGGTGTGGCATCTGCAAGAAATAAGGGATTGGAGATTGCAACAGGAGAGTATGTTGCATTTTTGGATGCAGATGATAGTTTGTCAGAAAACATGTTGGAAATGATGTATAATGCTGCAGTAAATACCAATGCTGATGTATGTATGGCGGGGTGGAATGAATGTCGCGGAAATGAAAAAAAAGCAAATAAAATAGTTTCCGAGAATTTGCTGGTAGATGGTAAGGAAGGCGCAAAACAGTTAGCACTTATGTTGCTGACTAGTGGTCATATTCGTAGTTCTTATGAAAAAATTTCCTCTTGTTTTATGATGGGAGTTGTTTGGAACAGTATTTATCGGAGAAAGTTTTTGGAAGATAATCAAATTCAATTTTTCTGTTTTTGGAATAATGAGGATGACTGGATATTTGATATTCAGTGTTATAGTAAAGCAAATAGAATTTATTTGATGGAAGAAAGTTTGTACAATTATCGGATAGATGATGGATCATTGTCTCATAAAAAAAGATATATAGAAGATTTATATCGAAAGAGAAGAAATGGTATAGACTGGATTTGGAAAACAATGGATAAATTATGTGAACAACAGCCACAGAAAAGAGAAAAAGCTGAATTATATAAAGGACTTTTACAGAGAAGGTTGCTTTTATACACACTCTTTAATGAAACAGCAGTGGAAAAAAGAATGTCTTCAAAAGAGGGCGTGGCATATATTAAAAAAGCTGTAAAAGAAGAACAAAAATGTGGAATAAAAAAAACACTTTATTATGAGGCGGGAATGATAGAGAAGGTTTATACTTGGTTCCTGTTGCATCATGGTGTAGGATTTTGTTATTTTCTGAATCGATATATTGTTAAAAAATATAGATAAAAGGTTAGTAAAGGATTCAGAAAAATTTATAGTAAATTGAATGAGTTAAGAGAAAGAGGAGTCACATGCAATGGAAAGTAAAAATTCTGCTTTGGTATCGGTGATTATACCAACCTACAAGAGAAGAGAGACGCTAAAATCTGCCATTGAAAGTATAAGGAAGCAAACCTATGAAAATCTAGAAATCATTGTTGTTGACGATAATGGTGCAGATTCTGAGTATCGGAAATCTGTGGAAGAAATTATGGAACAATATAAAGAAAATTCCCAAATTGTTTATGTAAAGAATGAAAAGAACATGGGTGGTGCAGCCGCAAGGAATGTGGGGATTCAGAAAGCTAAGGGAGAATACCTTGCATTTTTAGATGATGACGATACGTATTATCCGAAAAAAATCGAAAAGCAGATAGCAGCATTTCAAAACAGCCGGAATTCCAAACTGGCATTGGTTTATTGTTATGTGGAACAGCTAGATGAAAGTGGGAAAGTTAATTATGTATTAAAAAACCAACTTCGTGGAAACTGTTTGTATGAAGCAATGTGTATAGATTGTGTGGCACCAACCTCATTATGGTTAGTTAAAAAAAGTGCAATAGTAGACGTAGGGATGTTTTCTATAGTTCCTAGTAAACAGGATGCTACCTTGATATTAAAACTTTTGGAAAAAGGATATGAGGTTGACTATGTACCGGAAGTGTTGTGTAGTTATGCCAATTTTGCTATTGGAGAAAAAATAACAAATTATGGAACCAGAAGTATTAATGGAGAATTATTATATAGGGAAGCTTGCCGTCGTACCTTCCAACGACTAACTACAAAACAGCAGAATGATGTAGAATTTGAATTTTTGGTCCGTCTTTACAGAATCTATAGTAGTAATAAAATGAAGGACGAAACCAATAATGTACGTCGGGAGATGCAGAATATCAGTCTTGGTAAAACAATAAATTTCTTTGTCAGGACATGGTTGCATCAAATCAAACATGGAAAATCAAGATAGAGGAAGAAATATGTATTACAAAATTCTTAAAATAGTTGAGTTTGCATTGCGAATAACAAAGTTGGGGAATGTAATTGCTAAGTTTGTTGGAAAACATGTAGGAAGTAAAAAGGAGTATGTGGCAGGAGCGAGAGCGCAGTTGGAGGAAATTCATTGCAAAGCAGATGTAGCTTGCGTAGTGAAAGAACGTACTGTGGAAACACAGTGCAATTTGCAAATTATTGTTCCCATGCACAATGCGGCAGAATATGTAGAACAATGTCTCACAAGTATTTTGGCGCAAAATACCAAATATACTTATCGGATTATATTAGTTGACGATGGTTCCACCGATCAGACAGTTGAAATAGCGCAAAAATATCTTACTGACGAGAGAGTTCAATTGATTGTACAGGAAAATGCAGGGGCGGCAGCAGCAAGAAATGCTGGATTGCAAACCCTTTTGGCAGATTTTCTAATGTTTGTAGATATTGATGATGCGTTGAAACCCCAAGCCATTGAAGTATTGCTAGACAGGGCATATCAGGAGAATGCCCAGATTGTAGAAGGTGGTTATGAGGTGTTTGACACAAAGGTGTTAGCTACGGAACATCATATAGATGCCAGATTGGAAGAACCTTGTGGTGTTTTGTGGGGATTTCCTTGGGGAAAAGTAATAGCTTCCAGTCTTTTTTGCAATATTTCATTCCCAGAGGGTTATTGGTACGAAGATACAATTATGTCATATTTAGTATATCCTCGCAGTACTAAGACGGTTACTATAGAAGATATTGTGTATTCTTATCGTAGAAATCCTAGGGGATTTTCTCATATCAGAGGCAATAATGGTAAACTTTTAGATACCTACTGGGTGATGGAATTAATGTTACGGGATATGGAAAAACTTAGTATTTCCCGTGGACAGAGCATTTATGAGCAATACCTAAAAAGCATATTGACGGGCTGCAAGCGTCTGATGTATATGAAAAAAAGCATTCGCAAGGCAACCCTCTCATTATATTCTCAAATGTTGTGTTCCGTATGGGAAGAATATTCAACACAGGATGAAAGAATGAAAGGATTCGAAAAAGCGGTAAGGAACAATCAATATGGTATTTTTAAATTGCTTGTTCTTTGTTTATAAAGACTTAGGAAGTCAGATACTTCGGAAAGGAAAACAATTATGGAAAATATGCATGTAGCATTTTGTTGTGACAATAATTATATTATGCCAGCAAGTATTATGTTGGAATCACTTATGAGGAATAACAGAAATCGGCATATTATAGCTCATACATTTACGGATGACTTAAATGAAAATTCCATAGAGACTTTGAGGCTTTTAGTGGAAAAATATCAGGGAGAATTGGTGACTCATCAGTTGCCGGAAGAGGCCATTGAAACCATGAAAAATGCGCCCCTCGCATGGGAATATCTTTCTACTGCAGCTTATTACAGATTGATGCTGCCATATGTTTTGGACGAGGCAGTGGAAAAAGTTTTGTATCTGGATTGTGATGTAATGGTAAGAAAAAATTTGGAACAGTATTATGATTGTCCCATAAAAGACAATTATGTAGCTGGGGTGCATGATATTGAAGAAGAGCAGCATAGTGAGCGGCTTAATTTGCCATTATATGTGAACTCAGGTGTTTTAGTTATGAATATAAGGGAGATAAAACAAAGTTTTTCCCTGAATGAAATGTTGGATGAAATGAACCGATTGATGAAGCGAGATGAAGTAACTTGTGGCGATCAGGATATTATTAATATTATATTTCATAAGAAGATGCTTATATTGCAAGATGCTTTTAATTACCAACATTGTATACATAAAAAATATGTATTGAAACATAAAAAAGAAGTACAGGAAGCAGCGGTGGTACATTTCATTACTTCAGACAAGCCTTGGTTTAGTACTTATGTATTTCCATATACAAGAGAATATTATGTATATTTAAAAAAATATTTTGGGATTGGAAAAAAATTGAGATACTGGTTATCAAAGCCGGCCGGGCTTGTTAAAATCATTAAGAAACATAATGATTATATGTCAGGAAAAAGTGAGTGATAAGAGAGAAAATAATATCGGAGGAATAAGTAAAGTGAATGAAAGAGAAGATGTATTAGTCAGTGTGGTAATCCCCACTTATTCCAGAAGCGATACACTGGAGAGGGCACTTAATGGGATTTTAAAGCAGACATACCAAAATCTTGATATTATTGTGGTGGATGATAATCCGCCAAACTCAGTATACCGTTTATTTGTACAACAGATTATAAAAAAATACGCATCAGATCAGCGTATTCGCTATATACAAAATACCCAGAATTTAGGAGGAGCCGGAGCACGAAATGTAGGAATTGAAGCAGCTAAGGGAGAGTATATTGCTTTTTTGGATGATGATGATGAGTATTACCCTGAAAAAATTGAAAAGCAGTTAAAAGTGTTTTTGAATAGTGACTCTGATAAACTTGCACTGGTTTATTGTGATGTAGAACACAGGGGAATAAATGACCGCGTAGACTGCGTTGTAAAAAAACATTACAGAGGGAATTGTTTGTATAAAGCCATTGAAGATGACTGTCTAGCTTCTACATCCATGTGGCTTGTGAAAAAGTCATTGTTAGAAACAGTAGGAAATTTTTCGATTGTTCCATGTAAACAGGATTCCACTGTAATTTTGAAACTGCTTGAAAAGGGATATGAGGTAGATTTTGTACCTGAGGTACTTTGTATTTATCATAATGTAAAAGATCGTATGCGTATTAGTTTTGGACCTAGAAAAATAGAAGGAGAATTAATGTTCTATAATGCCTGCTGTAAGGTTTATGACAGAATGACACCCAAGCAGATTAGACATATTGAATACTCTTTCTCAAAAAGATTGTATATTCTTTATAGCTATCGTAGACAGGATGGTATGGAGAATCTGATTGCGGAGAAAAAGAAGATGTGGAAGCTGCGTCCTGCTGCCACAATGGTATTTCTTCTGAGAAGAAGACTACATATATGGAAGTATAAAAAGAGAAAAAAGAGAGGATGATCCAAGTGGCAAGAACAAAAAACAGTATACAAAATATAATATTTGCGTTATGTTTACAAGGCGTTACAGTTGTGGCGAATTTTGCAATACGAACCATTATGATACGTCGTCTTGGTATGCAGGCAACCAGTTTAAATGGACTTTTTACGGAAGTACTAGCAGCTTTGTCTATGGCTGAAATGGGAGTTGGGTCGGCAATTATTTACAACCTATACAAGCCGCTGGCAGAAAATGACCATAAAAAAGTAAGGCAGCTAATGGGACTGTTTAAGAGTGCCTATAGGATCATAGCAGCGGTTACTTTTTTGATAGGGTTGGCATTATGCCCATGGATACATTATATGGTAAAATCTATTAACTATTCTCTAAACTATATTAGACTGGTATATATGTTGTTTGTAGTAGATTTATCCATGTCCTACCTATTTTCCTACAAGGTTTCGCTGATGAATGCAGATCAGAAAAGTTATATTCAGTCTAAAATTAGCATGATTCTTAAGCCGGTAGAGGCAATAATTAAAATTGTAGTATTGTTGGTTACAAACAACTTTGTAGCATATCTTGTTTTTTCTATTTTAGTGACCTTCTTAGGAAACCTAGTGCGTTCTTATGTGGTGGATCGATATTATCCGTGGCTTGGGAAGAATGAAGATATGCTTCCAAAAGAAGAAAGAAAAGAGGTTTTCTCTAATATTAAGAATCTATTTATAAAGGCACTTTCCGGTAAGATTACAAGTTCTACAGATAATATGTTGATTTCTGTATTGGTGGATACTTTGCAAGTGGGATACTATTCTAACTATTCCTTACCTATTGGAGTATTTAGACAGCTGGCGAACCAAATTGCTTATGGTGGTGTAGGTGCAAGCTTAGGAAATTTGTTAGTAACAGAGAGCGAAGACAAGTGTATTAAGGTCTTTTATCGTCTGGAATATCTCTTTTTTGTAATAGCATCTTTAGCATGTGTCTGTGTATATTGTTGTATCACTCCATTTATATTAATTTGGATGAAATCGGAGGATTTTTTACTTGCCAAAAATATTGCATTTATTTGTTCTTTGAATCTCTTTATTGAGGTGGTAAACAGACCACTTTGGTCCATTATGGAAGTTTCAGGTCTCTTTAAATATGATAAGTATGTGTCAATTGCAGGATCTGTAGTGAACTTGGTGGTATCTATTGTTCTTGGAATGAAGATTGGTATGTTAGGTATTTTTATTGGTACGTTTATGACCTATTTGATTCAGTCCTTGTTAAAGACTCTTTTACTGTTCCGTATGCGGTTGAATAGAAGTCCTTTGAAGCAATATGTACTGTTGGCACTTATGTGTGGTGCCACACTGCTTCAAATGATTGCGGCTGATGCGGTGTGTAGCAGAATTGAATTCCAGAATCAGATTGTAGCATTTGTGGTGTACGGTCTAATCTCTGTGTGCGTTGTGGGAGTTAGTACAATGCTGTGCACATTTTTTACGGACTCTTTTCGATATTATTGGGGAATGGTGGTAAGTACAGCCAAAAGTATTCTTAAAAGATAGATTACAGAAGTGCTCGGGAAAGGATGTGAAGTATGCCGGGAACTATTTTATATGTTATGAATTATGCGGCATCTTACCGTGGAAATTTTATGGATTCTCTCGCCAGTCTTGACAAAAAACTTCGGTCAGAAGAGTTAAAGAGTATCTATCTGTTTACCGGAAACGCGAAAAACAAAGGTGCCATGGACTGGATTGGAGAAATGCAGCAGCGGGGGGAAGAGGTATATTTTCTCACAGAAAACAGAAAGCAGGACGCTAAGCTGATACGAAAGTTGATAAAAGAGAAGAACGTAAAGATTGTACATACCCATTTTATTACCATGCAGCAGTATCTGGCGGTTTATCAGGCAACTTTTGGAAGTAGGGTTCCAGTGCTTATGCACATGCACAATCACTCCAGAGAAGCCGGAAATCTGTTTAAGAACATTCTTAGGCGTGTATTGTATGGAAAATGCATCATGATAGCTTGCAGTCAATCAGTTTATCGCAGCCTTGAGCGGGATTATCCTGAAAATGAAAAATATACGATTGATAATGGTGTAAATTTTACCCGCTTGGACACTTATGAAATATTGACAGAAGATAATTTTGGTTTGAAAAAGAGTCATGGAGTGTTTCTGATTTTTGGTTTTGATTTCTATAGAAAAGGAGTCGATTTGGCAGTAAAAGCATTGAACCTGTTGCGAGAACAGGGGCATTATTACTCTCTTTTGGTGTCTTTGTCCTCAAACTTTGAACAGGTAGAGGAACGTATTGTAGAGATTCTAGGTGAAATGCCTTCTTGGATTAAGGTGATTCCAGCTAGAAGTGATGTAGCTACTTTATATAACTTCGTAGATGTGTTTTTGTCTCCTTCTAGAGAAGAAGGATTGCCTTATTCGGTAGTAGAGGCCGGGTATTCCCAGTGTAGTGTAGTCATGAGCAATATTTCTGCTCAGAAAAATTTAAAAATACCTTACGGATATTGGTTCGAGAGTGAAAATGTAGAAGATTTAGCCAATAAAATATTGAAAGCTCAGATGGAGCATGAGGAAAAACTGAAAAACTGGGATACGGTAAAACAGTCTATGAGAAAGAATTATCCACTGGATGTATGGAGCCAGAAGGTAAATGAGCTTTATAAGGAAATCTTGCAGAGGGGGAGAAGGATTTGAAGAAAATATGCCTTTTAACTGTTTGGATGGGAAAGCTACCGGATTCTTTTTGGCTGTGGCTGACTACTGCAAAAAGAAACCCTACTGTGGATTTTTATTTGATTACGGACAATGAGGGGCTGGAACAGGAAGGAAATGTACATTTTGTTAATATGACGCTAGAAAACGTGAGAGAGCGTTTTGGAAAAGTAGCAGGATTTCCGGTAAAATTGAAGGTTCCTTACAAGATTTGTGATTATAAACCGCTATTCGGAAAGGCTTTTCCTGAAATCGTTAAACCCTACGAATTTTGGGGACATTGCGATATTGATCTTTTGTTTGGTGATATCAGAAAGTTTATTACAGATGAGGTTTTAAAACAAAATGACAAGATTTTGGATTCAGGATGGTTTATATTGTATCGAAATTGTGAAACTATGAACAATCTATTTAAGAGAAGCATGGACAAGGATAATATGGCTTATCCATATAAAAATGCATTTCGTAGCCAGTTTGCTTGTTATTTTGATGAATATATGGGAATGAGTATTCTTGGATGGAAATACTGTAAGGTATTTAGAGATCAGCTGGAAGAAAAAGTGGCACAGGATTTTAGCTGGCAGCGGCTGAATTTTCAGTCTTATATTTCTGGTGAAAACTTTGTGTTTCATTGGAAGGATGGCAGGCTATATCGTCATGTGTGTGATGAGAGAGGAAGGCTGCTTCCAAAGAGCAAGCCAGCAGAGTATATGCTGGTTCACATACAAAAAAGAAAGATGGAAATTACTTTTTCAAAGGAAGAACTGTCTGAAAAAAATGAGTTTTGGATTGTACCTAATCGATACCAGTTAGAAAAACCGGAGGGAGAACTTTACAGTGTTTTTCAACAGCAGGAGTATGCTAAGTTGATTCGGAGGCAGGATAGGCAGAGAAGTATTAGAAATTTGAAGTCTTACGGAATAATTGATTACATTCCTCACTTCATACGAAGCAGAAAGATTAGAAAATGGATCATAAAGAAAAAGAAGTTTTTTTAAGAATTCACTTAGTGGGTAACAGAGACATTTCCAATGGTGTGGAGCAGGAATAGACTGGAGGAAAAGATGCGAGTTGTGAAAATGATATGTGTGTTGTTATGGGTATTATTACTGACTGGATGTGCAGGAGGAAACGCTGGGAAAACCGAAAAACAGAAATGGATTCCGGATGAGAATGAACTGACTTCTTCTAGTAGTGTGGAAGAGGAAAAAACGGAAAGTGTAACAGAAACTCAAGAAAAAGAGGATGAAAGTTATGTTTTGACTAACAGCATTAGAATTGATGACAAGCTCTTTTATTCTTTGAAGGAATTAAAACAGATAGTGGGAGAAGGTGAAAAATCCAATTTGGGTAAGGATAGTTTGCACATGAATACCTTTTATATAGATAAGAACGGACTGTTATGTATTGGTGTAGATGCTTTCTTTGATGTTACCCAAAACCAGTGTAAACTTCAAAAGGAATATTACCTGACGGATCAAAGTGTTTTTACCGAAGAAGAGTCTGTTGCTATGGAAGGAAAATGGAAAATGGAAGGGGACATCTGTTACTTGGAACTTTCGTTTTTAGCTGAAATATTTTCATGGGATTACCAGATAGGAGAGAATAGTGAGGCAATTATCTGTGATAGAAATATTACCTTTGAAAAGAAAAGTTCTGTAGTGTATGAACCAGTGGTTGTTGATGTTATGGTAGGAAAATACTGGTCTATTACAGGAGAGGTAATGGATGCCGGCTTATTGGGAGCAGACTATCGTAATCGATTCACTTGCACAAAGCCAGAAGCATATGTGAAAGTTACAGAAGGAGAAAAATTACGTTTTAATTATTATTGCTCGTGGATACCAGAAGTTGCATCTATTCTTTTTTTGAGCGATACGAATAAAGTAATACAGGTGTATGCTTATACAAAATCTAATACGTTTACAGATTGTATTCTGACAGTGCCGAAAGGTGCTACAAAAATGCATCTATCCTTTTTTAATAATCAGCAATATCAAATAGAACGGGTGCGATATGTAGAAGGGGCTGATTTACAACAGGTTGATTCAGAATGGTATGAAGAACAGTGTATGATAGCATTGGAGGAAAATCAGAAAAATTCCTGGAAGAATAATTCGGAACATCCCCTGGATAAAGCATATATTACGTTTGTTTTGGATGATTGCAGAGCAGACATGGATTCTGTTGCAGACCTTTTTGAAGAGTATGATATTCCTTTGAATATAGGAGCTATCCACAGTCAGTTTTACAATCCAACTTCAAAGGGCGAGGAAAGCAGACTGGAGGTGTGCCAACGTGTCGTGAAAAATGGTGGTGAAATCTTAGCTCACAATGCAATACCTCTTACCGAGGAATTATTAAATGATTTTCAGACAAAATATGAGCATTTTTATAAGGACAAAAAGAACTTGGAAGCTTATGGATTTGATGTACAGGGAATTATTTTTGCTGGTGGCGAAGGTCAGGTAGTGGGAAATAAAGAGTCGGATATGTGGGTACGCACATACTTTAATTATAGTGATTTATATGGAGTGGAGGAAAAGGGGGAACCTTATTATCACCAGCGTATCTGGCTGATTAATTGTAAGGAAAACTATCAGGAAATCATTCAAGAGGCTGTTCAAAACAAACAATGGGTTTCTTTCTACTTTCATGAGTTTGCTGAGGTGGACGAGAAGAAAATGAGAGAAATTTTGCAATATGTGTCTAACATATCTGAGAAGGAATTAGAGGTAACTAATTATGCAACTATTTACGAGAAGTTTTATCAGTAGAGGAGTATAGGCAGGGATGATGTGAAAAAATATAGTTGTAATACTTTCATTCGGTAAGATATAATATTAGAGGAAAGTCATTGATATTTGTACTATAGGTTAAAGAGTGCAGAATGGAGAATTATATGAGGAAAAAAGTAGTATTATTAGGATTTACATTATTGTTTATGCTTATGAATATAAATTGCATGGAAGTATGGGCGAAAGAAGAGTTTACTTCATTAAATCCTGTAATAGATGTAGGAAACGAAATATATGTTCAACATGATGAGAATAATGGAAATATATATGATTTGAAAAAATCTGAAACGGGAATAACAACAGTTTATAAAGTAATTCTTGCAGAGTTTACAGGTGGAAAAGCATGGACAAAAGATGGAGAGTTTATCGATAATGTTTCTACAGCACCACATGGAGCCACGGCTCCTAAGGATTATATTCCCGTTGTAGCTGGCGAAGAATATTTTATAAAAACCTATGGAGTTGGAATGACAGAAGGAATTTGGTATACTCCAGTACTGTTTTTAGACGATAATGATAATGTAATATCAGATGAATTGACTGCCGAATTTAGTAAAAGTAAAGCAGGGGTAATTGTAAAGGTTCCGGAAAATGCAACTAAGATGCATTTGACTATGTTTAATCATCAGTCTTTTACTCTACAAAAAGTTTTAAATTTAACAGATGAAGAATTTGATAAATTGCCAATTAAGAGAACGCAGCTTGAAAATGATATTAAGCAAAAATATGAACAATACCAGCAAGATAAAACCTTATATAAAAAACTTGACAAGGCTTATATTACATTTGTAAATGATGATACTTGGGGAGCCATTGATGAATATGCAGAAGTGTTTATGGATAAAAAGGTTCCATTAGTGCTTGCAACAATTCCAGAGTTATTAATTGAAAATGCAAGTTCTCAAAAGGAAACAAGGTTAGATGTTGCAAGGCGGGTAGAAGCAGCAGGTGGAGAAATTATAGCTCATAATGGCGGTGTTTTAACTCAGGAAGGTTTCTCGGACTATGATACAATGTATTCTTTTTTTGTAAGAACAAAACAATTGTTTAATTATTATGAATTTGATGTAAATGGAATTATTTTAGCAGGTGGAACTGGGCAGGTGGCTGGTGCACAAGAATCTGAAGAGTGGGCTAGTTCGCTCTATAGCTATTCTGATTTATATGGTGTTGAATATGATAAAAAAGAAATTGCTTTGGACTCTGTATATTATCATGGAAGAAAGGGTTTAGCAGGTTTTGGAAACGATTTAGAGAGAATAAAAAAGGAAATTGATAGTGCCATTACGAAGCAATCGTGGTTGATATTCTATTTTCATACTTCAAATGAAATAGATATGGAGGTAATGAAGCAGGTCCTTGATTATGTAAACTCAAAAAGTGAAACAGAATTAGAAGTTGTAACCTACAAAGAAATGTATCAAAAAAATGCAGCAAAAGAATCGGAAATAATTAACACAGACACTGCTTGTTATTATGTTTCGAGTACAGGAACTTCTCTAGTTGGAACGGATAAAAATGACCCTATGTCCTATGAAACAGCGAAAAAGAAACATTATAGAAGTGGTGATACCATTCTCTTTAAAAAGGGAGATACTTTTTATGGAAGCTTCAATCCGTCTATTGTTAAGGTTGATGATAAAATAACCACCATTTCTTCTTATGGAGAAGGAGAAATGCCAAATATATCCGGTTATAAAATTGTAAATTCAGAAGAATCTTGGCAACTGCATGAAGATGGGATTTATAAAATAGACTTAACGGATACAAAATATTTTTCAGGACTTACAGCGACAGACACCAACAGTACCAATATTGGTTTTCTGGAAGATAGTAAAGGTGAAAAATATTTTAATAAAAAAGGATCTTTAGATAAATTGGAGAATGAATATGATTTTTATTGTGATGAGAAATATTTGTATATAAAATCGGATGAAAATCCTTATGACAGATTAGGTGAACTTAAATTAGCAACGCAGATTAATCTATTTGTCCTTCATTCTGATTTGAAAATAGAAAATATAAGATTTTCCGGTACGGGAGCTCATGGGCTGGCAGGTTCAGATGAGAATAGCAAAAATATAGAAATTTCAAACAACATTATTGAAGATATTGGCGGAAGTTATCTGAAAGAGACTATAAGATACGGAAATGGAATTGAATTTTATGGAACCAATGTTTCAAATGTAGTTGTAAAGAACAATATTATAAGAAATACCTACGATGTTGGCTTTACCATTCAGGGAACACAGGGTTCCGGAAAAAATGTGGTAGTAAAGGATAATGTATTTGTAAATAACTCCCATGACTCCGAAATTTGGGAAAGCGGTTCTGCTACAGGTGTAGAAAGTTATGAATTTACTAATAATATTTCGATAAATGCAGGAAGGGGCTGGGGCTATGAAGCCCGTGAGGATAAGTATGCGGTAGCCCATATACTATTTTGGCAATATTTATTAGAAAACACAGATATATACTTTCACGACAATATAGTTTATAATCCCCGCAGAATATATTTTGTGGAGCAAACCAATAAAACAAATATCTTCTTTCAAAAATCTGAGTTTATCCGGTCAGATTATAATACTTACCTCTTAGGAGAAGATACAAAGATATTCAGGGATTTTTATAGCATAGAAGAAAAGGATACCTTTGTGTCAGAATATAAAAAAGATGTTCATTCTACCTTTGAGTTGATAGAAGTCAAGGAAGACATTATAAATACCTCTGCAAATTCAAATGATGTGAAAGAAATAAGAAAAGCATTGGGTGTGGAAGAGCCGGATGTGGAGCCTACTGTTACAATAACACCCACGCCCATGGTTACCGTGGAACCTACAGTTGTTTTGGAGGCAACCAATATTCCCACACCATCAGTCACACCAGTAGTGACAATGAGTCCGGAACCAACAGTAACCATGACACCAACAATAACTCCGGAACCAACAGTAACCATGACACCGACAGTAACCCCCGAGCCGACAGTAACACCGCTTCCGACTATCGAAGACAAACCGACAGCTACACCAGACGCCACAAATAATGTGAAGCCGACACTCAGTCCCAGTCCAACCACAGCGTTTCCGGCGCAAGGTACCAAGCTTACAGATACAGCCACGAAAGCAGTCTATGTTGTTACAAAAGCAGAGGATAAAGACAGAACGGTAACATATGCTAATCCTATCAACAAGAGTGTAAAGACAGTATCTATTCCGAAGACAGTTACTATAGATAATATCACTTACAAAGTGACAGCGATTGCTCCTAATGCCTTTAAAAATTGTAAAAAACTAACTAAAATTACGATGAAAACCAATATAAAAATTATTGGAAAATCAGCATTTAGTGGTTGTGTTAAATTAAAGAGCGTGAATATTGGAAGTAATGTAACTACTATAGGAACTCAGGCATTTTACAAGTGTACTGCATTAAAAAAGATTACGATACCATCTAAGGTAAATAAAATCGGAACGAAAGCCTTTTATAAATGTACAAACTTAAAAAGTATAACCATTAAGACGACAAAGCTTACCACAAAAAATGTAGGAAGCAAAGCATTTAAGGGAATTCATTCTGAGGCTACGATTAAAGTGCCAAAGAGTAAATTGAAAGCATACAAAAAGATGTTAAAAAAGAAGGGAATTTCCTCTCAGGTAAATGTAGAAAAATAATGTGTTAAATAAAATTGCCCTTAAAGTCAGAAGTAAAGCAATCTGCTCTGACCTTAAGGGCAATTTTTAAAATCTAAATAGTATTATTTAAAATCTACCATTTCTAAGTCCTTCATTAATTCCAAACGATGATTAATTTTGTTGTAAGCATCGTTTGAAGATGTTCCCTGTTTCTTACAGTATCTGGAATAGCTGATGGCACTAAAGAAACGATGTATCCATGCGACAGGTAGTAAAATTTTATACTTTTTCGCATAAGAGAATTTATCCTTTAATTCGGAAGGTGTTGGAAAAATCATATGTATTTTCTGTGAAAATCGGTTTGATGTGGCCTGAGTGTCACGCATAAGGTAACGGGACAGAGTATCTGTGCCGGCCCAGGCTTCGGAGGCATCTCCTTCTTTTCTGCCAACAGTGAGAATGTCTACCAATAAATCTTCGTTTAATCCATATTTTCTATATTCTGCTGAAAGCAGAGAATTATCCATGTCAAAATAGTGAATACAAATTTTAAATATTGCATCACAAAAAACATCATATTTCAGTTTCTTCATAATCGCCCAAAAATGAGCAGCATCAATCTGGTTGTGATAAGCATTTACAAATACAGTAAGGTCCACCAGATAGCGCAGTGGAAGTCCTTCAAAAGCAAAATGCTTGGCAATATGGAAAATCTGATAAATCAAATGCTGCTCATACCCTAAGGTAGTGATAGGAATTTTGCAGGCGGTAGTTTGTAATAAAGTATCGGGTGCCGTTAAGTTCAATTCCTCTAATAGTTCAGCCTGCAGTCCTGTATAATCTTCCCAAAGACAATCGTGAAGTTCTATTTTCAGATAACGGTTAGGCTGTTGAATTTTGTATACAGGAACATGCTGTTTAGAAGCGATTTCAATAAAAGAATATCCAAGCTCCTGTAACAATGTTTCCATAGCAGAACGTTCTTCCGGCGGTATTAAGATATCAGAATCGGAAGAAAAACGCATATTAGCTTCCGGATATAAATCAGCCAAAGCAATACCTTTGAAAACAACAGGATGCAGCCCTTTTTTCTCGGCTTCTCTTAATACATGTCCCAACTCCTGAAAGGAAAGCAGTTGGTGAAAACCGCGTTGAAAAACCATGTTTTTCCAGGAGTTCATAATATCGTCTTTTGGACGATAATTTTCTGGAAGCTGGCATACGTTGCGATACACAATACCAACAAGCTTCCCGGTAGCCAGTAAGGGATAAGCCTCTTGCCATGAAATGTCGGTATCCGGAGTGTAATTTTCCTGATAAATAGATGTTTTTACTAAAGATAAAATCTGCTCATATAGCTGGTTCATGAATCCACCCTTTCGTTAGGAATAAAAAACAAGTGATTTTTGTATGAATATGTTAGACAAAGTATTGTGAATAAAACGGAGCCGGAGGGATTCGAACCCTCGTGCCGGGTATAACCCGACAAACTGATTTCGAGTCAGCCTCGTTATGACCACTTCGATACGGCTCCATAATAAAAAATAAATCAACTAATTAAAATCATAACATATAATTTCAAAAATGCAATAAGAAGATTGAGACAAAAATAGTTTACCAAACGTATTTCGGCAGAATTATGAAAAAAATTTATGGAAGAAAGAGAATATGTGTGATAAACTAAGCCTTATAAGAGTCTTGAAATAACACAAAAAGGAGATTGTACATGATTTTTGACAGCCATGCTCATTATGATGATGAAGCATTCGATGAAGATAGAGACAGTTTGCTTTCCTCCATGAAAGAAAATGGAATTACCGCCATTGTAAATGTGGGAGCCAGCCTGGAAAGTTGCCGCAGTTCTTTAAAACTGGCGGAAAATTATGATTTCATATATGGAGCGGTGGGAGTGCATCCAAGCGATACCGGAGAATTAAATGAAGAAAACTATCTGGAATTGTGCAAGATGATGGACCACGAAAAAGCGGTGGCAGTAGGAGAAATTGGGCTTGATTACTATTGGGATGAACCGGAGCGGCAGATTCAGAAAAAATGGTTTGTAAGACAGTTGCACACAGCCATGGAAAAAGGTAAGCCTTTGATTATTCACAGCAGGGATGCGGCTGCAGATACGTTGGATATTATGAAAGCAGAAAAAGTCTGGGATTGTGGCGGAGTAATTCATTGCTTTTCTTATTCTGTGGAAATGGCAAGAGAATATCTGAATCACGATTTTTATATTGGAATTGGCGGTGTGTTGACTTTTAAAAATGCCAAAAAACTAAAAGAGGTGGCCGAGTACACACCTTTAGAAAGAATTGTACTGGAAACAGACTGCCCTTATCTTGCGCCGGTTCCGAACAGAGGAAAAAGAAATTCTTCCCTGAATCTTATCTACGTAGCAGATTTGCTGGCGGAAATTAAGGGAGTTACTAGAGAAGAATTAGAGCAGATTACCTACGACAATGCATGTAGATTATATAAAATCAAGTAGGCGAAAGGAGAATATATGGCAAATTTGGGAATTCCGCAGAATACCATAGAGGTACTGCAAAAGTATAATTTTAATTTTCAAAAGAAATTTGGACAGAATTTTTTGATAGATACCCATGTGCTGGACAAGATTATTGCTTCCGCGGATGTAAATAAAGAGGATTGTGTACTGGAAATCGGACCGGGTATCGGGACAATGACTCAGTATCTGGCAGAAAACGCAAGAAAAGTAATTGCAGTGGAAATCGATAAGGCATTAATACCTATTTTGGGCGATACCTTAAAAGAATATGACAATGTGCGTGTTATCAATGAAGATATTTTAAAGGTGGATATTGCAGCTCTGGCAAAAGAAGAAAACGACGGTAAGCCAATTAAAGTAGTTGCCAATCTTCCATATTACATCACCACACCGATTATTATGGGCTTATTTGAAAGTCATGTGCCAATTCACAGCATTACTGTTATGGTGCAGAAGGAAGTGGCAGACCGTATGCAGGTAGGACCGGGAACGAAAGATTACGGTGCTTTATCATTGGCAGTGCAGTATTATGCAAAACCGGAAATTGTTGCCAATGTGCCACCAAACTGCTTTATGCCAAGACCAAATGTAGGCTCTGCAGTAATTCGTCTTACAAAACACCAACAGCCGCCGGTAGTGGTAAAGGATGAAAAATTAATGTTCCGCCTGATTCGCGCATCCTTCAACCAGCGTAGAAAAACTTTAGTAAACGGATTGAATAATTCTCCGGAACTTAATTTTTCTAAAGAAGAGATAACTGCTACTTTAGAAAAAATGGGACTTTCCCAGACCATTCGTGGGGAGGCGTTGGATTTGCAGCAATTCGGACAGTTAAGCGATTTATTGTGGGAACTTCATAACAAATAAGAAAAAGTCATAAAAGTACCTCTCTCTGTATATATATTAAAAAAACAGACAGAGGTATTTTTATGTCCGAGTTTAGACGTTTTATGTCTTATATTTATAGTTACCAAGGAGCCGAAAAGCTGAAAAACACCGGATTTGCCAAAATAGAGGCCAGAGGAGAGGCCTGCCGTATGGAAATTCATATAAAGGGAGCCTATCCAAAAGGGGCAGTGCAAAGCAATGTCTATGGCTTTTATGAGGAACGGGGATTGTTGGTAGGAATCTATCTTGGAACCTTTGCAATCAAAAACGGCATAGGAGATGCCAGAATTATCACAGACCGCAATCACATGGGAAATACCAGAAAAACACTGGAGGATTTGCAGGGAATCTATCTCACCTTAAACGAGGAAGAGGATAATGCAATGGCGAGTACTTGGGATAATATCAAGGTGGATACATCTTATTTTAAGGTATTTTCAGAGGAAATGGATGAGCCTCCCTTTTCCGGAGGAGAAGTGGAACAGTCTGCAGAGCCGGAATCTGCTGTGGAAGAAGATACTCCATTGGAAGAAATCTCTGTTCTACAGGAGAGAGAACTGGAAGCGGAACCGGAACAAGTAGCGGAGCAGCAAGAGGATTTCCAGCCGGAAGTGGATTTGCAACAGGACAGAAAGGCGGAACCAACAGTCCAGCCAGAACCAGAAATGCTACAGGAAGAGAACATACCGGAAAAAGAAATGGTACAGGCGGCAGAAACAATTTTGGAGGAGCAGTCCTGTGCCTGTGGAGAACTAAACTTTTCTGTGGAAAACTTCACCGAAAACAACAAGTCCTGTGGATTGGGGAAATGGAAAGAAATGCTTAGAGATTATCCGGTGGTAAATCCCTTTGATTATCTGGATAATGTGGAGGTAATAAGAATTGAACCAAAAGACATTTCGAAGCTGGAAAAGAAATACTGGGCATTGGCAAACAACAGCTTTTTGCTTCACGGCTACTGCAGTTACAGATATTTAATTCTGGGAAGAAACATTAGTGATAATAGCTTCTTTGTGGGAATTCCCGGCATATTTCATCCAAGAGAAAAAATGATGGCAGGAATGTTTGGCTTTTCCCAGTTTCAGATGTCCAGAAACGGAAAACTCCGCCAAGGGGAGTTTGGCTATTATATCCGAAGCGTGGAGTTGGATTAAATAGATTCCTGCCCGCGGATAAATGTATCAGGCACGAAAGGCTTCAGCAAACGTTGGTATCCCATTAAAGTTTCCATAGACGGAGCGTGAAAATTTTCTGTGGGAACTTGCTCAGATGCAACAAAACTTTGTAAAAAATATTTTGAAGCCCCCTGAATCATATTTCCGATTTCTAACATATCTTCTTCACTGTGGAGTTCAGAAACTACAGTGGTACGGAATTCATAAGGTATGGGATGTTCCTTTAAAAGGGCGATGGATTCTAAAATGGAATCCATGGGAATATCACATCCACAGCAGGAGGAATAGGAGGAGCAGCCGGACTTGATATCCATGGCAACATAGTCAATTTTCCCCGCATCTATTAACTGTCGCAGCATGGCAGGATTGGTACCGTTGGTATCTAATTTTATCAGATATCCCAGAGCCTTAATATCTTCAATAAAATCAGGCAGTTTGGGATGAATGGTAGGCTCTCCTCCGCTGATGCATATACCATCCAAAATACCTTTTCTTTTTTCTAAAAATTGAAAGAAACTTTTCTTTGTATACAAACTCTGTGGATGTTCCACCAATTCCCAATTATGGCAAAACGGACAACGCATGTTACAGCCACCCAAAAAGACGGTGGCTGCCACATGCTCCGGGTAATCTAATAAAGTTGTTTTTTGTAATCCTGCAATGTTCATGGCGGGTCGCTCCTGTGTGATTTTGTATTATTATAGAGGAAATTTGTTGGAGGCGCAAGAGAAGGGACTAATTATTATTGACATTATTTTATCCATTAGGTAAAATTGGAAATAGTGCATTGTGCATAAAAATCTTTGAAAATTTTATGATATGGGGAGGAATATGTATAATTATGTCAAATATAGTAATTGGGATTTGTGATGATCAGGAAGTAATCATTGAGCAATTAAGGGATCACATTACCTCGATTATGAATGAAATATGGAATGATGAGTGGTCTTTGTGTGAGTACGTTTCGCCGCTAGAATTGTTGAAAGAGGTAGAGAAGATAGATGTTCTTTTTCTTGATATTGAGATGCCGGAGATGGACGGCATTGAAGTGGGAAAGAAGGTTATGAAAATAAATCCAGATTGTAAAGTAGTTATGGCTACTTCAAGAACGGACCGATTTAAAGAAGCATTTGTAATTGAGGCTAGTCGTTTTGTTACGAAACCATTTTATATTGGTGAGATCAAAGAGGCACTGCAATCTCTATTGGTGAGAAAGATTGGAGAAAATGAAATCGAAGTGTTTCGGGATCGCATCAATTTTATGATCAAAGAAAAAGATATTACTATGGTAAGAGCATACAATGGATATGTTGAGGTTATTGCAGGCAATTCAGTGTTTAGAAAAGATGTTTCGCTCAATGTTTTGGAACAACACTTAGACGAGAGACTGTTTTTACGAATTAATCGTCAATATCTAATTAATTTAGGATATGTTGATCACTATAATAAGACTTCTTTAATGGTAGGAGATATGAAGTTTTCTATAGCGGTTAGAAGACAAAAAGAGTTTTTAAACAAGTATACAAAATATGATCTGAACTATAGATAGGGGTAAAAATGAAACAGGTAATTGAATGGGAAGTCATATACGGTTTGGAACTTTTAAAGTATATTATGGCTTATATGATTAGTACAAAACAGGGATTAGAATGCAAGAAGAAAACAATTGCTTTCTCATTTTTGATATCGCTTATTACGATTTTAAGTTTGAGAAAATTTAGTGTGATTGATGATGTATATATTTTATTGCTGATCATAGCAGTTATATCATTGTTTGCATGTATGAAGGAAAGAATAAGCGAACGCGTATGGAGAATCTTGGTGATTTTTCTTAGTGTAACGGCTATAGATAGCGTTATGGAGAGTGTTTTTGGAAGATTTGTCAAGTCCAATGAAATTGCAGCGGAACATGAGATTCTCACATGGGAGGTTATGATTTTGGTGTGTATGGCAATCGTAATAAGCATTAACACACTTATGAAAAGATGTAAAAAGAGTTTTGCTCATGAATTGGTTCAATGTGCCGTGATTTTTGCGGATATTTGCTTGTGTATGTGTGCTTCTTATGTATTTCAGGATGCACAAGAGAGCAACTTTCATTTTTGGTTAGGCGCATTATCATTTATTGGAGTTGTTTTTCTTGGAAGCCAGATTTTTATTATTTTGGAAATGAACAAGGCATTAAAGGATGCCGTTATTCAGGAAAAACTGTTAAATGGAATGCAAAAGGATTATTATCAATCCATCTTAAGAACAGAAGATGAAACGAGAAAATATCGCCATGATATGAATAATCATTTTATGGTAATTGAAACATATTTGAAAAAGAATAAATTGGATGAGATGGAAAAATACATCAACGGATTGAAAGAGAGTTTTTCAAAAGTTTCAAGAAAGAAATATAATGTGGGAAATGATGTAATCGATGCCATATCGGGATATTATTTACCGTTGATTGATGATTTTGTAGATATTGATGTCCATGGATATGTACCGGATGAGATGGATATTGATGATATTAATTTATGTACCATTTATTCAAATTTGTTGAAAAATGCGGTGGAAGAACTACAGCGATTGAAATTAGATGAAAATGATAATTTAAAATTAAAGATTGACTTTGTTGCTGGGAAAGATTTCTTTGGAATAGAGATTAAGAATACTGCAAAAGAAAATGCACATTTTGATGGAATAAAAACATCAACTTCAAAAGATGATAAAAAGGATCATGGTATTGGATTAAGTAATATTAAAAGAGCACTTGATAAAGAAAATGGAGATATTACTTTATCCCAAATAGATGGCACCGTTTGCGCTGATGTGATTATTCCAATTAGTAGATGTGCAATCGAAATATAATGTAAAATTTTTATATAAGTGTGATAATCCATGACCAAAAAGATGATGATGAATAAACATTTTCGTAACCGTACATAATATTGTTTCCTCCTTTTAATATTTAATAAATGAACTCTATAAGCTTATTTTACCTCAAATTTGCGGGGTATCAACAATAATTCCTTGAACGATGATATAACTTGTTGAACGAAAAGATGCTGTGAAAAACAGTGTCTTTTTTTTGTGTTTTTAAACGCTGGAAGAGTTATGAGAACGTCAAATGAGTTATCCTTGTTTTGACGATTGGAGGGGGATAAGATGAGGGTGTAAATAATAAAACGAATGTAGAAAGGAACAAAAAAATGAAACAAATATCAAACATGGTTATTCGTTTGAAAGGCCGAGAAAAGTATTTTCTTTCCTTTTCATATGCTGCCAATGTGATGGTTACCTGCATCTTAATTATGATTGCGACAGGAATACAAAACATCACCAATGAATCACTGAGTAGTAGTGATGCACAACAAATGCAAAGTATCTTCGCTTCTGTTATTTCAGTATCGATTATTACCATTGCATTTTTTCAATGGATCATTTCCATGCAGTTCGTAGCATTGTTTAATAGTAGGAAACAATTCAACAATAATATGCGGCTTATGGGAGCACCTGATAAGGATTTATTGAAAATATATTTAAAGGAAATGGTAAGAATGCAACCTCTTTCAATGGTATTTGGTGTTGTGTTAGGAGAAATCGTTTTCTGGTTGCTGGCAAAAAGATTAGAAACTTCGGTTAAGTATATTGCACCAGCGCAGATCATCTGTGCTTGTCTTATTCATATCATTGTAATCTCTGTATGTGTGATGATTACATTTCGAAAATTAACACGAACAAGTGTTGTCGATGAGATACGAGGTGTAAATAAAGCAAAGAAGAAAAAGAAAAACAAAGTTCTATATATAGTAAAGTTAATTGTTGGAGTTGCAGTGCTTGCTATTTCTGTTCTGGCAGCGGTAACGGGAGAACGAGGCAGTGATCAACAGTCTTATGGATGGTTTGGAATGCTAATTGCTATTTTCCTTAATTATGATTTGATTGTTCTTCTCTTTCATAAAATCGTTTCAGCAATCGGAAAGAAAGTAAAAAACAGATCTGTGATTTTTTCGGAAGCGATTTCAATCGGTTATTTAGAGAAAAGTAAAGCTTCAGGAACAATGATTTTATTTAGTTCCATGATGTTTCTTGGATTGAATATGTTATACGCAAATGTAAGAGTTTGCGGCTCAGATACAGTGGAGCAAAGAGTTCATTATATGGGAAGTGCTTGGTTTGCCGAAATGCAAACCAATGACGATGCGTTTATGGAAACTGAAAAAGGTTTAAAGTTTAAAACGAAAAATGAGGGAAGTTCCTGGTATATCTTAGGTGTTGATTCAGATTTTGAGGGCTCATATGAAGATATTGTTTTGGATAAAAGGTTTGGTGATGATTATGAGAACATGAGAAGTCAGTTAAATAACCCTGAGTTTGATGGAATCTATATGCCAAACATGTATATCAGTCAGGATGATTTGGGAAAAGAGATGACCATCAATATAAACGGTGTGGATGTCAAATTTCATATTGCTGGCGGATATTATTCTAATAATTTTGCGCATATATCCTTTTTTGTAAGCAAATCCTATTTGGCTAAATCACTGGGGTTGAAAGAGGATGATTATAACATTCTCTATTTTAAGGATGAACAGACGTGGAATTCTTTTGAAACTAACGAAAAAGTCGTTTTGCAATCATTTGAAGATATTAGAAATGAAAGTTATGAAAAAGCAGTTTCTGGTACCAGTTTAGTGGAAATGGTAGCCATGGTAATTATTCTTTGTGCCATTATTTCATTGGTTAATTTCATTATGATTTCTTCCAGGGAAGATTGTTTTGATATTGCCAGATTAAGAGGAATTGGATTGGGACAAGGTCAGGTTCGTACAATCTATGTTTTGGAATCATTAATTCCAGTTGTGCTATCTACGCTGTTAGCAATTCCGGCATCTTTATTATTTGCTCGAATAGGCTGTGATATGGTCTTTGATCCAGGATACTACCAAAGAGGTCTTGTTGCAGATCCAATACAGATGGTGGCGTTGTTAATTCTATTTAGTGTCATATCCGTTTTGGTTCGATTAGTTGCGTTGAGAAAAGCCATGGTCGGTGAGAGTTATGTCGGATTGTTAAGAGAAGTGAAGGAATAATCTAAGAATAGGAGAAGAAAGATGAATAGTAAAAAGATTTCAATGAAAAATGTGTCGTATTCCATTACAGAAGGAGAACGAAATAGAAAACTATTAAAAAATGTTACAACAGATTTTGAGGGTGGTAAAATCACGGTTATTTCAGGTCCTTCAGGATCTGGTAAAACAACATTGCTCTATGCAATGGCAGGATTATTAGACCGCGTTGAGGGAGAAATTCATATTGGAAATACAGATATAAATAAATTGTCAGCCAAAGAGAAGGCTGCAATACGTCTGGAAAATATCAGTATTATTTTTCAGAACTTGAATCTCTTCTCTTTTATGAATGTGGAAGACAATATTTTGGTACCGCTCTATTTGAAAAATAGAACGGTGACAGAGGAAACGCGAAAAAAGATTGCACATTATTTGGATCTTATGTGTCTAGGACAGATTCAGGAGAAGAAGATAAGTAATCTTTCAGGTGGAGAACAGCAGAGAGTAGCTATTATTCGTGCATTGATTGACGATCCGGAAGTGGTGTTATGCGATGAACCTACAGCGAGTCTTGACAGTGAAAATACACATCAGTTTATGGAAACATTAGTGAAAATCAGTAGGGAATCAGGAGCGGCAATTATTATTGTGACACATGATGCAAGAGTGTTTGCGTATGGAGAAGAGAAGGTAACTATGGTAGATGGAGAGTTGTTTGATGATGAGAATAATGTGATTTAAAAGGGGTGCTAGTGAAATGAATAAGGAATTTTATTTCATAAAAAGTGATGATATAGACGACTATAACATTCTATTTCATGTACCAACTTCCTCAGTTGCAAAGGTGAAGTATCAGGATCCGGATTATTTTAGTGAAAGAGAGTTGAAGGAGCGGTTTTCAGAGTTGAGTTCTGAAGAAGAACTGGATGAGAGATTACACACAGGAAAAGGAAAAATAGGATTAACATTTATGTCGGCTCGTACATGTAATCTCAGTTGTAAGTATTGTTTTGCAGGTGAGGGTGAATATGGATGTGTGGATTCAAAACCAAAAGTCTATACATATGATGCCTATATGAAAGCAATTCAAACGGCAGTGAAAATGTATCCAGAAGGAATTAAAAGCATTTCTTTTTTTGGTGGAGAACCATTAATAGGAATAAATGAAATAAAGAAGTTTGTACCAGATTGCGTGAAGTATTTTAAAGATCAGGGAATGACAATACCCAAGATGGCTATTAGTACAAATATGGTGGTTATGACTAAGGAAACAGCGCAGTTTATGAAAGAATATGGAATGAAGGCAGTTATTTCCTTGGATGGCCCAAAGCCACTTAATGATTATGCACGTGTTGCAACAGATGGAAGTTTCAGTGTTTACGATCGAGTTGTGGAGAAATGTAAAATACTGGATGAATATGATGTGAAGTATGCGGTTCAAGCCACATTAAATCAACAGTTTTTTAAGGAGTATAAGCCGGGAGATGGAATAAAGTGGGCGAAAGAGTTAGACAAAATTAATTGGGAGAATCTTGCTATTGTACCGGTAGAAACAGATGTTGAGGATTTAAAAATTGATGAATCGCATTTTGAGGCATTGGATTGTTTCTCCAGAGAGATCACCAATTATTATATTGACGAACTTTTAAAAGAGGATATGGGAAAAGTAGCTTCTGGAATTATTGCACCGATTCTTCAGATTGCAAAGAACAAACATGTTCGAACTTGTAGTTCAGGACATTCTGTATTTTGTGATACAGATGGAAGCATTTATCCATGTCAGATGTTTTGTAATTTGGATGAATACAAATTGGGAGACATTGAAACTGGATGGTCTGCGGAGAGAGCAGATTCGTTATCGAACATTAGTAGAATGGAATGCGAGAAATGTAGAGATTGTGTTGCACGAAATTTCTGTTTTATGTGGTGTAAAGGGCTACAACTTCTTTCAAATAATGATATGAGAAAAACCTGCGATGCACGTTGTGTGTTTCAGATTGCCAATATGGAAGAATGCATTAAGGCATTTATGCGAGTAAAGAACAATGATGAGAGATCAGCATTGTTTTGGAAGAATTATAAAAAGGTAGGAGAGAGGTTGGTAGAGGATGGATTTATTAATAAATAATACGTCCATTGTTCCTAAGTGTGTTTCGGACTTGAAAATCTATCAAGAGCGTTTTCTTGGCAAGGATAAATTTTTTATGGTGAGTGAACAACGTGAAAAATATCTAAAACTAAGTCGGATGCAGTATGAATTTTATAAACAGATTATGGTGTTTATGGACGGAAAGCATACGGAACAGGATTTAGATGAAAAACTACATGTTATGACGGCAGGAAAGATGAATGCAGAACAATTAATTAATACGATGTATCGGAGTAATCTTCTTGAAAAACAGTATGAAGAGCCTAATTCAAAAGTGGAACTGGAGCTTTCAAGTACAAAAGTATGTGAGATTCCGTTAAAGGCATTTCAGGAAAAGAATTCCAAAGCAATTAAAGCATTTGATATTGCGATTAATAGCATCGCAATACTGACTATATTTTATGCATTATATCTCATGGTTTTCAATGTTGATCTCATTGCAGAGGTAATCAAGGAAACAAGAGTTTTTTCATGGAAGGAGGTTGCACCGTTTGATTTTCTGTTAATCGTGTTTCTGGGATTTATTTCTGTTCCTATACATGAATTGGGACACTTGTTAGCAGCGCATCGATGTGGCATTGGATGGAAGTCCTTTACATTTTCTATGAAATGGGGAATCAACCCTGTGTATTACATAAAATATTACAATTTTTATGCCAATAATAGTGTTAAGAAAATAAAGGTATTAATTTCCGGTATTTATTTCAATTTTATTCAAGCATGTTTGTATTTTATTTTACTTGTGCATTTTTTAGATTGGAGAATGGCAGTGCTTTCGATCATTAATCTGGGTTGTGTGGTTAGTTGCATGATGCCATCTGGCACAAGTGATGGATATCATTTGGTATCTCTTCTGCTTGGTGTGGAGGGGATACGGTGGAAAATGATTGAATTGGTAAGTTGTCTGATTAAGGAACCAAGAATGGTATTAAAGAAATTGAAGCAAAAAGAAAATATTGTGTTGCTGATGTATTTTCTTGTTTCATATGGGATTGGAATATATGGATGCTATGCTTTGTTGTTTTCACTGATTGACTATTTACATATTTTTTCATTTGATAAAACAATTATTGTAGTAATGTTGTCCGCTTTTGTTTTGCTGAGTGTTATTTATAATTTTATTCAATTTATTAGGAAATTGAAAAAAATGTAAATGGTAATTAATAGGTGTGTAATCTGGTCGGCAAATTGCAAAACGATTATGTTGGCTAGCTTATATATAAAAATAAAATTTTAGAAAGGAGGAAAAAGAAATGGCAATGGAAAAAGAAGTAAAAGTTGAAGAAATTGAATTTGATGTTGAGAAAGTAAAAGAACTTGAGAACGTTGAGGAGATTATTACACCAGGTGCAGGAACTGTGTTCTGCTGTACAAACTAGAAAAAAGAAACAATAAGAAGAGAGAAAAAGCGAAAAAGAATTTGGAGGAAAGAAGTATGATGATGAATAAGGAAAAAGAGTTAGTAGTTGAAGAAATCGAATTTGATGTTGAGAAAGTAAAAGAACTTGAGAACGTTGAGGAGATTATTACACCAGGTGCAGGAACTGTATTCTGTTGTACAAACTAATTCATATTTCCATGGGAGGATGAAGTGAATGTTAAATGAAGAATTCGAAAAGAACGAGATTGACGAAATTAAATTAGAAGAAGTTGTAGTTGAGAATCTTGAACAGATTGAAGAAATAATTACTCCAGCGGTTGGCACTGTTCTTTGTTGTAACTAATTGGAGGATAAGAGATGAACATGAAAGAAGATAATAAAGAATTTGAAGTTGAAGAGATTAGCTTTGAGACGATAAATGTAGAAAAACTTCAGGATGTTGAAGAGATTATTACGCCAGGATGGGGTACAAAACACTGCTGCAGTTAGTTGCACGGTATAGTAAAAAAATTATAGATTATTAAGAAATGTCAGTGCTTTTTGGTGAAATTTAGAAAGCACTGACATTAAGAAAGAAAAGAGGAAATGAATTATGAATAACACAGAAGTATTAGAAAACGAAGTAGTGGAACTTATTATTAAGAGATGTAAATTAACAGATGTAAATGCAGATGAAATCAATTATGATGCACCAATTTTTTTGTCTGAGGATGATGAGAACATTGTAGAAGGCGGATTAGAGTTAGACTCTGTAGATGCCCTTGAAATTGTGGCTGCTGTCAAGGGTGCATACGGTGTATCAATTGATCCAAAGGCAATGGGAGTATTACACAGCATCAATACATTGACTGATTATATTCGCCATAGCATGGCTGCATAATTGTGGATGACATACACAACGAAACATGAATATATAGTACGCCCAGCATTCTCTGAGGTGGATAACTATAAATGTGCACATCATAGTAGACATTTGGTCTGGTTTGAAAATGCAAGATTTTCCATGATGTTTGATAAATTTCATATATCCGAAGAGATATTACAAAAGTATATGTTTCCGGTTAGTGATGTGTATTGTAAATATTATGAACCAGTTCGTTTTGGATGTGATTTAGTTGTTCGCGTAGTGATGGAAATGGATGATGCTGTACCCTTGCTCAAGTTTCAATATCGTATATTGAGGGTAGGTGATGGAAAGTTGATGTCAAAGGGAAAAACCACACACGTCATTACGGACATGGAGCAAAACATTTTGCAAGGTGTTCCTAGTGAGATATGCAAAGCGATTAAAGAAAATGAAGGAGAAAAAGAATGTTTATAAAAGCATACGGAGTGCATATCGGTTCGATTTCTGATGGAGAACAGTTACTTCAAAGTATAGAAGAAGGCAAGAAACCAGAAGAAATTTGTGTATCGAAAATCGAAGAGATTGCCTCGAACAGAAAGTATCGACGAATGGATAGAATATCCTTATTGGTTGAACTTTGTGCTACTCAGTTGATGGAATCGTGGCCGGGAGAACGATGCGAGAATAAGCGATTCGGAAGTATTTTGAATACTTCATATGGATGTATCGATACAAATTTAACATTTATCGAAGAGTTCCAAAGTGGAGATGTGGGACAACTAAGTGCTATTGATTTTTCACATACAGTGTACAATGCTGCATTGGGGCATATGTGCAAGAATCATCATTTGGAAGGACCAAGTACGTTAATGCTTAGTAGTAATCATTTATTTGAAGCTGAACAATTTCTGAAAAAGGACAAGGCGGATCGCATTGTGTCTGGTGGAGCAGAGATTCTCCCACTGGAGATTCAGGAGTATTATGAGAAGTTAAATGTAAATGTAACAGAAAGTGCTTGTTTGCTTGGTCTAGAAGCAAAAAGCGGTTCGGATGATCTTGCAGAAATTGTAGATTTTAATGGTGTTAATCTGTTTCATCATCCATATATGGATCAGGAGAAACAGGATAGCCAAGAAGATATTCAGAGGATAAAGAAGAATATTGAAATGTTAAAGGAGAGAAATCACGAACTTTTTGATTCTATTGATTTGGTAGTAACTTCTTCTGCAGCAGCATTGAATCCAGACATTAAAAAAGAAGCAGAGAAGTATTTTGAAGGTAAAACCATAGTTTCACCATATGAGGTATTGGGTGAAACATTAGGTGCTGCATTGGCAATTAATATTTTATATGCAGCATTAAAATTGAAGAAAGAGAATCTTCATACAGCGTTAGTTGGAAACTATGATATTACAGGCGAATATATAACATATTTGATACGCCGATGAGAGGAAAAAAGAATGGGTGTTTATTTTGTAACAGGCGGAAGCTCGGGAATAGGATATGAAATTGTATGCGATTTGGCCAGATTAGGTCATCATGTATGTGCTGGATATCATAGCAGAAGATTTCCAGAAGATCAGTTAGAAGAAGATTTAAAAAAGAAAATTATATCGTTACATGTTGATGTAAATGATGCAGATTCTATCAAGGAAGCGGTAAAAACCATAGAAGATAAATATGGTTGTATTGATGGACTTGTCAATTGTGCAGGAAAAACAGAGGATGCTTTTTTTGCAATGATGCCGCAGGAAAGTTGGGATTCCGTAATTGATACGGATTTAAAAAGTGTATATCACACGGTAAATGCCGTTCTCCCAGGAATGATGTCGAGAGGAAGAGGATCTATTGTGAACATTTCATCGATTGCAGGGGAAAAGGGAATTGCCGGACAAACAAATTATTGTGCTGCAAAAGCAGGACTTTTGGGGTTCACAAGAGCGCTTTCTAAGGAAGTTGCGAGAATGAATATTCGAGTGAATGCAGTTGCTCCTGGTTATATTGAAACAGATATGATAGCAAAAGTAAAAAGCAAAAATCCAAATCTGGTAAAGGAAATTCCATTGAGAAGAATCGGAAAACCAAAGGATGTTGCAAAGGCAGTTTGCTTCTTGTTGGGAGAGGATTCTTCGTACATAACAGGAACAACAATTGCTGTTGATGGCGGATTACTTGCATAAAGGAGGTTTGGTGATTGTATTTTAGAGAATGCCGAATGGTTAGTTTACACAGGCTTATGAGTGAAGCGTGTGATGGTGAATTGGATATGCGAGAAGCCTTTTTGATGATGGGAGGTATTCGCAATTCAATCTATTATTTTGAAATGAATAAAAACAAGTATATTGGCACAGGGGGAACAGCGGAGATTAACTGTCCAGGTGTTTTTGATAATATGAAAATAGATTACGATTCAGTGGATGTGAATCGATTTATCGAGCAGATTCGAGAATCAGAAATTGAATTGAATAAGTATTTTTATATAATTCCTGTGTTACCAGAAATGCTTGAACGGAATATAGAGGAAATGAATAAGTTAGCGACATTTGGACAGTCATTTTTTGTTGTAGATCATATTGAAGACAATAGAATATATTTCTATTATCCGGCAAAATCTACATGGATAGATATTGAGGTATTAAAGGAAGCAGCAAAAGATGACCAATGGGTTGTTGAGGCAGAGTTTGAAATATATCGTATCGATAAAATGAAATTGAAAAATAATCAGTATATTAAGGCGATGAAAAAAAGAGGAATTGAGAATCTATTAGTGGATAATCTGAAGGAATTTGGTGACTATGCCATGTTACAGGGTGATATGGGGACAGTTCGAATCGATGGTTCCCAGGCATATGACATGGTATTACATCATTTCAAAAATATGCGTAATTATTTCCAGAAGTTGGAGGAAGAGAAAAAACGTCCTTTTTGTAATTACATTTTTATGCAACTTCTAGAGTTTAAGAAATTTATTTTATCTGGAACAGATGCGTATTACAGAAATGAAACTAATCTCATTTTGCATGATTTGTATAGGGAACAATCAGATTTTGAACCGCTTTTTGAACGCTGGGATGATTTAGAACATAAATGGATAGAACATAGAAGAGTGCTTAATAAGATCTGCAATTACAAATTGATTACAACAAAGACGGTTGAGTGCTTAGATGAAATAGTAGCATTTTGGGAGAAAATAGGGAGTTATGAATTGAAATTAGTTTCGGATACTCTTAATTGTATATATGAAAGTAAAACAGCGCAGACAGCATAGAAAGGAAAAAGATCTTGAATATTATTGCAATAAATGGAAGTCCAAGAGGAGCCAACGGAAATACGTTTCGAATGCTTGATGCAATACGGGAAGGTGCACAGAAGGTGGGTGCTGAAATGGAAATTGTTCATCTTTCAGAGATTGACATGAGGATGTGCATTGGATGTTTTCGGTGTTGGGACAAGGAAGATTCGAGGGAAATCAAGTGTGTGTTAAAGGATGATGTGGAAGGTGTATACAGAAAAATGTTGAAAGCGGATTTATGGATATTTGGAACTCCTGTGTATTATGACAATGTTACTGCTCTTATGAAGATTTTTCAGGAACGAATGGTTATGATGCATAATGCAGAACTAAGATACGCACAGGACAAATATTTACATGATATTGCGTTTGACATACCACCAATTGTTTCGTTGGCTTCATGTGATTTGCCGGGAAATTATAATTTTCACGTTATTTCAGAGTACATGAAAAAAGTTGCCATGAATTTGAAAACTGAATTGGTTGGTGAAATATATCGGTGTGAAGCAAGGTTATTAACTTGGCCCGTGGAATCTATGCAGTTTATTGCGAAGGCTCAAAGAGATTTATGGATTAAAGCAGGAGTGGAACTTGCGCAACTGAGAAGATTATCGGAACCATTGCGTAAATCCTTGAACAGATTGCTGATTCCAGCTGAATGTTATATTGAAGGTGCTAGTCAATTAGCAGAAGATACAAAGAGAAAGGCAGGGCAAAATAAAGCAGATGGATATGGTGGATATTAAGGAGGTATTACCTCATCGTGCTCCATTTATATGGGTTGACCAAATATTGGATTATCAGTATTTAGATTATGCAGACGGATATTATCAAGTAAAAGATGATGAATTTTGGATACCGGGACATTTCCCAGGAAATCCGGTTTTTCCAGGAGTATTAATGCTTGAGTGCATGGCTCAGGTTGGCGGATTTGTCTTTACAGATATTGCTATGGAAAAACAGTTTGCATTTCTTTCAAAGGTCGATGATTTGAAATATTACAGAAAGGTTACTGTGGGTGACAAAATCGATATTCATGCAGAATTTGTGAGTAAATTTGATAAATATGCAGAAGTAGCAGTAACGTCTAAGGTAAATGGAAAGAAGGTAGCGTTTGGCAGAATAACGTATACGTTTATGAATAGTTTGTAGTACGTATTTGAAAGGAAAAACAGTATGAAAGAACGAGTGGTTATTACTGGTTATGATGTAATGTGTTCTCTTGGAACGGATAAAAGTGAAGTGAGAGAAGGACTCAAAAAACAAGAGGTACCATTATCCAAGTATGGTATCGTGAATGGAATAAAAGAATTTGAAGACACTTATGTTGGAAGAGTGAAATGGGGAAATGACGGTTTGGAGAGTTGCTTTGCAGAGGACAGATCAGAGGCTATGCTCCAGAAAACATTTAAGGGGGCATTGAAAGATTCGGGCCTGGATTTACATTCGGAGAATATCATTCCTGAGAGAGTATCTATGTCACTTGCAACTTCCATTATGGGTGCAGAACATACAATTATGTATAAGAAAACAGGAGATATTCGATATGTTGGTTTATCAAAGCAGTTTGGAATGCGCTTGGCAAAGAGCTTTGGTGTAGGTGGTGAAATATATACAACAAGTTCTGCTTGTGCATCGGGAACCGCAGCCGTTGGAATTGCATTTGATTTGATTCAATCAGGAAGAGCGGATGTAGTAGTTTGCTGTGGTACAGATCAGATTTCGGCGATTTCACTATATGGTTTTCAAACGTTAGGTTCTATGACGGATGGAAAAGGAAAGCCATTTGATAAAGAAAGAAACGGAATTAATATCGGTGAGGGTAGTGCGTGTTTTATTTTTGAAAGTTTGACACATGCAAAAGCGAGGGAGGCAACCATTCACGCTGAAGTAATGGGTGTTGGTTTGTCAAATGATGCATGGCATATCACCAGTCCTGCACCAGATGGACGAGGCGCCATTGAATCCATGAAAATGTCTCTGAAAGAAGGGTTTGGAAATCTTGACAAACTTGATCAATACAGAATTTACGTAAATGCACATGGAACTTCTACAGTGGCAAATGATGAAATGGAATTAAAGGCAATTCGTCAGGTGTTTGAAAATGCAGATAGCAAGTGTATGGTTAGTTCAACAAAATCATTAACAGGACATTGTCTCGGTGCAGCGGGAAGTATAGAACTTGCATTGGGAATGCTAATGGGTGAGGAAAAAGTTGTGTATCATACAGCGAATTCCAATACGGATTTGGATGACAACTATAATTTGAATAAGAGAATAACGCCGGATTATGAACCAGAGTATTTGTTATCAAATTCCTTTGCATTTGGAGGGAATGATGCAACGATTCTGGTAAGACTTAATAACTTTTAGTTTTGGCAATAAGGAGCAATGATTGGGATGGAAAAAAATATTATTAGTCAACAGTTTCATTTGATGGCAAAAGAATATCCCCAAAGAACGGCTTTAAAATGTGGAGAATACATAGCTAGTTATGAAGAAATGAGAAAACAGGTGCAGATCATTTCAAACAATTTAAGAAAAAATGGAGTAAAAGCGGGAGATTTGGTTGCCATTTGCCTTCCGCATTCAGAAGTGTTTGTGCTATCGGTGATGGCCGTGCTTGAATGCGGAGCGACATATGTTCCAATGGAATACAGCACGCCAGATGGTCGTATACGAATGATTGTTGAGAACAATAATATTAATTGGATCATCGGCAAGCGAGAGCATAAAGTGGATGCAAATATGTTGATGTTTGATTCGTTAATGGAAGAAGATAATGATTGTGCATTTGCAAAACAAAAACAGTCAGAAAATGACAGTGCGTACATTATTTTTACTTCTGGTTCCACAGGCGTTCCGAAGGGGATTGAGATTCGGAATTATAGTGTATGTCAGTTGGTAAAGTCTTATGGAAAATATTTATATTCGGATGAAATGGTTCATCAGGTATTACTTATGGCATCTTTTTGTTTTGACATGTCAGTGTTCCAAATGTTTTATCCGTTGCTCACTGGACAAACCCTTGTGGTTTTGCCTGATTTTGTGAAAGAGAATCCGCTGGAATTACTTGCGTACATAAAGAAACACAAAATTACGGTAATGGATGTGACACCGTTATATTTGGAAGTCATAATGGATTGTATGGAATCTGGAGGGGAATATTCTATTCCAAAGTATATTGTTAGTTCCGGAGAGGCGCTTCCTATTATGACTGCAAAACGTTGGTTTCAAAATGCACAATGTAAAGATAGCACTATTTTCAATAGTTATGGGCCGACGGAGGCCTGTGTCTATGCATCTGTATTTGAAATCAATCAAAATAATATTGAAGGCATGGACAAAATGGTAATTGGTAAGCCGTTGGATGGTTATCAAATCTATATATTAAATGAAAAACAGAAAGTGTGTGGCGTGGAAGAAGCCGGTGAATTGTATATTGTAGGAACAGGTTTGGCTAAGGGATATCGAAATCTAGAGGAATTAACTAGCCAATCATTTATTCAAAAGATAGAATTGTTTGGTGGTCAGAGATTATATCGCACAGGAGATTTTGGGTATTATACAAAAGAAGGCATGTTGGTTTATCTAGGAAGAGGTGGCGATCAGGTAAAAATACATGGCTATCGGATTGAACTTGGAGAAATTGAGTATCAGATGCAAAGCATACCAGGCATTACAAAATGTCGTGTGATTGCTGAGGGTGAAGGAAAAGAGAAGAAAATTGTAGCATATTTTGTTGCTGAACAAAATTATGTATGGCAAGCTGAGGAATTTGACGAACAGTTGCAAGAGGTACTTCCACATTATATGATTCCTAGTTGTTATGTACCTGTTGATGGATTTAAGAAAACAGAGCGAGGAAAATTGGACCGTAGAAGTTTGCCGGATTATCGGACAAACATGTTGAAACGAAAGAGAAATCATACAACGAATGCGGTTTGTGATGCAATCTTTTATACCGTGGTAGAAATGTGTAAGCACATTTTAAATGTTAATGACATCGAACCTGAATACAGTTTTCTTGAGCACGGTGGAACATCTATTCATTATTTTTCATTAAGTGCAAAGATTCAATCTGAGTTTGATGTAATGATTCGTCCCAGCGAGTTAATGAAATTGCAAGATATTTATTCGATTTCCAATATGATTCGACAATTCTTATCTAATGTGGAAGAGAACATGACGAAGGAAAAGAGCAGTCTGACAAAATCGGGAACTACAGCATTTCAACGATTGTTATTTACAGAAGAGAAAAAGACACAGAAGTTAGTCAAGAAATATGGCATGGATGATTTCCCTATGTACAATGTAATCTATTCTGTTTATTTCGATGAACCTATGGATGAAAATCGTTTTCGAACTGCACTTGAACAGGTTATAAAAGACAATGATGCATTTCGCAGTTGCGTTGTGAAAAGTGAAAATAATCTGTACGAAATGCAGATTCAGGAGACAAATATCGAGGACTGCTTTGAAGTACGGAATGTAGAAAATGTACTAGATGAAGAAGTGGTGCGAAGTGCTATTGAGCTGTTTGACATATCAGTTACGCCATTGTTTAAGATTACAATGTTGAAGGATGATCATAGGCAGCGATTTGTTATGAATTTTCATCATGCAATATTCGATTATTGTTCTATGCGTATTTTCATGGAGGAACTACTGCATTTATATTATGGAAAAAAACGAGAAAAAACAGGAAGTTTTCTTGGGTATATTGAAGAAGTGAATCAAAGTAATAAAGAAGAAAGCCTCCAGTTTTGGAAAGATTATTATAGAGATCGTAAGCCGTGTGTGTTTTTACCAGGAGATATCAGTCAGAATGGCAAACATAATATGAACCAATTTGTTACGAAGCGTTTTAGAATTGAGAATGAACAATACGAACAAATATGTGAACATTGTAAGAAAGTAGGAATGACAGTATATGGATATATGTTTGCTCGTTTTGCAAATCAGATAATGCAGTTAACACAAAGTGAGGATGTTGTAATTGGAACGTATATGAATAGCCGAGATGTAGAGGCGCTGACAAACTTGCGAACTATTGGATTAATCACCTCCATGGTAGGAATTCGTTTTCAACAACAAGAAGGTGTTGGAGAAGAATTTGTTAAGAACGTGGATCAGAATCTGAAAGCGGTTAGTGAACATTTATCCCTTGAATACAATGAAGTATATGAAATTATGGATGAAAAGGATTTGATTCAGGGAAAGTTATTTGATATTGTGTTCAATTATATTGTACAAGGAACAGTCTATGATGGTATTAGTGAACATGAATATTTCTTTGAGGAGATTGGAGAGGAACCGATTTCGTTACCATTGTCATTAAAGGGATTTGAGGATGCGAAAGGTATTACATTTAAATTAAAGTATTGTTCGGAAATCTATTCTCAGGAATATGTGGAGCGGTTTGTGAAGCAATATATGGATTGCGTGACGGACATTGTGAAAGAAGGGATGTAAGGATGCCGTATGTTGAGTATATCAACATTTCAGACACAGATGAAAAGATGTTGGGGACGGTATATGATTGCCTATCTTTGGAGAGAAAGAGAAAAATAAACAAATTAAAGAAAATGAAAGATCGTATTGGTTGCATTGTGGGAGAGGCCATGGTAAGAAATCATTTGATTCGGCATTGTGGGTGGAAAAATGATGATATTTTATTTACCAGAAATGAGTGGCAGAAGCCGTATTTAGTTTCCGATCAACCGTTGCATTTTAATCTGTCTCACAGTGGGAACTGGGTGGTTTGTGCCTGGGACAATCAGGAAATAGGAGTGGATATTGAGATACGAAGAGAAGTACCAATGGATGCTATTAATATGTTGTTTCATCCCGATGAAATTAAGGTGTTTGAAACCCAGAGAACAGAAGATTATTTTACATTGTTTTGGACTTTGAAAGAGAGTTACATGAAGTATAGGGGAATGGGTTTTTATCTCCCTATGAACGCATTCTGTCTGAAAGAAGGAGCAGATGGATATCGAGAGAAAACGGATTCTCGAGTCAAATTCTATCATAGAAAAATGGACGAAGAAAGTTATCTTTCCATCTGTACAGGTAATCAGAACAAACTGTATTACAAAAAAGTGGACATGAAAGAAGTGATGGATTTACCTAACATTATAGGAGAGCAAAAATGAAGAAAAAAATAAATCTATTAATAGTGAAAGCCAGTCCCAATAGTGATGGTTGTGGAAACAAAATAATGCTGGAATTGGAGCGATTCGTAAAGAAAGAATTGAATTGCAAAGTTAGTATTTTTGATCAGCAAAAGGAATCCTTAAGACGAAATGAAAAATATCAGATGATATGTGATGGCAAGAAAATGGAGTCAAAGTTTGAAAAAAAGCTGATGGCGTGTGACGGAATAATATTGCTTTCTCCAGTATATTTGAAGCAGGCGCCGGGTGAGTTTAAGATCACTTTAGATCAATTTGCATATCGTATGAATGAATTTCCGTTGATCGGAAAAAAGATGGTTTCCTTTGTTTATTGTGATACGAATGGGGCAAAAGAATTAAACCAGTATTATAAAAACATTTTCTCTTCTGCGGGAGTTGAGTTTGTTGGAACTTGTGATTATTACCGGGCATTTCAGAGTTTGGACGAGAATATGTCGATCTTTAAGGAAGATATTCAAACAATGTATCGTTATATTCGAAATGATGTGTTTCATATATCAGATGGTCAGGAACGATTATTCCAGATTTACAAAGAGGTGATTCAAAAAGAACAGGAGAAGGGGATAGAGGTTCATAGACATAAACGATGGAATTTGTTGAATCAATATGACAGTCTATACGACTATGTGAAATCGACTATGTGATGTTTCCGTTTACTAACAATGCGAGTTTGGTAATGATACTTGTTATTGCTATTTTTCTATTGTTATGTTATCTTACTCCTAAGCAAACAGTTTCTAAAATTCTATGTGGCAAAGGCCATATTCAAAGATTCAGTCAAACTCCTGCGAAAAATCCGAAAATAAAACAGCAGGAGGAAAACTGAAAGAAACAGTATTACAAATAGTAAAAGATATCATGAATTCACATTATACGGAGGAACCCCATGACAACGGAAGAAAAATATATGAAAGAAGCCATCCGTCAGGCGAAAAAAGCGTACCGGCTTTGGGAGGTGCCGATTGGGTGTGTGATTGTTTATGAAGATAAAATTATAGCCAGAGGATATAACCGTAGGAACACAGATAAAAACACACTGGCTCATGCGGAAATGACAGCCATAAAAAGAGCTAGTAAGGTTATGGGTGACTGGAGGTTGGAGGGGTGTACCATGTATGTTACCTTAGAACCATGTCAGATGTGTGCCGGGGCGTTGGTGCAATCCAGAATTTCCAAAGTAGTAATCGGCAGTATGAATGCCAAGGCAGGGTGCGCTGGCTCTATTTTGGACATGTTTCATATGGAGCAGTTTAATCATCAAATAGAAACAGTGACCGGAGTTCTTCAGGAAGAATGTAGCAGTATGCTAACTACTTTTTTTAAAGAATTGCGAAGGAAAAAAAAGGAATTACCGAAAAAGTAATTCCTTTTTTAGTTAAAATTACAAGCAAATTTTGGAGTTAACAGGAAACGCAGGAAAAATTTGTACAAATAAATTTTCGAAAAATGTACATGTTGTATAAAGTGCATCAAAAGTATTTTCAAGACTTGAAAAAATTGGACAAAATGCATTATACTAGTAAGAGCTGTAAAAGCGAAATGTAGTAAAAATTACTACAAAATAATGAAAAAAGGGAAGGAAGGAAAAAAGGTTATGAATCAAGTGAAAAAGACCCTTTATGGGAACGCAATCGCAAGAAAAGTAGTCAGCTGGATTTTAGTGCTGGCAATGATTCTTGGATTAGCACCAGCTAATTTTGGTATAGTAGCAGAAGCTGCTGCACCAACAGTTAGAATTTATTTTGAAAAGCCGGAAACTTGGACTACTCCTGTAATTAATGTATGGGATCCAAGTGCGGTAACTACAGGTGGAGAACAAGTGGCTATCCCTGCGTGGGGAGATCAGGAAAAACCAAGTTTATTAGAGGATGAAACGAACGGATTATATTATGTGGATGTTCAGAGCTCTAGTTGGACTGGATTCCAGTTTGTAGATGCAGAAACAGGAACAAATTTTTCGTTCGATGATGCCGGATTATTACAGGCATTTAACGGATTTACAGCGGATACAACCGTTTATTATTTGTCAAAAGGAACAGATACATATAACTGGTATACTGATGTAGAAGGCAATACTGAATTAGAAATTCAAACAGTAGAGTTGAAAGAAGAATTTTATGTGGTAGGAGGTATTGTTTCTACCGGATGGGATCAAACAGCTAGTACCACACAGTTATCTAAAAATGAAGATGGAACCTACAGTGTTGTATTAAAAGCAGTGGCTGCAGGATCTTATGAATTTAAAGTATTACAGGACCCACAGAACTTTGCATGGAAATATGCATGGGGTGGAACCGGTTCTGGTGGAAATTATGTATTAACTCTGGAAAAAATGAGTGATGTAACAATTACCATTGACCCGGCAGACGAAACAAAACAGATTACAACAACAGCAGTTGAAGTAGATGAAGAAATTGCAACATTAAAAAGCCCTGTATACGGCGAAGATGGAACAATTACTTTTAACTATGTAGGTAATGCAGGACAGACTATTATCGTTAAGGGAAGCTTTAATGGCTGGAAAAATGTTGCTATGGAAGAAAGAGCAACAAAGACAGAAGGAACCAGTATTTATTCTGCAACAGTAAGTGATATTACAAAAGCAGGTATCTATGAATACGGAATTGCATCCTTAGATGAAGAAGGAGCACAGGCTGACTGGTATGGAGATCCATTAAATACATGTAAATATGGTTCCAATGCAGCAGTAGTATGCAATGTAAACGTAAGTGAAGTTGGAGTGGCAACTATTTACGCGCCGGAAGCAGCAGGTTATAAAGTATATTACAAAAACACTGCAGATGAAGTTTCAGGTGCTGTACCGGAATATGCAATCGTACTTGGTGAAACTGTAGATGCAGAAACAGCAGAAGCAGCAGGTTACAAGGCAGTTGCAATGGAAAAAGCAGGAAACTTTAGTGGAGAAATGTATTCTGTAAAAATTGCAGATGGCATGGGAACATACGAATACTTCATGGCAGATGGAGATGGAAAAATTGTAGGGGATCCTTACAACTTCGAAGCAGATACAACAAGTGCAGTGAAAACATTTGAAGTTACTAATTTTGATGAAGAATTAGCAAAATTAGCAAGCCCTGTTGTAAACGAAGATCGTTCTGTTACATTTAACTACCTTGACACAAGCAGCACAGAAGACTTAGCAGTATCTGTTGCAGGTAGCTTTAATGGCTGGGGTGCTGCAGTTGGTGTTGATGTAATGACAGTTGCCAACGAAGAAAAAGGCATCTACAGCAAAACAATCGAAGGATTTACTCCTGGTGCATACAGCTACAAATTGGTAATTGGTGCAGAAGGATGGCAGGTAGATGCATTAGCAACATTATCAGATGCAGAAGGAAACAGCGCATTTGTAGTACCTGGCGTTGCATTAAAAGAAAGTTTACAGGTAGAAAAGAATCAGACACTTACTTTACCAACAAAAGCTAATTTATTTACAGCAGGTGTTCTTACACCAGAAGATACAGATGTAACATTTGCATTAAAAGATGAAACAGCAGAAGGTGTTACTTTAGAAGATGGAGTACTTTCTGTAACAGATGCATATGCTGAAACAGCAGTAGCATTGACTATGACAAATGGTACATATACAGAAGAAATTTCTGTTGAAGTAGTAGAAAAAATGTTTAAATACACAATTCATTACTATGCAACAGATGTAGAATATGATGAAACAGACTTATGGATTTGGGAAGCAGGCGGAAAAGCATATAACACAGGATATGTATTTAATGGAGAAGCTGTAACTGATGAAGTAGGAAGAACATGGGCAACAGCAGAATATTCATATCCAACAGATGCAATCAACATTATTGCACGCTCTAAAGGTGCTTGGACATGGAAGGATGAAACAAGAACAGCGTCTATTCCAGAAGGACAGGACAGCATTGAACTTTGGATTTTAAAAGGAAATCCATATGTATTTACAGAATGGGTAGAAAAGTTCCAGGAACCTGAAAAACGTTATATCTTAATTGAATATGACAGACCTGAAAAAGATTATGATACATGGAATGTATATACATGGAACTCAGGTGCAAACGCAAGCTTAAATAAATCAAACTATTTCACTGAAATCGATGGAAAACAGGTTGCTGTAATTGAAATCGGTGAAAAGACAGAATCTATCGGATTTTTAATTCGTAAAGGTGAACCGGCAGATGGAGAAGACTGGATTAAGGACGTGGAAGGCGACCGTTCTATTTCTGCTCCATTAGACCAGAAAGTAGTAAAAGTAAAAGCAACACAGGGTTCTTTAGTATTAGAAACAGTACCTTACAACACAGGTTGTGAATTACAGGTAAATGACCATAAGATGGCTTATTACTACAGAGATGATGAGTTATTCATGAATGGTACTTTAGATGAATTGAAATCTGTAGAAGTAGAAGTAGACGGCGAAAAGCATGCCATGACTTACAATGCACAAAACGAAAGATACGAATATGTAGTGGAAAATCCGGAAGAAAAAACATATAAATATCGTTTCTTTGCAACAGACAGCGAAGACAATGTAAAAGAAACTATTGACTTGTTTAACGATAAAACTACAGAAGATGGAACAAAATCCATTATCGAATACAAAGATATGGATGTAAAGGTTACAGCTACTGTAAATGCAGCAATTGATTACAACGAAAATGCAGTATTAAGTGTAAAAGCAGAAGTTGTAGGCGAAGAAGCACAGCAACAGGTATCACCTGATACACCATCAGCTGCATTAGAAGTTACAGAATGTTATGCAGATTTAACTGCATTAGGCGGAAAAGCTAAAACACCAATCGAAACAGCGTTAATGGAAGTGTCTATTGCAGTAAATAAAAATGTTACAGCAGGTGAAAAGACAATTCCGGTTACTGTAGTTGACCAGTATGGAAAACGTCATACAGGTACAGCCACTGTTACAGTAAAGACAAGAACAACTGTAGATGGTGATTTTGACTGGGATGAAGCAGTAATTTACTTTATGGTAACAGACCGTTTCAACGATGGAAACGAAGAAAACAATGATGCTTACGGTGTAGGCGATTACAACGTTGGTGAAAATGGTAACAGCAGCTATCACGGTGGTGACTTTGCCGGTGTTACAGCAAAATTAGATTACTTAAAAGAATTAGGAATTAATACAATCTGGATTACACCGATTGTAGAAAACATTATTGAAGACCAGCATGCAACCAGCACTACAGACGGTTATGATATGGCTACATACGGATACCATGGATACTGGGCAAGCAGCTTCGAAAAATTAAATAAACATTTAGGAACTATTGAAGAATTCCATACTTTAATCGATGAAGCTCATGAAAGAGATATCAAGATTATGGTAGATGTTGTTGCTAACCATGCAGGTTACGGTACAAAAGAAAGTGAAGAATTTAGCGGAATGTTCCGTGATAAAGACGTATCAGGACATGATGTTTTAGGTTCATTGTCAGAGTTACCTGATTTTGCAACAGAAAGAGCAGATGTCAGAGAAAAACTGGTACAGTGGCAGACTAACTGGGTAAGTGAAATTGCAGTAACAGACAAAGGAAATACAATCGATTACTTCCGTGTAGATACTGTAAAACATGTAGAAAGCACTACCTGGGCAGCATTAAAGAACTCCTTAACAAAGGTAGCTCCAACATTTAAGATGATTGGTGAATATGCAGGTGCAGGATATGTAGATGACTTTGGATACCTGAATTCAGGTAAAATGGATTCTCTGTTAGACTTTGGTTTCAATGACATGGCACTTAAGTTTGTTAAGGGAGAATTAGACAGCATTGAAAAAGAACTGGAAGCAAGAAATGCCACAATCAGCAATACAGGTACATTGGGAAGTTTCCTTGGTTCTCATGATGAAGATGGCTTCAAATACACATTAATGCAGTCAGGTTACACAGAAGAAGAAGCACAGAACTTAACTAACATTGCAGCGTCCTTACAGATTACTGCAAAGGGACAGCCGGTTATTTACTACGGTGAAGAAGTTGGATTAAGTGGTGCAAACAACTGGCCATATCAGACAAACCGTTACGATATGCAGTTTAAAGATTTATCATCTTCACAGGAAGCAACATTAACACATTATAAGAAATTATTAAAAGCAAGAGCTGATTACTCAGAAATCTTTGCAAGAGGTACAAGAACAAAAGTTGCAGGAAGTAACGAAGATGGATACATCGTATTTAAGAGAAGCAGTGTGGATGGCGATGTAACTCAGGATATTTACGTTGCTCTTAATACAACAGGTACAGACAAGAAAGTTAAAATCAATCTTGGAACAGGTAAAGTAACATCAGCAGTTTCTGATGTATATTCAGGAAGAACTGTTAGTGTAGCTAACAATGCTATGGAAATTACAATTCCGGGTATTGGTGAAGGCGGTACAGCCATTATACCTGTTACTACAAAGGCGGTAACCGTAACACCTAGTAAGACACCGGCAGTAACAACTTACGCAATCAAGTACGTTATGAACAAGGGTACAAACAACAAGTCAAACCCTGAAACATATTCTACTAAGGATGTTAAACTGAAAAATCCTACCAGAAAAGGATATACATTCAGCGGCTGGTACACAGACAGCAAGTTTAAGAACAAAGTTACAACAATCAAAGCTTCTACCAAGGCAAACATTACCGTTTATGCTAAGTGGACAAAAGTAAAAGCTCCGGGCAAAGTAACTGTAAAATCAGTGAAAAATGTTAAGGGCAAGAAGCTGAAAGTAACACTTAAGAAGAAAGTAAGTGGAGCTAAGGGTTACGAAATCACATATTCAACAGATAAGAAGTTTAAGAAGTCTGTTAAGACAACAACTTCTACAAAGACAACTAAGACAATCACTAAGCTGAAAAAGAACAAAACATACTATGTAAAAGTAAGAGCATACAAAGTTGACTCTGCTAAACAGAAAGTATATGGAAAATACAGCAAGGTTGTTAAAGTAAAAATTACAAAATAATAAAGTCGGATAAATTTGATTAAATCCGAAAATAAAGACCTCTCCGGTTTATACCGGGGAGGTTTTTTAAAGAAAATGTTAAAGAATCTACCATAATTTTACACAAATTGGACATAATGTTCTTGTGTAAACTGTCGAAATTGTTTCGAAAACTTACGAAAGTATTGCATAAGTTTAACAAAGTATATTATACTAAAAGAAGCTCGAGAAACTATTTAGTAGGCATTTTGCTGAAAAGCAAAATAATTCAAAAGAAAGGGAGTTGCAAAGAATGAGCGAAACAAGAAAGTCTTACTTTGGGCAGGGAATTGTGAAAAAAGTAATCAGTTGGCTTATGATTATGGCTATGATTATTGGCCTTGCACCGGCTGATTTCACATTGACTGCGAAAGCGGCAGATGATGAAACAACGAAACAGACAATTCGAATCTATTTCGAAAACTCTAGCAATTGGGAAATTCCGGTAATTAATGTTTGGGATACCGGAGCAAAAGTAGAGGGTGGAAAACTGACAGATATTTTTGGATGGTCACAGGGAAATGGTGGCGAACCATGGCAGCAGAAACCATCTCTTATTAAAGAGAGTGGATCAAATTTCTGGTATGTAGATGTAACCAGCGATAACTGGATTGGTCTTCAGATTCTTGATGGACCATGTAAAGTTTGGGAAGCTGGTGCAACACAGAAGAAAAATTATTTAGAACTTGATAGTTCAAAAGAAGCAGATAATAAAGTATTAGGAGCAATCAATGCATTGGAAGATGGAAGCTCTGTATACTACTTATCTTCAAAGGGTGGATGGTACAAAGATAAAGAAGGTACTACTCCATTAGCAGCAGAAGAAAAGACAGTAACCCTTCATTTCTTAAATACATATAATTGGGCAGCACCGGTTATAGATACATGGAAGGGACAGTTTGTTACTGTTTCAGGAAACAAAGGTACAGCAGTAGTTACAACATGGACTGATAACCAGACACCATTGCCATTGATGAAAGTAGAAAAATCTACTGAAGATGGAAAATATAACTGGTATTCTGTACAGATTACAAGCATTGGAGCTGTAGATGGTTTACAGATTGTAGACGCAGAAGATGGAGATTGTTACAGAAAATTTACTGCAGAACAGTTAGCAGTATTAAACAATGCTGCAGCAGGTGCAGATGTTTATTTTGGTGTTGATAAAGATGGTAAAGATATTATTTCTACAACAGAAAGTGATATCGTAGTTCCTGTAGAACCTCAGGAAGAAACAAGTCCAAAATACAATGAAGATGGAACAGTAACTTTCACATTGAAAGCAAACAGTACAACTATGTCTGCTCATTTACGTGGAACATTTACTTCATGGGAAGTGAATGAAATTACTATGGACAGAACAGAAGATACAGAAGCAGGAACAGCAACATTTACAGCAAATGTAGAAGTTCCAACAAAAGGTGGATTGTATCGTTATGGTATGTACACAGGACTTAATACATATGTAGGCGATTCTAAAAATAAAACTACATACAAACAGAATCCGGTAGTAATCCGTAACCCGGAAATCGGAAATGGAACAGTAACTATTTACTATCCATATGTGGGAACATTAACTTCCGCTAAGGTATTATACCGTGAAGCAACATCTACAGGAAGTTATAAAACTCAGACACTTACAAAAGTAGAAAATGCAGAAAATCTGTATGCAGCAGTAATTACAGATGCAAAAGCTAATAAAAACTATGAATATAAAATTCAGGTAGGCGATCAGGAAGCATTCAATGATGCTTACAATTTTGTTTCTAGAAGAGCAGATGGAACAGGTACATTTAAGGTAGAAGAAAAAGTAGAAGAACCAGACTACGAAAGCCCTGTATTAGGTGAAGATGGAAAATCAGTAACATTCAATTACTGGGCACCAAATGCTGACGAAGTTAAACTTGCAGGAAGCATGTATGGAACTAACTGGTATAAAGAAGCAAAGACAATGACTAAGGGTGAAAATGGAATCTGGACTATTACAGAAAAACTTGTAGTAGGAACAGAATATGCATATAAGTTCTTAGTAGATGGCGAAGATGTAGCAGATCCAAAGAATGATGAAGTAGACGTACAGGGAAATTCTGTATACAAATTAGAAACTCCACATGATGGTGAAGCAAGCCCTGTTGTTGACGCTACAAATGAAACAATTACATTTAACTTTACTCCATCTAACTACGGTTTAGAAGGAAAAATCAGAGCAGTAACTTTAATGGGTACTGTTGTAGGCGAAGATGGATGGGATAATGGAAAGAATTTAACAAGAACATCCGATGGAAATTATACTGTAACATTAAAGGATGTTGAACCTGGAACATATCAGTATAAATTCAAAGTAACTGCAGCTGCAGGAGTTGTTCTTCCAAACGAAGGATATTATGCAGATGTACAGAATGACAATGTTGTAGAAGAGGGCGAAGAAGGAGCAGGTAATTCTATCGTAGTTATGCCGGGTCTTGTAATCGAAGGAAAAAATGCTGCAGGTGCAGGTAAATTCCAGTACAAGGGTGTTGGTGTAGCAGATGAAGGTTCTGTAAAATTCTCCTTGAAATCTGAAAAACCAGGCTTCGATTTAACAGAAGATGGTCTGTTAACAGTAAGCAACACAGCAGACACAGGATATTATGAAATCGTTCTTGATTACAAAGTAAATGGTGTTGCAAAACAGAAAATAAAGAAATTTTATTACACACAGCGTGCATTAATTTATGAATATGAATACAAAAAAGGATCCAAGTATACAGGTATATCTGACGTATATACATGGAACAATGCAAGCTTTGTAACAAGCTATGATCTGATTAATCAGGGAACAACAGCTAATCCAAAATATGTTGCATATATTAATGCTGATAAGAACACAACTTCATTTGGATATATCGTAAGATTATTAGGATACTGGGGACCAGACCAGAATACAGACCGTGAATACGGTGACAGAACTATCACTATGAATGAAGGTGACAGATACACTAAAGTTCGTGGTGGTGAAGGTATTGAAAATCCATATGTATTACCATCAGGACAGACATACTATGATAATGGTATCGTATTCTGCTATCGTGATGATGATAAGTTCTACAACGGAACAATGGATACCATCAAAGAAGCAAAGGTTTCCGTTAAAAATGTAGAAACAGGTGTAGAACAGGAATTTGACATGGAATACATTGCAAAAGATGAATTATTCATCTACAAATTCCAGAATATTCCGGATGGAGATTATGAATATAAATTCTTTATTGATGGTGAAGAAGTAAAAGACCAGTACAATCCAAGTGGTGTTAAACATTATGAAAAAGCAGAATTAACAATAAAGACAAGTGTAACACCGGACGAAGCAAACTATGGCCAGAATCCGGTGGTAGAAGTAAAAACAACAAACAAAGCAACTGGTAAAACTGTAGAATTAAGCAAAATTCGTGCAAACCTGAAAAATATTGCAGGTAAAGAAATGACTGTTGATTTCAGCACAATTACTAATAAAGGTGTGCTTTACATTGACAGCAGCATTAAAGCAGGAAATTATGAAGTTCCAATTACAGTAACAGACCTTTACGGAAACACAACAACAACAAGTACTACTGTTAAAGTGGTAAATAAAACATCAACAGATGAATCATGGGATGAAGCAAGAATTTACTTCTTGTTAACAGACCGTTTTGCAGATGGAGATTCTTCTAACAATGGTGGTATAGAATACAATCCTAAGATGGCAGAATCTTACCATGGTGGTGATATTCAGGGTGTTATCTCTAAACTTGGATATCTTCAGCAGTTAGGTATTAACACAATCTGGATTACTCCGATTGTTGATAATATCGAAGACATTGTAAATAAAGAATTAAACCAGGCAGGTTACACAGGATACTGGGCAAAAGACTTTACAAAGATTGATGAACATTTAGGAACAACAGAAGATTTAGACAAATTATTAGATGAAGCACACAAACGCGGTATGAAGGTTATGGTGGATATCGTAGTTAACCATGCCGGATACTACACAAACGAAAATGATAACTTTGCAGGTATGTTCCGTAAGGGAGCAGAAATTGGCTCTGATGACATTACAATGGAATTAAGCGACATGCCTGACTTCAAGACAGAAGATCAGAATGTAAGAGCTAAATTGATTGCATGGCAGACAGCATGGGCAAGTCATACAACAGAAGCAGGAAACAGCATTGATTACTTCCGTGTGGATACTATTAAACATGTAGAACATGAAACATTCAGCCAGTTAAAGACAGCTTTGGCAGAAGTAAATCCAAACTTCAAGATGATTGGTGAATACTGGGATGCAACTTATAACGCTACAGCAAATTATTTAGGTAATGGTCAGATGGATTCAGAACTTGATTTTGGATTCAAGGATGTAGCAGCAAAATTTGTAAACGGAAACATTGAAACAGCAGAAAAAACTTTAGAAGCACGTAACAAAGCTTTAAGCAGTAGCCTCAGCATGGGACAGTTCTTAAGCAGTCATGATGAACATGGATTCTTATATTCAGTAGGTTATGACTACGGAAAAGCAAAATTAGCAGCATCTTTACAGATTACTGCTAAGGGACAGCCGGTTGTATACTACGGTGAAGAAATAGCTCTTTCCGGTCCAAATGCATTTGGCGTTTATGAAAACAACCGTTACGATATGCAGTTCAATAACTTAGAAGAACATCAGAAAGATATGCTTGCTCACTACAAGAAAGTATTAGTAGCACGTTCACTCTACTCAGATGTAATGTCTAAGGGTACAAGAACTAATGTATTAGGTGGAGATGGTTACGGATACGAAGTTGTATTAAGAGAATACAATGGAGAAACAGTATACTTAGCATTTAATACAACAGACAGAGCTCAGAAAGTAACTATTGACTTAAGCGAATATTCAGCAACAGATGCAGAACAAACAAGTATGATGGATGTTTATTCCGGAAATACTGTTTCTGTAACAAATGGAAAAGTAGAATTTACAATTCCTGCAATGGAAGATGGCGGTACAGCTATCATTGCAAAAGGTAAAACATTAACAGGTATTCAGGTAGTTGCACCAACAAAGACAGAATATGAAATTGGTGAAGAACTTGATTTAACTAACTTAACTGTAACAGGTGTTTATGGAAATGATAAAGCACCTATTTCAGAAGGTGATTACACAGTAGATACTAGTGCATACGATAAGAACAAAGCTGGTGAATATGTAATTACTGTAAAATATGATATGTACAGAGCAGAATTTACAGTAAAAGTAAAAGCAGAGCCAACATCAACACCAGAGCCAACAGCAACACCAGAGCCGACAGCAACATCAACACCGGTACCAACATCAACACCGGTACCAACAAAGGCAATTACACCGGATAAACCGGTTGAACCAACAGCAGTACCTACAGTACAGCCAACATCAACACCGGTACCGACAGCAACAGTTGCACCGGTAGCTACTAAGGCGCCGGCAGTAACAACTGCACCTTCTTATACAAAGGTTAAATCAATTAAATTAAACGCTAAGAAGGCGACATTAGGATACAGAGCACAGATTACTTTAAAAGCAACTGTGAACCCAACAGATGCTAAGTACAAGAAAGTAACTTGGACATCAAGCAACAAGAAAGTTGCAACAGTATCCAGCAAGGGTAAAATCACAGCTAAGAAAGTAAAGAAAAAGACAACAGTAACTATTACAGCAAAAGTAAAAGATGGTAAGACAGCAAAATGTAAGGTAACCGTATTACCGGGACCATCCTATAAAGTAACTTATAAGATGGCTGGCGGAAAGAATAACGGATTAAATCCAACATATCTTGCTAAGAACCAGAGCTTAAAACTGAAAAATCCAACCAGAAAGAACTATGTTTTCAAAGGCTGGTATGTAAACGGAAAGAAAGTTAAGACTTTAAATAAGAAAGTTACATCCAACAAGAAAGTTACAGTAAAAGCAACATGGGAAAAAGTTAAGACAGGCGCAGCGACAATTAAGAGCGCTAAGAATACTTCTAACGGCACAATTACAGTGAAGTACGCTAAAGTAAAAGGAGTAGCAGGTTATGAAATCTTCTGCTCAACAAGTAAGAAATTCACAAAAGCAAAAACAACATCTGTAACAACAAAGAAAACAAGTGCAAAACTGAAAAACCTGACCAAGGGAACAACTTACTATGTAAGAGTAAAAGCATACAAAGAAGATTCTACAGGTAATAAGGTATACGGAAAAGTAAGTAAGACAATTAAAGTAACAATTAAAAAATAATTTTGCAGGATCCCCCGACTTCTTGTCGGGGGATTTTGTTATAGAATCCCTTGACGTATCAGAGTAACAAGGTTATACTAGATAATGTTGTGTAAAGAATAGGTAAAGTGCGTTTGAAATGGAGGAGAGGCATGTGAACGTATTGTTTTTCCTTACACCAAAGAGTGAAGTTATATATGTAATTGAAGATTACAAACTGTCCAAAGTGATGGATATTATGGAAGAGACAGGATACACAGCCCTTCCTATGATTGACAGACAAGGGCGTTATGTAGGTTCTGTTACAGAAGGCGATATATTAAGGGTAATAAGGGAAAAGAAAGAACTCAGTCTGGACCAGGTTGGAGAGATTACTGTGGTAAATATACCACGCAAAACAGACATTAAACCGGTTTCCGGAACAGCCGATATGATTGATATGATAAGAAGAGCTTTGGAACAAAACTATGTTCCGGTTGTAGACGACGATAATATCTTCAGCGGCATAATAACAAGAAGAGATATTATTCAGGTATGTTATGCGAAAGCGAAGCATTACCTGTAGAAGCGAAGACCGTATAAGCAAGGCTTATACGGTTTTTTAGAATAATTCAATATTAAGGAAAAATTAATCTTTTGTATCTATAGAATTAATTTTAAATCAGTATATTTTTGGATGAGGTGATGAGATGTTAAACATATTAGTGTGTGATGATGATAAAGAAATTGTAGACGCGATAGAAATTTATTTAGTACAGGAAGGGTACAATGTACTGAAAGCATATGACGGAGTTCAGGCAATGGAAATACTGCAGGAGCAGGATGTGCATTTGTTGATTATTGATATAATGATGCCCCGTCTGGATGGTATCCATGCAACTTTAAAAATAAGAGAAACCAGCAGCATTCCCATTATTATGCTTTCCGCAAAAACAGAAGATGCAGATAAAATTCTTGGGTTAAATATTGGTGCGGACGATTATGTGGCAAAGCCGTTTAATCCCTTGGAGTTAGTTGCCCGTGTAAAATCCCAGCTTCGAAGATACACAGAGCTTGGAAATATTACCGAGGAAAGCTCTAATGTGTTCAAGGCAGGAGATTTAGTAATCAATGATGATTTGAAAGAAGTTATGGTGGATGGCAATGCTGTAAAGATGACACCCATTGAATATAACATACTTTTACTGCTTGTAAAAAATCAGGGAAAAGTCTTTTCCATCAATCAGATTTATGAAAGTATCTGGAATGAAGACGCTATAGGTGCAGACAATACAGTGGCGGTTCACATTCGCCATATCCGTGAAAAGATTGAAATCAATCCAAAAGAGCCTAAATATTTAAAAGTAGTTTGGGGAATTGGATATAAGATAGAAAAGATTTAATCGGGCAGGAAAGGAGTTTTCTTCATGCATAATATAAAATATAGCAGGGGGGTAAAAGTTGTTGCAGTCATACTGCAGACAATTCTTGTGGTTGTCGCTGTGGTGGCGTGCAGTGTATGTTTTAGCTATCAGGGAAATTCAAAAGGCACAGGAGATATGCTTGAAGGAAAGCGATTTATTGAATCCGCCTACTATGAAAGTCTGGTGGAGGAAGAGTTATATGGATTGTCAGATTACGTTCATCTGTGTACCATTTTTGAAACAGGTGGAGCTTATGATTCGGATAAATTGATTTCAGTAGAAGATTATGTAAAAAGAAATGTGGCTTATACTTCCTATGAAACAGAGGAAGAGGTTATTTATTACCGTCTGGAAGACCTGATAAAATGGGGAAAAGAAGGAATTGTGTATGATAACCTTCAAGTGGAAGCAGAGGAAGAAGAAAGTCACGCAGAAAGTACAATCCAATATACCAAAGTATATGATAATTCCTCGGAAGATGGAGAACTTATTTCCGAGAAAACCATTCAGCTTCCTGATACCATAAGAGATGGAGAGGTACAGACTTTAAAATATTTAAAAGAATATTACCTTCCGGTGGACGGAATCAGTCTTGCAGACCGCTTTCGTTCTGACAAAGACAGAGAGCAGTTTTACGAATATTTAGAAAGTGCTATTGTCAAAATGAAAGACGATTTTGAACAGTACAAAACTTTTGAAAATAAGTATTATTCCAAAAATACAAATGTGCATTATGCAGTGGTAGATACCGAACTCAATGAGATTTATTCCAACGTCCGGGAAATCAGTGATGTTTATATGGAACAGGAAGGCATGCTGTTGGAAGATTTTGTGCAGTATTTCAATGCTTATGGAACTAAATTTTTTATGAATTCCGTCAGTATGGGATATGAAACCGATTTAGGACTGGGAAATGAACGTTTTCTGGAGATTATGCGTCGTTGGAACAATTCCATGACCGGAAATTATTATATAGCAATGGCAGTGGATACTAATTTTATTGCCCAGGACAATTTGTATCAGGAAAAGACGGAATATGAAAAGATTCAGCCCTGGTATCGCATTGCCTGTATTAGTGCTATTATCAGTATGGCACTGGCATTTGTGCTGTTTATTTATCTTACCTTTGTGTCCGGTCATAAGGATAGTACAGAAACAATCAGCCTGTGTTGGTTCGATAAGATAAAAACGGAAATTGCGTCATTGATTATGTTTTTCGTAGCTTTGCTTGAAATCCTCATTGTACAGGGAGCAAGAGGAGATTATGAATTTGGGCTGTGGAATAATATAATAGTAGGAATTGCGGCGTTTATTGCAAATCTGTCCTTTTTGGCAGGTTATTTTAGTCTGGTAAGAAGAATTAAGACGGAAACACTTTGGACCAACAGTGTGTTATATCGAATTAGCAGTTTTTTGCTTCGGGTATTCCGAAACCGCAAAAACACCACAAGAATTCTTATTTTATATAGTAGCTACGTGTTAACAAATGCTGTGTGGGTTGGCCTTGGAATTGTATACAATAATTTATGGATTGGTTTTGGAGTTCCTATGGTAATCAGCATAATTTCCGGTGTATATATTGTGAAAGATGCCATGGAGCGCCATGAAATTATCAATGGAGTCAGTAAAATTGTAGATGGAGATTTGGATTATAAAATTGATACAGTCAATCTTCATCAGGATAATTATGCGCTGGCACAAAGCATTAATAACATTGGAGCGGGTTTGCGGTTTGCAGTAGAGGAAAGTACCCGCAATGAGCGTATGAAAACAGAGTTGATTACCAATGTATCCCATGATATTAAAACGCCGCTGACCTCCATAATCAATTATGTAGGTCTGATTAAGCGTGAAAAAATAGATAATGAAAGAATTCAAAGCTACGTTGAGGTTTTGGAAAACAAAGCCCAGAGATTGAAGCACCTGACAGAGGATCTAGTAGAAGCTTCCAAAATCAGTTCCGGTAACATAGAATTGCAGATTGGAAGAATCAATCTTGTGGAATTAATTTATCAGACTGCCGGAGAATTCGATGAGAAATTTGATGCCAAGAATCTCAATATAGTATTAAATATTCCGAAGGAACCGGTGGTGGTGATGGCGGACGGAAGAAGAGTCTGGAGAGTCATTGAAAATCTGTATAACAATGTGGCGAAATACGCATTGAGTGGAACCAGAGTTTATGCTGATTTGGTTGTAAAAGACGAAAAAGCAATTTTTTCGCTAAAAAACATATCAGAAAACCAGCTGAATTTTGATGCAACGGAATTGACAGAGCGTTTTATTCGGGGAGATGTTTCCAGAAGTACTGAGGGAAGTGGCCTTGGATTGTCCATAGCGAAAAATCTCACAGAGCTTCAGGGAGGGGAATTTGAGATTTATTTAGATGGGGATTTATTCCGGGTGACAGTGACCTTGCCAATGGCTCCGGAAGAGGTAGAAACGACCACTGAGATGTAGGAATGAATTGCTTTTTATTTATAATTATAATATAATAAATACAATAAACGACAAAGTGGGGAAGAACATGGGAAATTTTTTTGATCCGGATGGCAGTATTATGAGAGCGTTGAGCAGGATTGCAGATGTGGCGATATTAAATATATTGTGGCTTATCTGCTGTCTGCCTGTAGTGACGGCAGGAGCGGCAACAACAGCGCTTGTTTCGGTAACATTGAAAATGACAGATGATAATGAAGGTTATATTTTTCGGAGTTATATTAAGGCGTTCAAAAGAAATTTTAAACAGTCAACTTTGGTATGGCTTATCTTATTGGCAGTTATGATAGTTCTGGGAGCAGATTATTATATTATGTGCCAGTGGGATAGCCGGTTGAGATATGGTATGCTTACAGTTGTTATTCTGGCGGCATTGATTATTTTGTTTGTTGGACTTTATATTTTCCCGTTGATTGCAAAATTTGAAAACACCATTGGGGAATACTTTAAAAATGCTTTATTTATGAGTATAAGACATTTACCGTACACAGCATTATTGGCATTGATTTTTGGAATACAGGTGTATGCCGACTTTTACATGTTGGTAAATACTCAGTATCTTCCGATTTTGATACTGTTTGGGGAATCGGCATTTGTGTATGTGATGTCATATATATACGAGAGAATTTTTAAAGGCTATATAACTCAGACGGAGAATGAAGAAACTATATAAAGTGGGCGGTGATTCTCTATGAAAAAATCCAGGGAAAAAAAGAACAATTATATGGTAATTCGAAATGTTGCAACGTGTGCTGTTTTGATGTTGGTGGTACAGTCTGTCTGCATGGTATATTCTGGCGAGATGCAGAGGTTTATTCAGGCGGAAAACAGACAGCAGATAGAGGCAACGGCAAAGACCGGTGTGAAGAGTTTTGAACAGCGGTTAAGCGAATATATGAATATGGTAGAGGCCATGTGCTATTGTCTGCCGGATTGTGAACAAGTATTAAATGTGGATAATATTAAAACCATTAATATGATGAGCAGGATACAGTATGTACATTCCTCATATGTTGTAAATACATCAGGAATGGCAATTAGTAATCGGGGAATCACGGTGGATATGCGGGACAACAGCCTGGTGAAAACCATATTAAAAAGCGGTAGGGAAGCCTGCTCTGAGCCGGTATATGGTGTGGATGGAGATAAAGCAGTGTTTTTTGTCGGACAGCCTATATATGACCAGAATAAAATGTTGACCGGTGTGGGAATGATAGCAATAAAGGCTTCGGTGTTTTCGGATAACATTGCCGAATCCATGGCGATAGGAAAAAGTGTTTGTATGATGCTTGATAGTGAAGGCAGGGTAGTGGACTCATACAATGGAAGAATTTCACAGTTTAAGAAAGTTAAAAATTTTTTTAATTTTTTGAAAGATGCGGAGTATGAGGAAAAAGAAGGTTATACCAGACTTGTTAATGATATTACCATAAAGAGAACGAATCAGTGTGAGTTTCGGAAAGATGGCATTGATTACTATTTATCATACACACCTATTCGGACGGTGAACGGATATCTGGTAGTTATCTATGAGGCAAAAAAGATATATGAAATGGTTAATGGTGTAAAAAAGTATACCGGCTACATTTTGGTTGGAATATTGTTTTGTTTTGTGATATTTTCAATTATAATGGTTGCTATGAACAGTTTTTTAGACAAAGGTGTACAGCATAAGCGTAAAGAATTGGAAGAAAGAGCGGAAATTGATGGACTTACAACTCTCTACAATAAGCTTGCAACGGAAAAGTATATTCGGCATTACTTGGAGAATGAAGGAAAGAATAGCAGGTCCGTACTATTTATTGTAGATATAGATGACTCAAACTTCGCACATAAATTTTAGCTATGCACCTTGAAAATTCAATACCTGGCAGTTATTCAGTTGTCAATGTTCAGACCTTAAGCGGCTTGGAGCTGCGTTTTCAACAATACTGGTAGTGTGTTCATAAATGCATCCA
>JAFQUB010000018.1 GCA_017408735.1 Lachnospiraceae bacterium
AGGAGATAAACTGAATATGAGTAAGAAAAAGACTATGAATCAGCCGGTCAGGTGCATTGTTTATTTATCAACCGTAGGAGATTTGCAGCATGTGAATCAGCGTGAACAGAGGCAGATGAATTATATTTCCGATTACGCCAAGGGAAATAACATTGAGATTGTCAAAGTAATGCGAAGAAATGTGTTGGGGCAGTTGGATGTAAATAAGCACTTTGACCGACTTGGACAGATGGTTAGCGAAGGTTTTGCGGATGGAATCTTAATCGCCAATATGCAATTTGTCTCAAAGGATATCGATGATGCCTGTAGAAAGATTGCTAAAGTTTCCAACGTGGGTGGGGCTATCTATTCTGTAGATGATGGTAGGCTTGCGTTTCGATTTAAGGAGGTTTGCCGTGGTAAAAAAAGCAGATGAGACATTTAATATTCCGATTTGGAATAAAGTTATGCTTACCAAAGAGGAAGCGGCCGCTTATAGTCACATAGGAATAAATAAGTTGGAGGAATTACTGAAGATTCCTAACTGTCCATTTGTTCTATATGTAGGAAAGAAAAAACTAATAAAAAGGGCAGAATTTGAAAGATATTTATTAGAAAACGTAGAAATATAGGAATTTACTTTTGAGCTCATGCATGCTATAATTATTGTCGGTTGTCTGGGCTCTTTTTTAATAAGGAGGGAACAGCAACATGGGAAAAGACCTTCGTGGTAAGGAATTAGGTAGAGGTATAAGCCAGCGAGAAGATGGGTTATATGTCGCCAGATATACAAATAAATATGGAAAGCGTGTTCAAAAGGTATTGCCGAAACTACAAGAACTTAGGCAATGGTTGGCGGATGCGCAGTATAAGGAAGAGCATAGTAACATTGATTTTCCGGATGCTATGACTGTAAATGCGTGGTTTGAGTATTGGATCGGTATTAAGAAGAGGACCGTTAGACCTAATACGGTTCGAAACTATACAGAAAGATATCATCGCAATATTGAACCAATCATTGGAAACAAGATGCTGGGAAGTGTCAATACGATTCACTGTCAGACGATTATGAATAGGATGGCGGATGAAGGATATAGGACTTCAACCATATATCAGACGAGAATTGCGTTGTTTAATATGCTTGATTATGCATATCAAAATGATGTTATTTTAAAGAATCCATGTAATAAGATGGTAAAGTCTGAAATTGGCAAGCAGTCGAGGAAGAAGCAGGCGTTAACGCTGGGGCAACAGAAGGAATTTTGCAAGGTAGCGATAGGGAATACTTATGAGTATCAATATCGTTTTTTATTGCAAACAGGTCTGAGGACTGGCGAGATGGTGGGTTTGCGTTGGTCGGATGTTGATTTGGAGAATCGATTATTAACTATTAACCGTTCTATGGAGTACAGACATTCTACAGGAGAATGGAGAATTGGAGAGCCGAAGAGTAAATCCGGTTATCGTACAATTCCATTGACTGAGGAAGCTGTAGAGATTTTGAAATTGCAAAAGCAAAAGAATCGTACGTTTAAAGTTATTCCTATGGAATGGGCAGATATAGTATTTCTATGTAAGAAAGGTACGCCGGTAAAGAATAGTACATATGACACAATGTTATTTAAGTTGTGTGATAAGGCAGGTATAGACAGATTTTCGATGCATGTGCTTAGGCATACTTTCGCTACCAGATGTATTGAGGCTGGAATGAAGCCGAAGACTTTACAAACCATTCTTGGACATTCCAATATAGGAATCACAATGAATTTGTATGTTCATACCACAGAAGAGCAAAAACATAAAGAAATTGACCTTGTTGCGGATGCATTAAAAGTGATTTAACTATATTTTTTTATCCTAAAATTGGTACGTGATTGGTACGTTATCCAAAGTTATGCGGGGGTAAAAAATGAGTTTTTGAAAAATTGGTACGTAAATTGGTACGTAACCAAGATGCAGAATCGCGAAAAGCCCGTAAAATAAAGGTTTTTCGAAAGGAGAATATATATTATGAAACTAGGTATTGTAGGTTTACCAAACGTAGGAAAAAGTACATTGTTTAACTCATTGACAAAGGCCGGAGCAGAGTCTGCAAACTACCCATTCTGTACCATCGATCCAAATGTAGGTATCGTTACAGTACCGGATGAAAGATTAAAACAGCTTGGAGATTTGTATCAGTCTAAAAAAGTAACACCGGCTGTAATTGAATTTGTGGATATTGCAGGTCTGGTAAAAGGTGCGTCTAAGGGAGAAGGATTAGGAAACCAGTTTCTTTCCAATATCCGTGAAGTGGATGCAGTAGTACATGTAGTGCGCTGTTTTGAAGATACTAATGTAGTACATGTAGATGGAAGCGTAAATCCATTGCGTGATATTGAAACAATTAACTTAGAATTGATTTTTTCAGATATTGAAATTCTGGAAAGAAGATATGCAAAAGCAGTAAAGGGTTCCAGAAATGATAAGACACTTGCAAAAGAAGTAGCGTTGATTGAACGATTAAAAGCTCATCTGGAAGAAAATAAACTGGCGAAAACATTTGAACCGGGAGATGAGGAAGAAGAAGCATTGGTGATTTCCTATAACCTATTAACTTACAAGCCGGTTATTTTTGCGGCAAACGTTTCCGAAGATGATTTGGCAGATGATGGAGTAAACAATGAATTTGTTAAGTCTGTAAGAGAATTCGCCACAGAAAATGGCAGTGAAGTATTTGTAATCTGTGCTCAGATTGAACAGGAAATTGCAGAGCTGGATGATGATGAAAAACAGGAATTCTTAGAAGATTTAGGATTAACAGAATCTGGTTTGGAGAAATTAATTAAAGCAAGCTACAGCTTACTGGGATTAATCAGTTATTTAACTTCGGGAGAAGACGAAACAAGAGCATGGACTATCAAAAAAGGAACAAAAGCTCCGCAGGCAGCCGGAAAGATTCATACAGATTTTGAACGAGGATTTATTCGTGCAGAGGTTGTAAATTATCAGGATTTATTAGATTGCAAGACTTATGCGGCGGCAAAGGATAAAGGTCTGGTACGCCTGGAAGGTAAAGAATATGTGGTGAAAGATGGAGATGTAATCTTATTCCGTTTCAATGTATAAGATTTTCTTAAGGCATCGACGATATTAAGTCGAATATTGTCGATGTCTTTTTGTTGCTTTCTGTAAAAAAACGATTTAAAATGTAAAGGGAAAAAATAATGAATGATTATAGTATTTATTTTCCTAATTTGGGAATTTATTTGGATTATGTACCAAAAAGTTTTAACATTTTTGGGATTGAAATCGCACTTTATGGAATTATTATAGCGTTCGGAATGATGTTGGGACTTTTCTATGCGGTGCGGGAAGCAAAAAGGACCGGTCAGAATGAAGAAAATTATTGGGATTTGGCTACGATGCTATTAATTTTTTCGGTGATAGGTGCAAGACTTTATTATGTAGTCTTCTACTGGGATATGTTTAAGGATGACTGGTTGAGTATTTTAAATATTCGCAATGGTGGTCTTGCAATTTATGGTGGTGTGCTTGCGGGCATTATTACCGTTTTTATGTTTTCCAGAAAGAAAAAGCTTTCATTTTGGAAGATGGCAGATACCTTGACTCCGGGACTATTAATCGGACAAATTATAGGAAGATTTGGTAATTTTACTAATAGAGAAGTGTTTGGCGGATATACAGACGGATTGTTTGCCATGCAGCTACCATTAACCATGGTTCGTAAAAGGGATATTTCTGTGGATATTGCAGAACATATTCTGGAGGGAACCAATTATATTCAGGTGCATCCAACGTTTCTGTACGAGTCGGCATGGAATCTGGCGTTATTTGTTTTTCTTCTTTTTTATAAAAAGAAGAAAAAATTCGATGGAGAAATATTTTATATTTATCTGGCAGGGTATGGAATTGGACGTGCATGGATTGAGGGTATAAGAACAGACCAGTTGCTGATTCCGGTGTTAGGTCTTCCTGTATCACAGGTTTTGGCTGTAATACTGACTGTTATAGGAATTATTATGATCATTTGGAACCGAAGAAAGGAAAAGGTTAGTTAGGACGGTGGAAATGTCCAGAGAACAATATGGGGTAAACAGAAAAAAGTTGGAAAAAATAATTGAAGAAAAACGTAAAAAATTAGATTGTGCCATTGAGGCAAAGGCAGATTACGAAGTGGTATATGAATTGAGCCTTGAAGTGGACAAAGTAATTGAGGACTATATACAAATGAATAAAAAAGAAAAATAAATATAGGAACTACAAGATATAGTGGAGGATGTTTGAAACAGCACAAGATGTTTCGGACGTCCTTTTTCTTTGGGGAAAATACGAATAAAACACTTGAAATTTTGGGGATATTCATATAAAATAGCAATATAAGTGGTGGAAAGTGGATGAAAATGGTTCCCAGTGGAGGAAAGTGGTGATTAATTATGTTCATGGGGGAGTATAACCACACAATTGATGCAAAGGGCAGATTAATCGTACCGGCCAAGTTTCGTGAAGAATTAGGAGATGTTTTTGTAATCACGAAAGGATTGGACGGTTGTTTGTGTGTTTATGCTAACGATGAATGGGCCGCTTTCGAAGAAAAACTGAGATCCCTTCCATTTACCAACAAGAACGCAAGAAAAATGACCCGTTTTTTTATGGCAGGTGCTACCAGCTGTGAAGTGGACAAGCAGGGAAGAATATTGGTGCCGGCAGTTTTAAGAGAATTTGCTGAGCTGGAAAAAGACGTGGTTTTAGTGGGTGTTGCAAGCAGAATTGAAATATGGAGTAAAGATAAGTGGAATGAGAACTGTACATATGATGATGTGGAAGACATTGCCGAAAGTATGGCAGAACTTGGAATAAGTCTTTAGTCATTAGGAGGTAGCATGGAATTTCAACATAAATCAGTATTGTTAGAAGAAACAGTATCGTCCCTTAATATTAAGCCGGATGGAATATACGTGGATGGAACTCTTGGGGGAGGGGGACATTCTTTGGAAATCTGCAAGCAGTTGTCAGAACAGGGCAGACTGATAGGCATTGATCAGGATGATGCAGCGATTGCGGCGGCAACAGAACGATTGAAAGAACATAAAGATAAAGTAACTATAGTACGAAGCAATTATTGCAATATGAAACAGTGCCTGAAGGACATTGGAGTACAAAAAGTAGACGGTATTATTCTGGATTTAGGTGTATCTTCCTACCAGTTAGATACTGTTGAAAGAGGATTTACTTATAGAGAAGATGCACCATTGGATATGCGTATGGATAGAAGACAGACATACACGGCAAAAGATATTGTCAATGAGTACAGCGAGATGGAATTGTACCGTATTATCCGTGATTATGGTGAAGACAGATTTGCAAAAAATATTGCCAAGCATATTGTAAGGGCAAGAGCAGAAAAACCGATTGAAACAACCAATGAATTAACAGAGATAATTAAAAATGCCATTCCTGCCAAAATCAGAAAAACTGGCGGACATCCGGCAAAAAGAACATTTCAAGCAATTCGCATTGAATTGAATAAAGAATTGGAAGTTTTAGAAAATACATTAGATGAAATGATAGATCTGTTAAACGAGGACGGTCATTTAAGTATTATCACATTCCATTCGCTGGAAGATAGGATTGTAAAGAGTAATTTTCGTAAAAATGAAAACCCTTGTATCTGTCCTCCGGAGTTTCCGGTGTGTGTGTGCGGAAAGAAAAGTAAAGGAAAGGTAGTTACCAGAAAACCGATCCTGCCAAGTGAAAAAGAATTAGAAGAAAATTCACGTTCAAAAAGCGCAAAATTGCGCGTATTTGTACGTGGTGCGGAATAGGGGGAATATGCATGGCGAAGAGAGCAGCGAGAAGCAGAAACAGCAGACAAGAGAGAAATATGTATGTGTACGGCAATACTGTGCGTCGTTTGGAAGTGGTGCCGGAGTTAGAGCCGAGAAAAGAGCAACCAGAACGTACCGGGCAGAGAATTTCAAAGAATGCTATTCGTAAGAACAGAGAAAAGGCAAGACATATGAATTCAGCATACGTGGTGTTTCTATCTGTGGCGTGTGTGGTGACATTTATTGTATGTTTCCAGTATATTCAGTTGCGTTCTGAAATAACAGAAAGAATGGAAAATATTGCAGAATTAGAATCCCAGCTTTCTGACTTAAAGATAGAAAATGATGCAGAATACAGCAGGGCAACAAGTTCTATTGATTTAGAGGAAATGAAACGAATCGCAATGGAAGAACTGGGTATGGTATATGCAGATAAAGAACAGGTAGTTATATACGAAGACAAGGAAGCAGAATATTTTAGACAATATGAAGATATTCCAAATAATTAATCTTGTGAGATTGAAGGGTGTTTAGAATGAAAAAGAGGACAAGAACGAGCGAGCTGAGATTCACAAGAAAGATGCAAAAGAAGCTGGCAGTGTTATTTATTTTTATCATGCTGGCTTTAATTGCGTTAGGAGGAAGGCTTGTTCAAATATATAAAAACGATGGGGAAGAGTATAGTAAGCAGGTGCTGGCGCATCAAAAATACGACAGTCGTACCATAGTGGCAAAGCGTGGAGATATTGTAGACCGTAAGGGAACTGTATTGGCAACCAGCGAAGAAGTGTACAATGTAATTCTGGACGCAAAAGTAATGACCACATCTTCTAAGGGAGAATGCGTGGAACCAACAATACAGGCATTGGCATCCTGTTTTGGTGCCAAAGAAAGCGAAATCAGGGAATTTGTAACGAAAAATCCGACTTCCCAGTATTATGTGTTAATGAAGCGTGTGCCATATGAGCAGATGCAGGCGTTTCAGGATATGGCAGATAAGGTGGATGAGAAAGGAAATAAAATAAATACAAAAATCAAAGGTGTGTGGTTTGAAAAGGAATATACCAGAAAGTATAATTATGGAAGCCTTGCCAGTGATTTGCTGGGATTTACTTTAGGAACCGGAGTTCAGGGGATGTTTGGAATTGAAGAGTATTATAACGAGTATCTGACTGGAACCAACGGAAGAGAATACGGATATCTTAATTCAGATGCGGATTTAGAGCGTACTGTGAAAGAACCTACCAATGGTAATACCGTAGTTTCTACTATAGATATCAATGCACAGCAAATTGTCGAAAAACATATTCAGAAATTTAATGAAGCGCACAAAAACGAAGCAAGAGAAGGGGATGGTGCGGAAAATATCGGAGTGATTATTGCCAATCCCAACAATGGAGAAATTCTTGCGATGGCATCCAGCCCAACGTTTGATTTAAGTGATCCTAAAAAAATAGAAGGTGTGGAAGGTCTGGCAGAAGATGCAGCGATGGAATTGCTGAATCAACGTTGGAAAAATTTCTGTATTTCAGAAAACTACGAACCGGGTTCCACAGCCAAACCGTTTACCGTAGCGGCAGGAATTGAATCCGGAAAGATGGCAGGTAACGAGAGCTATTATTGTGATGGCTATCAGTCAATTGGCGGATATAATATTAAATGTGTAAACCGTAGTGGTCATGGAACAGAAACAATAGCACAGGCAATTTCCAATTCCTGTAATGATGCTTTGATGCAGATGGCGTCAAAAATTGGTGTTGCCGAATTTTGTAAATATCAGAGCATATTTAATATCGGATATAAAACAGGAGTCGATTTACCGGGTGAGGAAACCGGTTTGATTTACAGTGAAGAAAAAATGGGACCTACAGATTTGGCATGTAACTCTTTCGGACAGAACTTTAATGTGAATATGGTTCAGATGGTTGCAGGTTTTTCCTCTTTGATTAATGGAGGATATTATTACCAGCCCCATGTTGTAAAGAAAATCAATAGTGCAAATGGAGGTACCGTAGAAACGATGGATGGAAAACTGGTGCGTCAAACCATTTCCGCAGCTACCAGTGAAAAAATGCGCAGTTATCTGTTTGAAACCGTACAAAATGGTACCGGTAGAAGTGCAAAAGTGCCGGGATACTCCATGGGTGGAAAAACAGGTACAGCGGAACGCGTAGGACGAGATAAAAAGAATTATTTGATTTCTTTTATTGGATATGCTCCCGCAGATAAACCACAGGTAGTAGTTTATGTGGTTATTGACCGTCCTAATATTGAGCCGCAGTCTCAGAGTAAGTATGCTACAACTTTAGCAAAAGATATTATGACGGAAGTGCTTCCTTATTTGAATATATTTCCGGATCAGGAAATAACTGCGGAAGAACAGGCAGCTATGAATGCTGAAAATGGTGAAACAGAAAATACCAACGGAAACGGCGAAGTGGCGAATGAGGAAAATGGTGAATCCAACAGTGAAAATGGTGAATCAAATGGTGAAACCGGTGAATCGAATGGTGAAAACGCTGGAAATTCAGGAGAGCAGGATCCATATTATGATCCGGAAACCGGTGATAATTTAGACCCGGATTTTTCGACTATGGGTGACAATGCTGCCGGAGAAACACAGGAAGAAAACACGCAGAACAGCACCGCTGAAAACAGTGAATCCGGCAGTCGGGAAGACACAACAGCGAATAATAACTAATTCTAAAGCATAGGATTATATAAATTCTGTTTGTGTGATGTCATGCTAAAAAACAAGACCTTTCACCGCAAGAAAATTGTTACCATTTTTGGTGTCTGCATGCTGATTTGTCTGCTATTAGCAGGGCGTTTGGTGTATCTCATGCTGTTTCAGGCAGATTATTATATAGAACTTGCCACAGAATTGCATGAAAGGGAACGTTCCATCAAAGCAGCAAGAGGAAAGATTTTAGATATCAATGGAGAGGTACTGGCAGATAATAAGACAGTGTGTACTATTTCAGTAGTGCACAGCCAGGTGGAAGACCCGGAAAGAATTGTAGAGGTATTGCATCAGGAACTGGGGATTGACAAAGAAACGCTGGAGAAAAAGGTAAATAAATATACAGCCAGAGAAAAGATTAAAACCAACGTGGATAAAGTCATAGGAGATAAAATCCGAAGTTATAAACTGGCGGGTGTAAAAGTGGATGAAGATTATAAAAGATATTATCCATATGAGACGCTGGCATCAAAAGTCCTTGGTTTTACCGGAAGCGATAATCAGGGGATTATCGGACTGGAAGTAAAATATGAAGAATATTTAAAAGGAAGCAGTGGAAAAATTCTGACACTAACAGATGCAAGAGGAGTGGAATTGCAGGATGCGGGAGAACGTCGCCAGGAGGCAGTGAAAGGATATAATCTGCGTACCAGTCTGGATAAAAACATTCAAAAGTATGCAGAACAGGTGGCATTAAAGGTATACGAAAAAAAATCAGCCACCAATGTGGGAATTATTGTAATGCGCCCATCTAACGGGGAAATTTTAGCCATGGTAAATGTACCGGAATTTAATCTCAATGAACCCTATACATTGAATACGCAAGAGACCCAGGTTGCAAATAGTGAAGAAAAGCAGAATTTATTGAACAAAATGTGGAGAAACTTATGTATTAATGATACCTATGAGCCGGGTTCCACGTTCAAAATTTTTACGGCTGCAGCCGCCTTTGAAAGTGGCGTTGTAACTCTTGAAGATAATTTCAGTTGTCCGGGTTTTCGTATCGTGGAAGACAGAAAGATTCGTTGTCATAAAGTTGGAGGACATGGGGGCGAAACGTTTTTGCAGGGAATAATGAATTCCTGCAATCCGGTGTTTATGGATGTGGGAGCAAGAGTTGGGGTGGATAATTTTTACAAATATATGAAGCAGTTTGGCTTGTTGGATAAAACCGGAATTGATTTGCCGGGAGAAGCAGGAACGATTATGCATAAAAAAGAAAATGTAGGTCCTGTGGAACTGGCAACCATGTCCTTTGGACAGTCGTTTCAGATTACACCTATACAGCTTGCTACTACTGTTAGTACTATTATCAATGGCGGCACTAGAATCACACCACATTTTGGAGTGGATATACAGGACGATGAGGGAAATGTTATAAAAACTTTGCAATATGAGGAAAAAGAAAAAGTTGTCAGTGCCGAAACAGTAGAAAAAATGCGCTACGGCTTGGAAAAAGTAGTGGCAGAGGGCTCGGGTAACAAAGCCTATATCGCAGGCTATAGAATTGGTGGAAAAACAGCTACTTCCCAGACCTTGCCGAGAGGAAGTGGGAAATATATATCTTCCTTTATCGGATTTGCACCAGCGGAAGCTCCTCAGGTTCTGGCACTTGTGGTGATTCACAATCCTCAGGGGATTTATTATGGAGGAACCATAGCTGCACCGGTTATTAATGAATTATTTTCAAATATATTGCCGTACTTGGGTGTGGAACCGGAATATACTCAGGAAGAAATAGAGGAGTTTGAAATAGGGGAATTTACCATGCCAACGCTGGTAGGAAAGGAAAAGGTGCAGGCAGAAAAGGAATTGGAAGAATATGGAATGGAGGTAGAAATTATGGGGGAAGGAAAGGTTGTGACAGAACAATTTCCAGCAGCGGGTGAAAAAGTAAAAACACAAAACCGCGTAATTTTGTGGTTGGAATAGTATTTGGGGACAAAGGCAGTTGATTAATTGTATAAAAAGACTTATACTAGTAAATTGTAAAATACGTATAGGTAAATTCGAGGTGTAAAATGGAATATAAAGCAATATGGGCAGTGCTGATATCTTTTGCAGTAAGCGTGATTACAGGCCCTTTCGTAATCCCCTTTCTTCGGAAACTGAAGGTAGGGCAGACGGTACGAGAAGAAGGTCCAAAAGCTCATTTGAAGAAAAATGGAACTCCTACTATGGGCGGTATCATTATTCTTAGTGCAGTGGCAGTGACTTCTATGTTTTATACGAAAGATTATCCTAAAATTATACCGGTACTCTTTTTGATGCTTGGCTTTGGATTAATCGGCTTTTTAGACGATTATATTAAAGTGGTATTAAAAAGATCCATGGGGCTTCGCCCTTTAGAGAAGTTTTCCTTTCAGGTAATAGTGACAACAATTTTTATTTACTATATCAGACGGTTTACCGATATTGGTCTGGAAATGCTATTACCCCTACCTACAGGTGAAAAATATTTGGATTTAGGGATTGCAACAGTACCAATGATGTATTTAGTGATTATAGGAACCGTAAATGGTGTGAATTTCACGGATGGACTGGATGGATTGGCAGCAAGTGTAACGGTGTTGTGTGCCACCTTTTTTTCGGTGATTGCCATTGGAACCGGTTCCGGAATAGAGCCTATAACATGCGCTGTTGTAGGCAGTCTTTTGGGATTTTTGCTCTTTAATGTACATCCTGCAAGTGTATTTATGGGAGATACCGGTTCGCTGGCTCTGGGAGGTTTTGTGGCGGCCGCCGCATATATGACTCAGACGCCGCTGTTTCTTCCTGTTGTAGGATGTATTTATATGATTGAAGTGTGCAGCGTAATTTTACAGGTGATATATTTCAAATTAACCGGTGGTAAGCGTATACTGAAAATGGCACCACTGCATCATCACTTTGAGTTGTGTGGGTGGTCAGAAACGAAAATCGTGGCTGTATTTGCCGTTGTTACAGCGCTTATGAGTCTTTTCTCACTGGCAATGTTTCAAAAGACATAGAGAAACGAATGAAGGAAAAATCAATTAAGGAAGTGATAGAATGGAAGAAAGAGCAAGACAGCGAGCCGAAAGAAGAAACAAAAGAGAGTCCTATTTTGATTATAGTTTATTATTTATTATCATATTTCTGCTGTGTTTCGGTCTTGTAATGATTTACAGTGCAAGCTCTTATGAGGCGCAAACGGAAATTGGAAATGCATTTTATTATGTAAAAAAACAGTTGCTTGCTACCATTATGGGACTGGTTGCTATGTTTTTTGTGACAAAGCTGGATTATCATATATGGTATCGTTTTTCTGTGTTTGCTTATGTATTATCCGGAATATTGATTGTATTGGTACTTACGCCGTTAGGTATTGAAGCTAATGGTGCAAGGAGATGGCTGAATTTGGGACTGTCATTACAGCCGGCGGAAGTGGCAAAACTGGGCTCTATTTTGTTCTTTTCCTTTATGGTCTGTCGTATGGGAAAAAAGGTACATAAAATTCAGGCAACCATTCTTTTGTTGGCATTGGCCTCGCCGATTGTACTTATGATATTACTGATTACCAAAAATTTAAGTTCTGCAATTATTGTTTTGGGAATTGTTTGTCTTATGATTTTTGTGGCAACGCCTTATTACAAGCGATATTTTGTACTGGTAGCCATTGCAGTGATAGCGGCGGTAGGACTGGTATACTTGTTGGTCAGCGGAATCATTCCGGAAGAAGCCAGTTTCCGTTTTGGACGTATTATTGCATGGCTTCATCCGGAAGATTATCCGGATACCACAGGTTTCCAGACTTTGCAGGCGTTGTATGCCATCGGTTCCGGCGGTGTGCTGGGAAAAGGCTTAGGTGCCAGCATGCAGAAACTGGGATTTTTGCCGGAAGCCCAGAATGATATGATTTTTTCTATCATTTGTGAAGAATTGGGCCTGTTTGGAGCAGTTGCAGTAATACTTTTGTTTTTACTGATGATTTGGAGATTTATGGTGGTTGCCAATAATGCACCGGATTTGTATGGAGCATTGATTGTGGTAGGTGTAATGGCTCATATTGCTATTCAGGTAGTATTGAATATTGCCGTAGTAACCAACTCCATTCCAAATACAGGTATTTCTCTTCCATTTATTAGTTATGGAGGTTCTTCGGTAATGTTTTTGCTTATCGAGATGGGAATGGTATTAAGCGTATCCAGACGAATTAAACTGGACCATACATAAAGATAAGAGCACGGAATATATTCTGCTGCATATAATGAAATAAGACCTGGTGTCTTAGAGGAGATTATATATGAAAGCAGTAGAAGTAATTGGAGGATATCCTTTGAATGGTGAGATAAAAATTCAAGGTTCCAAAAACGGTATTTTACCGGTGCTGGCAGCTTCCATATTGCAAAACGGAGTTTGTGTATTGCATAATTGTCCTGATATTCGGGATGTGAGAGAAACTCTTGAAATATTAAGAGAACTGGGTGTGAAATGTGAAATGAGAAAGCATACAATTACCATTGACACCACAGGGATGCAGAACATGGCAATCGAACAGGAAAAAACAGAAAAAATGCGTTCATCACTATTGTTTTTGGGTGCGCTGTTAGGTAGATTTGGAGAGGCTGTTTTAGGTAGAGCCGGAGGCTGCAATATTGGAAAACGTCCTGCTGATATTCATATGAATGCATTTCAAAAAATGGGTGCTCTTATCGAAGAACAGGAAAACTTTATTGCAGCGAAAGGCAGATTAAAGGGAGCCGATATCACCTTGCGGATGCCAAGTGTGGGGGCTACGGAAAATATTATGATAGCGGCTGCAAAAGCAGAAGGAGTAACGGTAATCTATAATGCGGCAAGAGAACCGGAAATTATAGAATTGGCAGCTTTTTTAAAACAAATGGGAGCAGAGATATATGGTGAAGGCAGTACTACCATTATTATATCCGGAGTAAAAGAACTTCATGGAGTAGAGTATACTAATATTCCGGATAGAATTGTGGCAGGAACTTACCTGTTGGGGGCAGTGGCAACCCGGGGAAAAATAAGACTGCACCAAGTAAATCACGAACATTTGGGAGCGGTAAAAGTGGTTTTGCGGCAGATGGGGGCCATCATACAGGAAATGCCTTGCGGAATTTATGTAAATGGAGAAAATGCTTATAGGCCTATAGAAAAGGTAAAAACAGAACCCTATCCGGGTTTTCCTACAGATTTGCAGAGCATATTGTTAAGTACGCTGGCTGTAGCTGAGGGGGAAAGCATGTTGTATGAAAATATATTTGAAAACCGTTACCTGACGGTGGCAGAATTAAATAAAATGGGAGCAGACATTTTAGTTGATGATAATAAGCTTAGAATCAGTGGAGTAGATTCTCTTTATGGTTGTCCGGTAGAGGGGCAGGAATTAAGAGGATTTGCTGCGTTGGTGGTTGCAGGTTTGGTAGCGGATGGAAGAACACGTATAGAAAATAAAGGTTATGCAGAACGGGGTTATGAGAATATTGTGCGGGATTTCATGGGACTGGGAGCAAAGATAATCTGACAGGAGGAGCGAAAAGATGCAGGGAAAAAGAAAAAAGCTGATTATTATACTGACGGTTGCGGGAATTCTTTTGTTAGGGTTACTTGCCCTGTATCATTTTTTTACCATAGCAGAAGTTAAGGTGGAAGGAAATGACAGGTATTCAGAAGAAGAAATCAAAGAGATGGTTATGAACCACAAATATGATTACAATACCTTGTATTTCTGGTGGAGAATACACAAGAAAGAAATGGAAGATATTCCTTTCGTTGATACGGTGGAAGTCAGTATCTTGAGTCACAATAAAGTAAAAATTAAAGTGTACGAAAAAGATATCGTAGGTTACGTCAGACATTTAGGATATAATCTTTATTTTGATAAGGAAGGAATTGTGGTGGAAAGTTCCAGTGAAGAAATTGAGGGAATTCCTAGAATCAAAGGAATTGCCTTTGATAATGTGGAATTATACAAAAAACTTCCGGTGGAAGAAGAGGATGTATTTAAGAAAATTTTAAATCTGACAAAACTTTTGGACAAATATGAAATTGCGCCGGACAGCATTAATTTTTCACAAAGCCTGTCTGTAACATTAAGCTTTAAAGATGCCAATGTGCTTTTGGGTAAAGATATTGAAAATGACGAAAAAATCGTGAAATTAAAGCAATTATTGCCGGATTTACAGGGAATGAAAGGAACACTTCATCTGGAAAATTACGATGAAGATATGAAAAATATTACATTTAAGAAAGAGGAATGAAAGAAAAATGCAAAAAATTGAAAAATCCTATTGATTAATTTGCAAAAAAAATATATTATATTACTTATTGGAAGAAATATTGAAAAAAATAAAATGAACATAGATGTTGAGTCATGAGGGATAGAAGGAGGAAGTACCTTGCAACTTGAAATTATATCAAACGAAGCAGAAGCAGCAGCAAAGATTATCGTCATTGGCGTTGGCGGTGCAGGAAACAATGCTGTAAATAGAATGGTGGATGAAAGAATCAGTGGTGTCGAGTTTATCGGAGTAAATACAGATAAGCAGGCATTAAAATTGTGTAAAGCACCAACACCATTACAGATTGGTGAGAAATTAACAAAAGGACTTGGTGCCGGAGCAAAACCTGAAGTAGGTGAAAAGGCAGCGGAAGAAAATATTGAAGAAATCCGTCAGGCAATTACAGGTGCTGATATGGTATTTGTAACATGCGGTATGGGCGGTGGTACCGGTACAGGAGCTGCGCCGGTAGTTGCTAAGATTGCAAAAGACATGGGAATTTTAACTGTAGGTGTTGTAACAAAGCCTTTCAAATTTGAAGCTAGAACACGTATGACAAATGCAGTTAGCGGTATTGATAAATTAAAAGAAAATGTAGATACTTTAATTGTAATTCCAAACGATAAGTTGTTGGAAATTGTTGATAGACGCACTACAATGCCGGATGCTTTAAAGAAAGCAGACGAAGTGTTACAGCAGGCAGTACAGGGTATCACAGATTTGATTAACAATGCCACATTAATTAACCTTGACTTTGCTGATGTACAGACAGTTATGAAGGATAAGGGGATTGCTCACATCGGAATTGGACAGGCTAAGGGTGATGACAAGGCATTAGAAGCTGTGAAGATTGCGGTAGCCAGCCCATTACTGGAAACAACAATTCAGGGAGCGTCTGACGTTATCATTAACGTATCTGGTGATATTTCCCTTATGGATGCTAACGAAGCAGTTACATATGTACAAGATTTAACAGGAGATGACACGAATATTATCTTCGGCGCATCTTATGATGATACAAAGACAGATGAAGCAAGTATTACAATTATTGCTACTGGTATTGATGCGCCAAAACAGCCGGCAGGACAGCCATCTACTGCAATGCCAAAATACAAACAGCCATCTGTAACACAGCCAATTGTGAACAAACCACAGGAACCGGTAAGAACGACAATCGATATCGGTGCAACTGCTCCAACTATGAGTAGACCAACAGGCATTCAGAAGCCTGTTCTGGAAAGCAGAGTAGAAGAAAATTCTATTAAAATTCCTGAATTTTTGCAGAGAAATAAAAAATAAAATAATATAATGTAAAAAAATGTAGAAACACCTTTCAAAAATGCGAAATTTCGTTTTTGAAGGGTGTTTTTGTATATAAATATTGCAAAAATCCACCATAAATTTGACAAAATATACGGAAGAATTTCGCTATAATCATGTCTATGTTAAGGAGGTGGAATGTGCAATATGAAGTCTATGTAGATAAACTGTTTCTTATGAATCTGTTTTTTGACAGTCTGATGCTTTGGGCAACCGGACGAATACTAAAATTAAAGCTCTCTCCTTTTAGAATAGCAGTAGCAGGAGGGGTTGGGAGTCTTGGACTGTGCAGTGTTTTTATACTGCCCTTTGAAAATGCCTGGTCCAGATTCCTATATTTAGGAATTGTGATTTTTCCACTTATGTTATTTGTTGCTTTTGGCAAAAACTCATGGAAAAAACAGATTCAGGCAGGAATGGTTTTGATAGGTGTTTCTGTCCTAAGTGGAAAAATGATAGAATACATCGTTGGCGTAATATATGCAGGATTTTCTATAAAAATGAATGGAGTCCTGATTGGTATGGCAGGTGTTATAAGTATCTATTTTATTAAATTGATAAGGAAAATGTACATAGAATTAAGGGAGGAAGAAAGCAAATATTATACTGTGCTGATAAAGTATCGGGAAAAGGAAGTGTTGGTGGATGCCCTGTATGATACAGGAAATCTGCTGAAAGATCCATTTACCGGAAAGTATGTACATATTATAGACAAGAATATAACAGAGAATCTTCTTGGCGATAGCAGTAAGGTTTCGATGAAAGAACATGAAATACATCTGATTCCTTACCGTACAATTACCAAAAGTGGGATGTTACCGGTATTTACCATAACAGAAATGTTAGTCAGCAACGGAAGAGAAGAAATTTGTCTGAAAAGCCCCATATTGGGGATTAGCAATGGAGAAATCAGTTCCCGGGAGAAGTATCATATGATATTAAATGCAGGAGAATTAAATAATTAATTTTAGGAGGAAAGACATGTATATAAAAGTATCTATGGCAAACCATTTTAAATTGAGAGTAATTCCTACAGTGCAGAATGTAATGTTTTCAAAACATGGTGATGTGCATTACATTGGTGGAACCGAGGTTCTCCCGCCACCTTTGGAGCCGGAACGGGAAGCAGAAGTAATCGGTGATTTGGGCAGCCAGTACGACAGTGAGGCAAAATCCATATTGATAGAACATAATTTAAGACTTGTGGTTTACATAGCAAAAAAATTTGATAATACCGGGGTCGGGGTGGAAGATTTGATTTCCATCGGAACCATTGGCTTGATTAAGGCTATCAATACTTTTAATAGCAGCAAAAATATTAAGCTGGCAACCTATGCATCCAGGTGTATTGAGAACGAAATTTTAATGTATTTAAGAAGAAACAGCAAAACAAAACTGGAGGTTTCCATTGATGAACCTTTGAATGTGGACTGGGATGGAAATGAACTGCTCTTATCAGATGTGCTGGGGACAGAGGAGGATGTGATATATCGTGATATTGAAAACGAGGTGGAGCGAAAATTGTTGAAGAAGGCAATTGACAAACTGTCAGAACGGGAAAAAAGAATTGTGGAACTTCGGTTTGGAATTAACAGCGAAACGGGAGAAGAAAAAACCCAGAAAGAGGTAGCAGACCTGCTTGGTATTTCTCAATCTTACATATCCAGATTAGAAAAGAAAATCATAAGACGTCTGAAAAAAGAAATTGTAAGATTTGAATAAATGAAAAACGCATAAAAAAACCATGAATTGTTGTAAAATATATGGCAAAATGATATAATTGTTATATCTTAACAGAAGAATTTAATGCTTGAAGATTTAAAGTATAGAAGGGGTGAGCCATATGAAACTTACATTTATAGGAGCAGCTCATGAAGTAACCGGAAGTTGCCATTGCCTTCAAGTGTGCGGTAAAACTATTTTAATAGACTGTGGTATGGAACAGGGTGAAGATGCTTATTTAAATGCGGAATTACCGGTTAGTGAGGCGGCGGTAGATTATGTGTTATTGACGCATGCGCATATAGATCACAGCGGATTACTGCCAATGATTTACAGCAAAGGATTTCGGGGAAAAATATATGCGACGGAAGCGAGCACGGATTTGTGTGACATCATGCTTCGTGACAGTGCACATATACAGCAGTTTGAAGCAGAGTGGCACAACAGAAAGGCAAAACGTGCCGGCAAAGAGGAAATTGTACCAATGTACACCATGGAAGATGCAGAAAATGTGTTGGCTCATTTTATACCGTGTGAGTATATGAAAAAGATATCTATTGATGAAAATATTGAAATTCGTTTTTCGGATGTGGGACATTTATTAGGCTCTGCCAGCATTGAAGTATGGTTTGAAGAAAATGGTGTGAAACGTAAAATTGCATTTTCCGGGGATATTGGAAATATTAATCAGCCAATTATCAAAGATCCTCAATATTTAAAAGAGGCAGACATCGTAGTAATGGAATCCACCTATGGTGACAGAAGCCATGGTCCGAGAATAGACTATGTAGAAAAACTAACCGGAATTATACAGTCTACCTTTGAAAAGGGCGGCAATGTAGTTATCCCGTCCTTTGCGGTAGGAAGAACACAGGAAATGTTATATTTTTTGCGAAAAATTAAAGAAGACCGTCTGGTAAAGGGATTTGAAGACTTTGAAGTATATGTGGACAGTCCACTGGCTGTAGAGGCAACAAATATATTTAACAAAAATATTCAATCTTGTTTTGACGAGGAAGCTATGGAACTGGTACGGGCAGGAATTAACCCAATTAGTTTTCAGGGATTAAAGCTTTCCCTCACCAGTGAAGAATCTAAGGCAATCAACTTTGATTTGAAGCCAAAAGTAATTTTATCTGCCTCAGGTATGTGTGAGGCAGGGCGAATCCGCCATCACCTGAAACATAACTTGTGGAGAAAAGAATGTACCATTCTTTTTGTAGGATATCAGGCGGTAGGTACGCTGGGAAGAATATTACTGGAGGGTGCTACCAGCGTAAAACTGTTCGGTGAACTCATTGATGTAAAAGCAAAAATTGAAAAGTTAGATGGAGTCAGTGGTCATGCGGATAAAGAAGGTTTGGTGAAGTGGGTAAGTTCCTTTGACCCACCCCCGGAAAAAGTGTATGTGGTACACGGTGAAGATAAAGTATGTGAAATATTTGCAGATTATCTGAGAAAGGAACTGGGACTGGATGCGGAAGCACCATATACAGGTTCTGTATACGAATTAGAATCCAACAAGATGATTAAGGAAGGTGATAGAAACAAGATTCCTGCAAAGAAAGCAAGTGCGAAACGTGCTTCTGCTGTATTTGCAAGATTGCTGGCAGCAGGACAGAGGCTTATGTATATCATTGGCAAGAGCGAGGATTTGGCAAACAAGGATATCGCCAAATTTGCTGACCAGGTAAATTCTCTCTGTGATAAGTGGGAAGATTAAAAATTGTGATTTGTCAAGCCCCAAAATCTTTTAAAATCGGGTATAAATAAGAGCCATAATGAGAATTCTTCTAGTAGGAAAATACAAGGAGGAAATCATTATGGCTCTTAATAAAGTTGAAATATGTGGAGTAAATACGTCAAAGCTTCCGCTTCTGACCAATGCGGAAAAAGAGGAATTATTTGTTCTGATACAGAATGGAGATAAAGAGGCGAAAGAGAAATTTATCAAAGGAAATTTACGACTTGTGTTAAGTGTAATAAAAAGGTTCTCCAACAGTAATGAAAATGTGGATGATTTGTTTCAAATTGGCTGTATCGGTCTGATTAAAGCCATCAATAATTTTGATACCACATTAAATGTGAAGTTTTCTACCTATGCAGTGCCGATGATTATCGGAGAGATACGAAGATATTTAAGAGATAACAACAGTATTCGTGTAAGTCGTTCCTTGAGAGATACTGCATACAAGGCAATTTATACCAAGGAGAGTCTGACTCGTAAAAATTTGAAAGAGCCTACCATTAATGAAATTGCGGAAGAAATAGGGATTTCCAAAGAAGATATCGTGTATGCCATGGATGCCATACAAAGCCCGGTCAGTTTGTTTGAGCCGGTATATACAGAAGGGGGAGATTCCCTTTATGTGATGGACCAGATTAGTGATAAAAAGAACAAAGAAGAAATCTGGATAGAGCATATTGCATTAAGTGAAGCCATGAAAAAACTGAATGAAAGGGAAAATGAAATTCTCACATTACGTTTTTTTGAAGGAAAAACCCAGATGGAAGTGGCAGATTATATTGGGATTTCACAGGCACAAGTCAGCAGATTGGAAAAGAACGCATTGAAGTTTATGAGAAACTATCTGACGTAATTGGTTATAAGAAGGAGAAAATAATCATATAGTGATAAAAAAGTCGGGTGAAATACATGCGTCTTTGTGAAATTAAAAACTGTGAAGTGATTAATGTACGAAACTGTAAACGCTTAGGCTTTGTGGCAGATGTGGATATTGATATATGCAAGGGAATTATTATAGCATTGATTATTCCGATTCCGGGCAAATTTTTCTGGTGTCTATGCAGAGAGAAAGAATACGTGATACGTTGGTGTGATGTGAAACAGATAGGTTGTGATATTATTCTGGTGGATGTAAATGAGGAGGAATGTATTGAAAAGTGTAGGGAATGTTAAAAATCTTCTGCGGTATTTTTAACCGCAGAAGAAAAATTAACGTGGTATTGCAGCAGAAGTAGATTCCCTTTGAATAAAGTTGGGGCGTAACAATAACTGTCCCACCGGAATATTGTGAATCAAACCATCGATGGAAAGATAAGCACTTTTTCCGAGCTCCAACCGATTTTGTCGGATGGTAGTCAACGGTGGTGTGAGTGTCGTGGAAAGGGGAAGATCATCAAAACCGATAATGCTGATGTCTTCCGGAATGCGAAATCCTTTCTTTTTACATTCGTCTATTACACCGACAGCAATGATGTCGCTGGAGCAGACGATGGCTGTGGCGCCAAGTTCCAGAAAATCAGGTACAAAATATTTGGCGCATTCGGAACCATAGTAACCAAATTGAATTAGATTCTTATGTGGGGACAGTCCGAGAGTTTCCATGCTTTTAAGGAAAGCCTGATGGCGTTGTTGGGAAATCATGGAATTTTCTGGCCCATTTAAAAATGCAATTCTGGTGTGGCCAAGCTGTTTTAAATGGGAGATAACCGAAAAAATCCCCTCATTGCTATCTGTTCCCACATATCCAACAGAAGGATTCATAGGAATAAAGTTATCTAGTAGTACCGTAGGAAAAGCTGTCGTTGATAACTGTTTAATCCAACGGTCTTCTTGAGTGAATCCTAAAAGAAAAGCGGCAGTAAAGCCGTTCTTCATCATGTAAGCATCGTATCGTGTGTTTTCCTGAAAGGCGGTAGTTACAGGAACTACAGTAACATGCCAATTATCCTTCAGTGCCATATGTTTAAAACCGATGACAACATCATGAGCGAAATAATCTATACTTTCATAATCCATGTTTTCGATAAAAATACAAAGCTTACGAGTACCCTCTGTACGCATTCTTTTGGAAACATAACCCATTTCAATCGCTGTATCGAGAACCAGTTCTCTTAATTCGTCGCTAATATCACTGGCTCCATTTAAGCCTTTGGATACTGTGCTGACGGCAACGCCTAACTTCGCTGCAATGTCTTTGATTGTAGCCATTGTATAAAATGTCTCCTTTCTTGCTTTTAAAAAGTAATTTTGTAGTCAAAATTACTAATTACTTGAAGTATAGAGGAAAATGAAAAGTTTTGCAATACAAAAATTAAAAAAACTGTAAGATAGTTGTAAAAAAAACAAGGAAAAAAGTGGAAAGTGTAAAAAATGCACAAAAACCCATATTTGAAATTGTTCACAATGTGAAAAGTGATAAAAAAATCATGCATATTGTTGACAATCCGCAGTGAAAAGTGCTAAATTATACGTGGGTCGAAAATTTACGAAAAAGTTAAACCGTAATTGGATTGCACAAATACGTTAAAATGTTTGCAAAAGCTTGATAAAAATGATAATATATTTGTGTAATATAGTGAAAAACGATCCGAAAAGATGAAAAGCGATTTTAGTAATATTGTACAAGTTTTTGAATATAATAGAAAATGTGGACATAGTTGCTGAAAAGCTGGACATAATTAACAAGAAATAAGATATGTTTTACATATTTTATTATAATAAAAAAAGAGAGGTAGAAAAAAGTTATGAAGAAGAAAAAAGTTTTATCTTTGTTATTAGCTACAGCAATGGCTGCAACATGTTTGACAGCTTGTGGCGGTAACGACACAACAACAGAACCAGAAACAGAAACAACAGAAGAAACTGGGGAAGAAACAACAGAAGAAACAACAGAAGAAGCTGGGGAAGAAACAACAGAAGAAACAACAGCTGCTGATGAAGAAGAAATCACAGCTACAATTAAAGTTTGGTCCCCATCAGAAGATCAGTCTGCTGAAAATGGTAACTGGTTAGGAACAATGTGTGATGCTTTCAACGAAGCTCATCCAAACTGGAACTTAACATTTGAATATGGTGTATGTGCAGAAGCTGATGCTAAGACACAGGTAGGACAGGATCCAACTGCTGCAGCAGATGTTTACTTCTACGCTAACGACCAGTTAACAGACTTGATTGCTGCTAATGGTATTGCTAAATTAGGTGGAGAAACCGAAAACTACGTAAAAGAAACAAACTCTCAGGCAATTGTTGATTCTGTAACAGTTGATGGAGCAGTTTACGGTGTTCCTTTCACAACAAATACATGGTTTATGTACTATGATAAGAGTGCATTCACAGAAGATGAAGTTAAGAACTTAGATACAATGCTTGCAAAAGACAAAGTATCTTTCCCATTAAACAACTCTTGGTACATCGCTTCTTTCTATGTAGCTAACGGATGTACATTATTCGGAGATGGAACAGATGAAGCTGCCGGAATCGACTTCGGTGGAGATAAAGGTGCTGCTGTTACTACTTACTTAGCAAACATGGTAGCTAATCCAAACTTCGTAAACGATAAAGATGGTTCAGGTCTTGCTGGATTAAGAGATGGTTCTGTAAAGGCTATGTTCTCAGGTTCTTGGGATTATGCAGCTGTTAAAGAAGCTCTTGGAGATAACTTCGGTGTAACAGTTCTTCCATCAATCACAATTAATGGAGAAGCTAAACAGATGAAATCTTTCGCTGGTTCTAAAGCAATCGGTGTAAATCCTAACTCACAGTACCCACAGGTAGCTGTAGCACTTGCTAAATTCTTAGGTAGCGCAGACGCTCAGCAGAGCCACTATGACTTAAGAAGCATTGTTCCATGTAATACAGAATTACTTGCTCAGGAAGCAGTTCAGGCAGATGCATTAGTAGTAGCTCAGAATGCAACATTCGATACTACATCAATTCTTCAGCCATTCGTTTCCAAAATGGGTAACTACTGGACACCAGCTGAAAACTTCGGTAACTCTTTATTAAACGGTGAAGTTACAGCTGACAATGCTGCTGAAATGACAGAGTCATTCAACACATCTTTAAATACTTCAGCAGTAGAATAAGATTATTTGTAAACAAAAGTTTACTTGAAAACAAAGAAGTCCATTGCGTTATTTATAACGCATTGGACGTCTTTGATGTAAAAAAGTTAATTATTATATTAAAATCTTAAAATAAAGTGACGATTACTACATGGCGGAGCCTAATTCCGCAGAATACCGCTTATAGGTATGTGTAGACCTGGAGGTTAGAAAATGAGCAATAGTGCGGAAAAAAAGGGAAGAAAAAAACGCGTAAACTATTTTGCAACACCGTATACAGTGGCAAACGCTGTAAAAGATGGTGGAATGGCAACAAAGCTTTCAATGCTGATTATGGGCTTTGGAAATATAGTGCATAAGCAGATTATTAAAGGTTTATTATTTTTAGCATTGGAAATATGCTATTTAGTATTTATGGTTCAGACAGGTTTCCACTGTATCGCAATGTTACCATCACTTGGTGATGATGCAGGTGGAGAAGTTTGGAATGAAGCAAAAGGAATTTATGAATATACAGCGGGTGACAGTTCAGTACTAATCTTGTTATATGGTGTGGTATCTGTTGTGATTACTGTTGTTTTTGTTCTTTTATGGAGAGGTGCACTTAAAAGTGCGTATAAGGCAGAATATTTGACACAGAGAAAAATGCATGTAAATACTTTTGTTGAAGATGTACGAGAAATGTTTAACGAAAATTTACATAAGACATTAATGTTTCTGCCGTTTACAGGTATTCTTGTTTTTACTGTATTACCTTTGATTTATATGATATCAATGGCGTTTACTAACTATAGTAAAGAAGGCGACCATTTGAATTTATTTGACTGGGTAGGATTGGATAATTTTGTGAAAGTATTGAATTTCCAGGATTCAGTCGGTCAGACTTTCTGGTCAGTATTAGGGTGGACAATTATCTGGGCAATTTTTGCTACCGGATTAAACTATATATTTGGTATGATACTTGCTATCGTTATCAATAGAAAAGGAACAAGATTCAAAGCATTTTGGAGATTCTGTTTCGTATTATCTATTGCGGTACCACAGTTCGTATCATTGCTTATTATGAGAACATGTTTACAGCCGGAAGGTGCAGTGAACGTAATGTTAAAGAATTTGGGGATTATTGATACATCCCTTCCATTCTTTACAGATGCTACATGGGCAAGAGTTACAGTTATTATTATTAACTGTTGGGTAGGTATCCCGTATACATTGTTACAGGTAACAGGTATTTTACAGAATATTCCAGCAGAGCTTTACGAATCAGCTAAGGTTGACGGTGCAAATGCAGTGGTAACATTCTTTAAGATTACATTACCATACATGTTATTTGTTACAACACCATATTTGATTACACAGTTTACAGGTAACGTTAACAACTTCAACGTAATCTTCCTTCTTTCCGGTGGTAACCCAACACCTGTTGGTTCTACAGCGGGTAAGACAGACCTGTTGGTTACTTGGTTGTATAAATTGACAATTGAAAAACAGTATTACAATTTAGGTGCGGTTATCGGTATCTTAACGTTTATCGTACTTGCTGCGGTTGCGTTAGTGACATATCGTAATACAGGATCATATAAGAACGAGGAGGAATTCATGTAATGAAGAAGAAAGAAACAGCCTCTGCAAAAACAAGAAGATTTATATCAAATACAATTGTTCATGTAAGCTTGGCAGTATTAGCTATTATTTGGTTATTCCCAATTTTTTGGGTTGTTTTAACGAGCTTTAGAGGGGAAAAGGGATCTTATGTATCCTCCTTCTTCCCAAAGACATATACTTTAGATAACTATAAGAGATTGTTTACAGATACAAGTATTTTGAACTTCCCGCAGATGTTTATGAATACTTTGATTATTGCTTGCTTTTGTGCAGTGATTTCAAGTATCTTTGTATTATCTGTATCTTACTGTATGTCAAGATTACGTTTTAAAATGCGTAAAGCATACATGAATATGGCTATGATTCTTGGTTTGTTCCCGGGATTCATGTCCATGGTAGCTGTTTACTATATCTTAAAAGCAATTGGTTTATCAGAAGGCTCTTTAATCAGATTATCTCTGATTTTGGTTTACACAGGTGGTACCGGTTTGAGCTTCCAGATTGCGAAAGGGTTCTTTGACACAGTACCAAAAGCATTGGATGAAGCAGCTTTCTTAGATGGCTGTAATAAGTTCCAGGTGTTTACAAAAGTAACTATTCCGCTTAGTAAACCAATCATTGTATACACTATTTTGACATCTTTCATGGCACCATGGCTCGACTTTATCTTTGCAAAGGTTATTTGTAGAGCGGATGCAAAATATTATACAGTTTCCATCGGTTTATGGAGAATGCTTGAAAAAGAATATATCGACAGTTGGTATACATGTTTCGCAGCGGGTGCGGTATGTGTATCTATTCCAATCGCTATCCTGTTCGTTTGTATGCAGAACTGCTACGTTGAAGGTATGGCGGGAGCTGTTAAAGGTTAAAAAGAATAAGGAGATAGGATATTATATGAAAAAGAAGTTAATTAGTATTCTTTTCTGTGTGAGTCTTATCTGTAGTATGGGAGGGTGTCAGAAGACACCCTCTTCTTTACAGGAAGAAAACACAATAGAAGAAGCAGGAGAAGAAGAAATAGAAGAAAAAGCTACTAAGGAATATAGCAGTTTGTTTGGGGCGTCGAATGAACCGTTACATGTTATTGACGATAATTACAGAACATACTATGAAGTATTTTTATATTCTTTTTATGATAGCGATGGAGACGGCATTGGGGATTTAAAAGGATTAACACAAAAGCTGGATTACATAAATGATGGAGATGACAGCACGGACACAGATATGGGATTTAACGGAATCTGGTTAATGCCTATTATGAAATCTACAACATACCACAAATATGATGTGGTGGACTATTATTCTATAGATGAAGAATATGGTACTATGGAAGATTTCAAGGAATTGATTGCCCAGTGTGACAAAAGAGGAATTAAAGTGATTGTAGACATGCCGTTTAATCACACTTCCTCACAGCATGAATGGTTCCAGTCAGCATTAAACAGTTTGCAAACAGAGAATTGTGGACAGGAAGAATGCAATGTAGAAGGACTGTGTAAAAAGCATAACAAATATTGCAATTATTATAATTTTACTCAGGAAAAGAATTCCGATATTTATTATGAAACAGGTACAGAAGGCTGGTATTATGAAGGGGGATTTTGGGCCCAAATGCCGGATTTGAACTTAGAAAACGAAGAACTGAGAAAAGACTTAGAGGACGTAATGCAGTTTTGGCTTGATTTGGGTGTGGGTGGTTTTCGTCTGGATGCTGTCGGCGAATATTATAGCGGAGCAACTTTGAAAAATGTTGAAGTTTTACGCTGGATTACAGATTATGTTAAGGGACAGTCAGCGGACAATTATATTGTTAGTGAAGTGTGGCAGGGATTTGACAGTTATAGCAAGTACTATGACAGTGGTGCGGACAGTGCATTTGATTTCGCTTTTGCCGGCCCGGATGGAAAAATTTCTAAGGTAATTAGACAAGGTACAGCGAAAAACACCGGACGAGGCTATGTAGATGCTATGGTAGCCGTACAGAGTACCATTAAAGGATATAATGAAAATGCCATTGATGCACCTTTTTATACCAATCATGATATGGCAAGAAGCGCAGGATATTATCAGAATAATTTAGACCAGACGAAATTTGCGCAGGCAATGAATCTGATGATGAATGGCTGTGCTTTTGTATATTACGGTGAAGAAATCGGTATGAGCGGAAGTGGGAAAGACGAAAATAAGAGAGCGCCGTTTATATGGAGCAGTACAGATACTACTGGAATGACTACAGGACCGGCAGATATGGAAGAAGTGGTATCAGCATTCCCGTCCATGGAAGAACAGCAGGAAGACCCTGCATCTATGTTAAACTATGTAAAAGCAGCAGTACGTCTTCGTAATGTATTTCCTGAAATTGCAAGAGGGCAGATAGAAGCTGTAGAAGAAGTGACGGATACTGCTATTGCGGCAATGAAAAAGACTTATGAGGAAGACAGTTGTATTATACTGATGAATACCACACAGGAGGAAAAACAGGTAACACTTTCCAAATCTGTGGGATATGAAAGCATTGTGGGAGAACTTACCGTTAGTTCTGTAGAACCAACGTTAGATGGAGAAACAATTACTCTTCCGCCATATGCAGTAGTTATATTAAAATAGAAAGAACAGGTATACAGCCTTTAAAGAAGGAGAAATCCGCTTTACGTGTCAGGTAAAGCGGATTTTTTCGTTGTGAAAAATATAACAGTAATACTTTGCCTTGCGGAAACATATATTGAGGTAAAGAGGTGAGAGCATGAAAGACAAAAAAGTATTTAATACATTTCTTCCAAAAGAAGTTTGCGGCTTTATTGAAACATTAGGGCTAAATGAAATTCAGGAAATACGAATGAATATAGGACAACCATTGATGCTGAAAGCTCAGGGACGGGAAATCATTCCTCATAAACAAGGTGGGATAACAGAAATATATCAGGATGGTTTTCAAGTTACGGAAGAAATGTTAAAAGAAACTTTTGGATTTATCTGTAAGCATTCAGTGTATGCCTATGAGGAAGAAATCCGTCAGGGATTTATCACCATTGAAGGAGGTCATCGCATAGGATTAGTAGGACAGGCGGTGGTGGAACGGGACAAGGTTAGAAATATAAAATATGTATCCGGTTTGAATATTCGTCTTGCTTCGGAACGAATTGGTTGTGGCGAAAAAGTGATAGAAATGATTACAGATAAACATAACATATTTAACACATTAATTGTTGCACCGCCCTGTGCCGGAAAAACCACCCTTTTACGAGATTGTATTCGTCTGCTTTCCAATGGAAGTAAAGGGATTGACGGCGTAAGAGTTGGAGTGGCAGATGAAAGGGGCGAACTGGGGGCGTGTTATCATGGAGTTCCTCAAAATGATTTGGGTGTTAGAACGGATGTGCTGGACCGTATTCCAAAAGCTTCCGGAATTCTTATGCTGATTCGCAGTATGGCGCCAAGAGTGATTGCCGTAGATGAAATAGGCTCGGAGGATGATATGGAAGCGTTGAAAAATGCCTGTCTTTCCGGCTGTAACATTTTAGCCACCATACATGGCGCATCTCCTTATGATATTTATGAAAAAACTGTATTTGAGCATTTAAAGGCAGGCAACATGTTTCAAAGATATATTGTGTTGCAGCGTAATGAAATAGGGAAAATAAAAGGTATTTATGATGAAAACATGAAACCCATAAATTAGAAAGTTGAAGTTTGAGGAAAAGGAAATGATAAAAATAGTTGGTGCAATAATAATTTTGCTGGCGTCTTCTGTGCTTGGGTTTTTATATAGTAGAGAAGTGGAAAAGAAGTTAAGTGCCTTGTATGAAATACAACGAATCTTGCTTATGTTAAAAGGAGAGATTACTTATCATAAAGCACCTGCTGCAGAAGCCTTTTGCGAGATTTCAAGGCATGTAAAAGAGCCTTTTTGTAGTTTTTTCCATAATACAGGTGCGGAGTTGGACAAGGGGGTAGGGAAAACCATAGAATGCGTCTGGCAGGAAAATTGCGATTTGTGGTTGAAGGAACTGGTGATTGCAGGAGAGGACAGAAAGTCATTTCGTGAATTTGGTGGCTGTATGGGGTACTTAGATGTACAGATGCAGGTGTCAAGTATTGGACTGTACAGCGAAAAGCTGGATATAAGAATTAAAGAAAGCGAAAGAAGCATTCGGGAAAAACAGAAAATTCTAAAGTATATGGGAATTATGGGCGGAATTTTTCTGATACTGTTAATGGTATAAAGCGGAGGAAGTATGAGTGTAAATATTATTTTTAAAATAGCAGCGGTGGGAATATTGGTGTCCATACTAAGCCAGGTGCTGAAGCACAGTGGAAGAGAAGAACAGGCATTTTTAACCAGTTTTGCCGGCTTGATTCTTGTTTTGTTCTGGGTGGTGCCATATATATATGAGTTATTTGAAACCATAAAGAAGTTGTTTTTGATTTGACGGGGTGAATTATGGAAATATTAAAAATTGCTTTTATTGGCATAGGGGCGATGGTACTGGCCGTGTATTGTAAAAGCTTTAAGTCAGAATATTCCGTACTAATATCCTTGGCTGCCTGCTCTGTCATTATGTTTTATGTGGCTACCAAATTATTGCAAATATTTGAAGTTTTTCAATATCTTCAGACAGTGCTTCCAATGGAAAAGGAATATTTGTCGGTATTGATTAAAATGATTGGAATAACTTATGTAGCAGAATTTGCATCGAATGTATGCAAAGACGGCGGATACCAGACCATCGCTTCACAAATAGAGATTTTTGGAAAAATATCAGTGCTGGCAGTGAGTATGCCGATTTTCAGCGCATTGTTAAAGTTGATACAGGAAATGCTTGGTTAGGAGGGTGTATGATTGCAGTAATTGCCATGTGTTTACAGTTGGCCCTGGTAACGGAGGTGCCGGAATATAATGATACGCAGACTGCCATAGCGGTGGAGAGTGATGTGGAAACAGACAGCATGGATTCGCTTATGGATGAAATATCTTTCAGTGAAATCAATCAGGTGTTGGATGAAATGTTAGATGGGGAAAAGATGGATTTTCAGGAACTGGTTACAGAACTGATTTCCGGGGAATTTAATTTTCAGGATGCTTGTGAAAGTATTAAGAATTATTTTGCACAACAAATTACATTTGATAAAAAAGATATTACCTATTTGCTTCTTCTTTCCGTGAGTGCTTCGGTGTTTTCTGTATTTACGGAGGTGTTAAAGGACAAGCATATTGCAGATACGGGGTTTTACATGTTGTATATGATGATGTGTGTTGTAGTAATGCGGGCATTTAGGGAAGTGTTAGCCAGTGCCTCCCAGGCTTCAGAAAATCTGGCAACGTTTATGAAAGCCTTGGTGCCGGCATACAGTCTGAGTGTATCACTGTCAACAGGGCCAACCACAGGAGCTTCCTTTTACCAGATGACATTGATTTTGATTTCTTTATTAAGTGATGTGATAAACACATTGATTCTTCCTATGATACAAGCCTATATGATAGTAAAAATTATAAATAACATATCGGAAGAGGATATTTTATCCAGAATGGCAGGGTTATTTGAAAGTGCAGTGAAATGGATGTTGAAAACTACTTTAGGTGTGTTGGTAGGATTTCAGGTGGTGCAGTCCATGCTTGCACCAGCCATCGACTCTTTCAAAAATACTTCTTTAAGCAAAGTGTTATCTGCGATTCCCGGGATAGGAGGAGCGGCAGGTACGGTAACGGAAATACTGGTGGGTTCCGCGGTGTTACTGAAAAATGGCATAGGAACTTCGGCAATTCTTATTATTTTAATTATTTGTATTCCGCCAATCATTCAAATTGCAATTTTTACACTTACATATAAAGTGATGGCGGCAACTATACAGCCGGTAACGGACAAACGATTTACAGGATGCATGGCGGCAGCATCGGAGGGCGGTGCGTTGGTATTAAAAGCAAGCAGCATGGTGGCGGCGATGTTTATGTTGTCCATCGCCATTGCGGGTTTGAGATAAGGAGGGGACATGTTAGAGGCGTTTTATGGATGGGTGGAAGATATTACAGTATATATGATTATGATTACGCTTATTTATAAGCTGAGTGCCAGTGCCACCTACAAACCGTATATTAAATTGTTTACCGGTCTGCTGATGGTGATTATTATTATGACACCCATCACAAAAATCTGGAATGGGGACTGGGAGCTGGAATTAAATCAGGAAAAATACAATTGGGAATTGGAAAGCGCCAGAATTTCGGAAGACATTTATAATAAAGAAGGTAGGAAAATTTTGCTGGAGACCTATCAGGAGGAAATAGAGCAGCAGACAGCAAAGAAACTTTCGGAATATGACTTGTTTCTGGAAGAACTTCAGATTACCTTTGGCGAAGGTACGGAATATGGGATGATCAAAGAGATGCAGATGACTGTGTCTTATGAAAGTCCGGGAAATGATAAGGAAATACAGATTGGAAGTATCAGCCTGTCAAATAAGGAAAAAGTAAGTAGTGTGACAGAATTGAAAATAAGAGAGTGGCTTAGTGATGCTTACGGAGTGGAGCATGCAGAAATTTACCTGAAAAAGTGATGGTGATTTTATGAAGGAATGGAAAGATATTTCAAAGTTATTAGAAAAGTTAAAAAAGAAAGAAAATTTATTTATACTTATTTTAGTGGGAATGATATTGATGGTGATTTCATTTCCGGTAGACAAGAAAGAAAGTACACTGGCGGAAACTGTGGTGGAAACCCAAAAGGAAGAAACCAATCAGGTAGAACAGTTAGAACAGCGTCTGGAACAGATTTTAAGCAAGGTGGACGGAGTTGGAGACGTGCAGGTAATGATTACTTTGAAATCGGAAGGAGAGAAAATTGTAGAAAAGGATACAGAAAGCACGGAAAACACCACAAACGAAACGGATTCTCAAGGTGGAGAGCGAAAAATAACGGATTACAGCAAAAAAGAATCCACCGTATTTGTGGAAAGGGAGAATGGAGGAAGTGAGCCTTACGTAACTAAGGAAATGGAACCGGAAATAGAGGGGATTTTAGTGATTGCCCAGGGGGGAGATAAACCATCTGTGGCAAAAAATATTTCAGAGGCAGTTTTGGCATTATTTCCTATAGATGCACATAAAATTAAAGTAATGAAGTCAGTAAGTGAATAATCAGGTATAAAGAAAGGAGATTTTATGAAAGGGAAATTAAAGAAAAATCAGATTGTAATTACTACCCTTGCACTAATGATTGCCATTGCGGGATACCTTGATTTTGCAGGAGATGAATTTGAAAAGGAAGTACCGGTTAGCGAAAATACTGTGGAAGATGAAGCGGAAATTTTAGGAACGGCAGATATTTCTATGGAAGATATTTATGCGGAAAGCGAAAGTACCGAGGTGGGAGAGGCAGAGATTGTGGGGGACTCAAGTGAGGAAGCAGAAGAAGATACAGCTCAGGCAAGTACCACGGAAGAGATTGAAAGTTATGATTTTGATTTGACAAGCAATACTACAGACGGCGAGGAAACTCCGGGAGAAGCAGTATTAACCAATGGAGAAGTATCCAGCGCGGCAGACCTTATTTCGGAAGCAAAACTAAACAGAGAACAGGTACGCTCTAAAAATAAGGAAGCATTACTGGAAGTTATTAACAATTCAAACATTACAGACACCCAGAAACAGGTTGCAATCGATAATATGATTTCCTTAACGGATATAGCAGAAAAAGAAGCAGCGGCAGAGATGCTTTTGGATGCCAAAGGCTACACAGATGCCGTGGTAAGTATCACAGACAGCAGTGTGGACGTAGTAGTAAATATGGCAGAAGTGGACGATGCCGGCAGAGCACAGATTGAAGACATTGTAAAGCGAAAAACAGGTGTATCTGCTGAAAACATTGTGATTACACCGATACATACACAGTAAGGAGAAGTTTGAAGATAGTAGTAGGGCGCTGAAGGCGCCCTGTTACGTTTTGGAAGCAATAAAGATAAAAAACATATTGACAAACCAACACCACATCATATATAATATAAAAGTCGTGCGATAGTGGCTCAGTTGGTGGAGTACAACCTTGCCAAGGTTGGGGTCGCGGGTTCGAGTCCCGTCTATCGCTTATATAATACAGCCATGGGAATCTGAAAAGAGGACTGTGGCTGTTTTTGTATGCAAAATATTAAGAAAAATGTTGAAAAATCATGAAAATAGCATAAAATATTATTGCAAAACATAGGATGATACTATAAACTGAAATAGTAAACAAAATAAACCTAAACAAAAGGGAGAAGTAAAGTATGAAATATGAAATTAAAGGGGATTCCCTTCCGGTCGTTATTTGTGAACTGGAAAATGGAGAAAAGATGATAACAGAAAGTGGCGCTATGAGTTGGATGTCACCAAACATGAAGATGGATACATCATCCAACGGTGGTGTGGGAAAAGTATTCGGAAGAATGGTTTCCGGTGAAAAAATGTTTCAGAATGTATACACTGCTGTAAATGGAACAGGAACCATTGCATTCGCATCCAGCTTCCCAGGTTCTATCAGAGCTGTTGAAATTGCTCCGGGAAAAGAATTGATCGTACAGAAGTCAGGATTCTTAGCATCGGAAGCAGGAGTAAACTTATCCGTATTCCTTCAGAAGAAAATCGGAAGCGGTTTCTTTGGTGGAGAAGGATTTGTTATGCAGAAATTGTCCGGTCAGGGAATTGCTTTTATCGAAATCGACGGTTCTACCGTAGAATACGATTTACAGCCGGGACAGCAGATTGTAGTTGATACAGGCTATTTAGCAGCAATGGAAAGCACCTGCTCCATAGACATCCAGACAGTACCAGGAATCAAAAATATGCTGTTTGGTGGCGAAGGCATGTTCAACACTGTAGTTACAGGACCGGGAAAAGTCATTTTACAGACACTTCCAATCAGTAATGTAGCTGCGTGCATACGACCATATATACCAACAGGAAACTAAGGATACAAAGCATTTCAGAGGGAGTCTGGAGTGCTTTTCTTTTTGGGGTGGGGAAGTGTGGGGTGGCAGTACGCCCATGATAGGCACAGAAGCTTGTCTTCGCAGGCGGAAAACAACGCGGAGTTAAACTAACTTCTAAGCCGCACTAAGTTCGTCGCTGGAGGGGCTCCTCACTAAGTGCTTGCTAAGAAGTGGATTTCAACTCCGCTAAAAGCGTTTCCTGAACGCCTGCGAAGACAAGCTTCTGTGCCTATCATGGGCTGTGCATGGCAACCGCAACAGATTCTGCCACAAAAAAAGAAAGGCATACCAGACGTTGAGGGATTTTAAATTCCTTAAGGGAACTTTATCTGTATATAATACAAGAATGTAGGAAGAGAGAGTTTGTGGCTGGTCAGGAAGCAGTTGTCCCCATTATGAGCGTGCTGTCCGCCACCAACTTACTCCTATCATCTTATATACAGAAAATCCAACCACATTCTTGACAACCCCCAACCCCTATTGTACAATTAGTACTTAGATTGTATAAGATATCCTAAGTTTAGTATGCCGAAGCATAGGAAAATCTAGAAACATGAAGTGAGGTCCGGATGGACAAGGAGGATAACGTGGCAGATTATAGTAAAGAAATAGGTCGTAGAAGAACCTTTGCAATTATTTCACACCCGGATGCGGGAAAAACTACATTAACAGAGAAATTTTTGCTTTATGGTGGAGCAATTAATCTAGCAGGCTCTGTAAAAGGAAAAGCAACTGCAAGACATGCAGTGTCTGACTGGATGGAAATTGAAAAAGAAAGAGGTATTTCTGTTACTTCATCTGTACTCCAGTTTGAGTATGATGGCTGTTGCATCAATATTCTGGATACACCCGGGCATCAGGACTTCTCTGAAGATACTTATAGAACATTGATGGCTGCGGATTCCGCAGTGATGGTAATTGATGCTTCCAAAGGTGTGGAAGCACAGACAAGAAAGTTATTTAAAGTATGTGTGATGCGTCATATTCCAATTTTTACCTTTATTAATAAGATGGATAGAGATGCTAACGATACTTTTGATTTGTTAGATGAAATTGAAAAGGAACTGGGAATTGCAACTTGCCCGGTAAACTGGCCGATTGGCTCAGGAAAAGGGTTTCGAGGTGTATATGATAGAACTGAAAAGAAAGTGTTGCTTTTCTCTGACACCGAAAAAGGAACCAAAGAAGGCGAAGAAGTAGCCGTTGATTTAGAAGGAAATGATTTGGAAAAATACATTGGTGAGGAAGCGGCTGCCACGTTAAGAGAAGAAATTGAACTGTTAGACGGTGCCAGTGCTGAATTTGACCAGGAATTGGTGTCAAAGGGTGAACTTTCGCCGGTGTTTTTTGGTTCAGCGCTGACAAACTTTGGTGTGGAAACATTCTTAAAACACTTTTTGAGTATGACATATGCGCCACTTCCAAGAATTGCTGACGGAAAAGAAGTTGACCCAATGACAGAAGATTTTTCAGCGTTTGTATTTAAAATTCAGGCAAATATGAACAAGGCCCATAGAGATAGAATTGCATTTATGAGAATTTGTTCCGGCAAATTTGATGCAGATAAAGAAGTGTATCATGTGCAGGGAGGGAGAAAGCTTCGCCTTTCTCAGCCACAGCAGTTGATGGCGCAGGAGAGAAAGGTAATTGAAGAAGCATATGCAGGTGATATTATCGGTGTGTTTGATCCGGGGATTTTTTCTATTGGAGATACCATTTGTATGCCGGGAAAGAAATTTGAATATGAAGGGATACCTACCTTTGCACCAGAGCATTTTGCCAGAGTGCGTCAGGTAGACACCATGAAACGTAAGCAGTTTGTAAAGGGAATTACGCAGATTGCGCAGGAAGGTGCTATTCAGATTTTCCAGGAACATAACACCGGTATGGAAGAAATAATTGTGGGAGTAGTTGGGGTTCTACAGTTTGATGTGTTAAAATACAGACTGGAAAATGAATATAATGTAGAAATACGCATGGAAAATCTTCCATATGAACATATCAGATGGATTGAAAATGATGAAATCGATTTAAATAAGATTTCAGGAACTTCTGATATGAAAAAGATAACTGATTTGAAGGGAAGACCGTTGCTTCTGTTTGTTAACAGCTGGAGTATCGGCATGACATTAGAAAGAAATGAAGGATTAGTATTATCAGAATTTGGACGGAATTAATATATGAGGAAAAAAGAGGGAATCCTGCTGATTCTTGTGATCCTGATTGTAGTGTTGGGATTAACAGGAAAATACAGTAATATATTAGGTATAATACAACAAAATATTGGTAGTCCGGGAGATTTTAGCGGAAGTAAAGTTATCTCTGATGTAGTAGTGCCGGCAGCAAATGCTGCGGAAACTTCAACACAGGGAAGAAAGGTGAACTATGAGCAGTTAAAGGCATTGTCTTATGAACAGGCTTATTGTTATCAGCTTTTAAATGAAGATGAGAAGAAGATTTATGTTGAGATTCTGGGAGCGTTAAATGAACTAAATGGAGATGTAACTCTTTCTTCCACAGATGTGGAGCAGGTAGTGAAAATACATGAGTATGTGTGTGCGGACAATCCGGAGCTGTTTTGGGTGAATGGTTATCAGGTGAAACCTTACGAAGTAGCTGGAGAAACAGTACAGATAAAGTATTCCGGACTTTATACTATGAATAGAGGTCAGAGAAAGAATTATCAGGATGCTATAGCAAAGGTGACCGATGTATGGCTGGAAGAAATTGCCCAGTGCAGCGATGAATATGAAAAAATTAAAAAAGCATATGATTTAATTATTTCGAATACAAGCTATGATGCAAATGCGGAGGAAAGTCAGAACATTGTAAGTGTATTTATTAGTGGCAAATCTGTATGTCAGGGATATGCAGAAGCATTTCAGTATTTATTGAAATGCTCCGGGATACAGAGCATAGTAGTGTCTGGAACAGCCTTTAATGGAGAGAAAACAGAGCCTCATGCATGGAATTTGGTTCGCATTGGTGAAAATTACTATCAGTTTGATGTTACTTGGGGTGAACCAAATTATCAGGCTGATGAGATTGGAACCAGAGAAGTAGACTGGGAGGTTTCATACAAATATTTTGGAATTACGGATAAGGAAATTTACGTAAATCATACAGCGGAAATGGAGATTCCATTGCCGGAATGTAATAGTACCGAGTATAATTATTATGTAAAAGAAGGATACTATTATGAAGAACTGGATAAGGAACAGTTGAAATTGCAGTTTATGGAAGCGGAACAATCCGGTACCGGAGTGGCTCATATACGCTGTGACAATAGTTTGCTGTATAAAGAAATGGTAACGTATTTGATAGAAGATTCTAAAGTGTTTTACATTATCAAAGAACATAAAGAAATCCAGTATTCTTTGGATGAAGATAAGATGTGCATTGATATTTTTTGGAATATATAAATAGGTTGGCAAAAAAAATCTTTTCTGATATACTTGAAGAAATGAGTATTGGCAGTGCAGTGAACTATGAAAATTTGGAGGTATTATTATGACAGAGGATAGAAATGTGTATACAATTCATGAAGACGGAGAGCTTGGGGCGGTGCAGATTGCGGATGAGGTTGTTGCCATAATTGCGGGGCTTGCAGCTACAGAAGTGGATGGTGTTACATCCATGGCAGGAAATGTGACAAATGAATTAGTCAGCAGACTTGGAATGAAGAATCTTTCTAAGGGTGTTAAGGTGAGTGTGACAGGAGGAAAGGTAAACGTATATCTTGCGTTACATCTTTCTTATGGTTACAGCATTCCTGCTACCAGTGTCAAGGTGCAGGAAAGAGTAAAAACTGCTATTGAAAATATGACAGGTCTGGAAGTTTTAGAAGTAAACATCAGAATTGCCGGCGTTGATATGGAAAATGGAAAATAATTCAAACATAGAAAATAGTCAGAGGGGTTGACCGGAATCAGGGTTAATCCCTTTCGTAAGTTAAAGTATAAAGATAATGCGTACCAGTAGGAGGAAAGTATGAAAAGAAGTGAATTAAGAGAAAATATTTTTAAGTTGTTATTTCGTGTGGAATTTAACGGGAAAGAAGAAATGAAAGAACAGGTAAATCTGTATTTTGATGATATTCCAGTGGAAGGTAGCAACTCAATTTCAGAGAAAAATCAGAAGTATATTCAGGATAAATATCATGCCATTGTGGAAAAATTGGAAGAGATTGATAAAGAAATTGAAGAGGTATCCGATGGTTGGCAGATTTCCAGAATGGGTAAGGTGGAACTAACTATTATTCGTCTGGCTCTTTATGAAATTCGTTACGATGAAGATGTACCTACCGGTGTTGCTATCAATGAAGCGGTAGAACTGGCAAAGAAATTTGGTGGAGAGGACGCGCCATCCTTTATCAATGGAATTTTGGCAAAAATGGTAGCATAATATACTGAGTGTGGAGGTGTGAAATGGCAAATACTTATACAGTATCCCAGGTAAATACATATATCAAAAATATGTTTGCCCAGGACTTTTTCTTAAAAAGAGTATATGTAAAGGGCGAAGTATCTAATTGTAAATACCATACCTCCGGTCATATTTATTTTACGATAAAAGATGAAAATACTACGTTGGCATGCATTATGTTTGCCGGAAAGCGAAGAGGTTTAAATTTTCGTCTGGAAGAAGGACAAAAAGTTATTGTGGGCGGCAGTGTGGAGATTTTTGAGCGGGATGGAAAATACCAGCTGTATGCCAACCAGATTACGTTAGACGGTGCAGGCGAATTATATCTGCGCTTTGAAGCATTGAAGAAAGAACTGGAAGAAATGGGAATGTTTGCAGAAGAATATAAGCAGCCCATCCCTGCTTATGCAAAAACTGTGGGAATTGTGACAGCAGCTACCGGTGCAGCAGTACGTGACATTATTCAGGTGTCCACCAGAAGAAATCCCTATGTCCAGTTGATTTTATACCCGGCACAGGTACAGGGAGAGGGCGCAAAAGAAAGCATTGTAAAAGGCATACAAATGTTAGATGCCTATGGTGTGGACGTAATTATTGTAGGTCGTGGTGGCGGTTCTATTGAGGATTTGTGGGCATTTAACGAAGAAATGGTTGCCAGGGCAATTTTCGACTGTAGTACACCGATTATTTCGGCAGTTGGGCATGAAACAGATGTTACCATCGCAGACTATGTGGCAGATTTAAGAGCACCTACACCGTCAGCAGGCGCAGAACTTGCTGTCTGCGATGTTCAGGAAGTGCTTCAAAAAATTCAGCGTTATGAACAGGCCTTAAAACGAAATCTGGAAGTCAAGGTGGTTTCCAAGCGGCAGCAGTACGAAAACTATAAGGTACGCTTAAGAGCTTTAAGTCCCGAAATAAAAGTAAGAGAAAAACAACGGCAGTCCTTAGAGCTGGAGCGCAGACTAGAGGAAGGAATGAAGCGTTATATAGAACAGTACCGTCACAGATTGCAGTTATACATTGAGCGGTTGAATGGACTTTCACCAGTATCTAAATTGAATCAGGGCTATTCTTTTGTGGCGAAAGATACCAAGGCAGTAAAGAGCATTACAGATGTGTCAAAGGATGACATGTTGGAAATTAATGTAACAGATGGAACGATAAATGCAAAAGTTGTAACCGTAAAAAAACAAAAACGAGTATAAGGTAGTGATAACTATGGCAGGAAAAGAAAAGACAATTGAAAGCATATTTGAAGAGTTGGAAGAAAAGGTAAATTTATTAGAAAGTAGGGACATTACCTTAGAAGATGCTTTTAAGACCTATGCAGAGGGTATGAAACTGTTAAAATCGTGTAATGATAAATTAGACAAAGTAGAGAAAAAGGTTATGCTGATGAATGAGGAGGGAAATGTAAGTGAATTTTAAGGCAGAAATGGAACAGAGAGTTTCCAAAATCGAACAAATTCTTCAGGAGTACCTTCCAAAAGAAGAAGGATTTCAAGAAAATATTATGTCAGCAATGAATTATAGCATTACAGCTGGAGGAAAACGTATTCGTCCAATGCTTATGATGGAAACATATCAGTTGTTTGGTGGCAAAAGTAAGGTGATTGAACCTTTTATGGCAGCCATGGAAATGATACATACCTACTCACTGGTGCATGATGATTTACCAGCTATGGATAATGATGAATATCGTCGTGGCAGAAAAACCACTCATATAGTATATGGGCATGCCATGGGAATCCTGGCAGGAGATGCCTTGTTAAATTATGCGTTTGAAACAGCTTTTCGTGCCTTTGATATGGAAGAAAACAAAGGAATTCCAAAAGCATTGCAAGTACTGGCAGGTAAAGCAGGAATTTACGGTATGATTGGCGGCCAGGTAGTAGATGTGGAAGCGGTAGGAAAGCCATTGGAACGGGAACGTTTGGACTTTATATACCGTTTAAAGACGGGTGCTTTAATTGAAGCATCTATGATGATTGGTGCGATTCTTGCAGGTGCTTCTGAAAAACAGGTGGAACAGGTAAGAAGTGCAGCGGCTGATATTGGTTTGGCATTCCAGATACAAGATGATATTTTGGATGTGACCAGTACCACAGAAGTTCTGGGTAAACCGGTATTCAGTGATGAAAAGAACAATAAAACTACGTATGTAACCTTTGAAGGTCTGGAAGCATCTGCAAAAGATGTGGAAGGCTTGTCAAAACATGCTATAGAAACAGTAAATGGTTTTCATGGGGAAAAGGAATTTCTTGTGGAATTGATTCAGTATTTGATTCACAGGGAAAAATAAGGAGATTCGTATGCTCTTAGATAAAATTAATCAACCAAATGATATTAAAAAACTGGAAAAAGAAGAATTAAAGGATTTAGCACAGGAAATCCGAGAATTTTTAATTGATAAAATCAGTACCACCGGAGGCCACTTAGCTTCCAATCTTGGTGTGGTGGAGCTTACCATGGCAATGCATCTGGTGATGAATTTGCCGGAGGATAAAATTGTGTGGGATGTGGGACATCAGGCCTATACTCACAAAATTTTAACAGGAAGACGAGAAGGGTTTGATGTGCTTAGAAAATATGGTGGAATGAGTGGTTTTCCCAAAAGAAAGGAAAGCAATTGTGACTGTTTTGATACGGGGCACAGCTCTACATCTATTTCGGCAGCGTTAGGATATGTGCAGGCGAGAGAAATTCAAGGAGAGAATTATACGGTAGCAGCGGTTATCGGCGATGGAGCTTTAACCGGTGGTATGGCATACGAAGCGTTAAATAATGCTTCCAGATTAAAAGAAAACTTTATTATTATTTTAAATGATAATAACATGTCCATATCAGAAAATGTAGGAGGAGTTTCCTCTTATCTTGGAAATTTAAGAACAGCAGAATCTTATAATGGAATCAAAGAAAGTGTTGCCAATACCATAGGAAAAAACCCTGTATATGGGGATAAGGTAATGAAAAATCTTATCAAGCTAAAAAGTGGCATCAAACAGCTCTTTATTCCGGGGATGTTCTTTGAAGATATGGGAATTAAATATTTAGGACCTGTAGAAGGTCATAATCTGGAAAAGTTGGTAAAAGCTTTAAAAGAAGCCAAAAAAGTAAAAGGTCCGGTGCTTGTTCATGTGATGACTCATAAGGGACACGGATACGTACCGGCAGAACGTCATCCATCCAGATTCCATGGAACAGAGCCTTTTGATATTGAAACCGGTCTTCCGTTAGCGAGAAAAAAGAAACCAAGCTATACCAATGTGTTTTCTACAGTTATGTTTAAATTAGGAGCAAGAAATGAGAAAGTTGTAGCAATCACAGCGGCAATGCCGGATGGAACAGGATTAAAGCGTTTTAGAAATGTATACAAAGAGCGTTTCTTTGATGTAGGAATTGCGGAAGAACATGCAGTTACCTTTGCAGCCGGGCTGGCAGCGGGGGGGATGATTCCAATTGTGGCAATTTATTCATCCTTCCTGCAGAGAGCCTACGACCAGATTATTCATGATGTGTGTATCCAGAATTTACCGGTGGTTTTTGCCATTGACAGAGCAGGACTTGTAGGAAGCGACGGAGAAACCCATCAGGGAATTTTTGATATTTCCTTCCTTTCAGGCATTCCAAACATGCATATTATGGCACCGAAAAATAAGTGGGAACTTTCCGACATGATGAAATTTGCAGTGGAATTTCCGGCACCCATTGCCATTCGCTATCCGAGAGGTGAAGCGTATGATGAATTTAAGGAATACAGAACTCCGGTTGTACTGGGAAAAAGTGAAACTTTGTATGATGAAGATGAAATTGCATTGTTTGCCTTTGGAAGCATGGTGAAAACAGCAAAGGAAGCCAGAGATGAATTGAAGAAAATCGGATATAATTGTACTTTAATCAACGCAAGATTTGCAAAGCCTTTTGACGAAGAAAAAATCAAAGAGCTGGCAGAAGAGCATAAATTGATTGTAACCTTGGAAGAAGGTGTTCGTCTGGGCGGTCTTGGAGAACGTGTAGCAAATTACGTATCAGAGAAAAATTTGGATGTTAAGGTGGAAATTATCGCTATTCCGGACGAATATGTAGAACACGGAAATGTGGATATATTGAAAAAAGAAGTGGGCGTAGATACGGAATCTGTGGTAAAACGTATTGTTTCCGCATACGTTGGTTTATAAATTCGGGAGAATAAGATGAAAGAAAGATTAGATGTTTTATTGGTGAAAAGAAATCTTGCAGAGTCCAGAGAAAAGGCAAAAGCAATTATTATGTCAGGAAATGTTTTTGTCAATGGTCAGAGAGAGGACAAGGCAGGAACTACCTTTGACACTGAGAAAAATGCAGTGTCAATCGAAATTAAGGGAAGTACTCTTCCTTACGTTAGCCGTGGCGGACTGAAGTTAGAAAAGGCTATGAATCAGTTTGATGTGAATGTACAGGACAAGGTGTGTATGGATATCGGTGCATCCACCGGTGGATTTACCGACTGTATGCTACAAAATGGTGCGAAAAAAGTCTTTGCGGTGGACGTGGGACATGGACAGTTGGCATGGAAACTGCGTCAGGACGAACGTGTTATCTGTATGGAAAAGACAAATATTAAATACGTAACCCTAGAGGATATTGGAGAACCGTTGGATTTTGCTTCTGTGGATGTTTCCTTTATTTCCTTGACAAAAGTACTGCTTCCGGCATACCATATGCTCAAAGACGGCGGTGAAATGGTATGCCTGATTAAGCCCCAGTTTGAAGCTGGAAGAGAAAAAGTAGGGAAAAAGGGAGTAGTCCGTGATAAAGCTGTGCATAGAGAAGTCATCGAAATGGTGATTCAGTTTGTATTGGCAAATGGATTTCAGGTATTGAATTTAGACTATTCACCGGTAAAAGGACCAGAGGGAAACATTGAATATCTGCTTCATATTAGAAAGGCAGAGCCATTGGAATATTCCATGGAAAATGTGAAAAATATTGTGGATTCTGCCCATGCGGAATTAGATTAACGGGGTATGAATGGAGAAATCAGATGGATAAATTCTATATTTTGGCAAATGCACAAAAAGATGAAAATTTAGAGATAACGGAAGAAATTGAAAACTACCTTAGGAGTCAGGGAAAACAGGTGAAAATAGATACTTCAGAAGTAATATGTGCTAAAAATATACCCAAGGACACCCAGTGTATTCTTGTATTGGGCGGCGACGGTACTTTGATTCGTGCGGCAAGAGAAGTATTACATACCAAAATTCCATTGTTGGGGGTAAATTTAGGAACCCTTGGATATCTAACGGAAGTGGAGAAAACCCAGATAATACCGGCACTGGATAAACTGATTCAGAATGATTATATAATAGAGGAGCGTATGATGTTAAAGGGAACAACTCCGCCTCATGCCGAGGATGCCTTGGAAAGTCTGGCATTTAATGACGTAGTTATTACCCGTTCTGGAAAGCTTCGAATTGTGGAATATAAAATCTATGTGAATGGAGAGTATCTTCATTCCTATAAAGCCGATGGAATTATTGTGGCAACCCCTACCGGTTCTACAGGTTATAATCTTTCGGCAGGAGGGCCTATTGTGAAGCCTTCCGCATCCTCTATATTGATTACTCCGATTTGTCCTCATACATTGAATACAAGAAGTATTGTGTTATCCGGGGAAGACCATGTTATGGTAGAAATTGGTCCCGGGAGAAAATGTGAAAATGAGCAGGTTGATGTGGTTTTTGATGCAGACACAGCATTTTCCCTAAACTCTGGCCAGGCAGTTCATATCTGTAAAGCAGAAACTTCTGTTCGTATGATTAAATTGAGTAATATAAGTTTTTTAGAAGCACTTCGAAGAAAATTAGGAGAATAGAATGAAAAGCGACAGACATGCTAAAATTGTAGAATTGATAGGAAGATATGATATAGAAACCCAGGAGGAGTTGGCAGAAAAACTCAATCACTCCGGATATAATGTGACGCAGGCAACTGTTTCCAGGGATATCAGAGAGTTAAAGCTTGCCAAAGTACAGGCAGGTGATAAAAAACAAAAATACGCCCTGTTACAAAGTGATGATGGAATAGGCGATAAGTACATCCGTGTTTTAAAAGATGGATTTGTATCCATGGATGTGGCACAAAATATTTTAGTGATAAAAACCGTGGCAGGAATGGCGATGGCGGTTGCAGCCTCCTTAGATGCCTTAAAATGGCATGAAGTGGTGGGGTGTATTGCCGGAGATGACACGATTATGTGTGCTATCCGGAGCACAGAAGAAGCAAAGTTCGTTATGGAAAAAATACGAAAAATTGTGATGAAATAACCTGTAGTGCAATGAATCTGAGAGAAATATTGCAAGGGAGGTCTATATGTTATTAAATCTAAATGTAAAAAATCTGGCACTGATTGATGGGGCTGAAGTGGCTTTTGCAGATGGATTAAATATTCTAACCGGTGAAACCGGTGCGGGAAAATCCATGTTGCTTGGCTCATTACAGCTTGCTTTTGGTGGAAAACTGGAAAAGTCTGCTCTAAAAGATGAAACAAAAGAAGTTTTTGTAGAAGCAGTATTTCAGATTGAAAATGCAAAACAAAATGATTATTTGCAGGAAATAGGCGTTTTTCCGGAAGAAGGACAGGTGATTTTATCCAGAAAGTTCGCCAATGGAAGATGGATTAATAAAATCAATGGTGAAAGTGTAACTGTAAAGTTGCTGCAACAGGTTTCTGAGGTGTTAATCGATATCTACGGACAACACCAGCAACAGATTCTTTTAAATAAGCATAAGCATTTAGTACTGCTGGATGAATATGCAGAGAAAGAATTGAAAGAAGAAAAAGAGAAACTGGCTGCAAGCTTTAAAGAATATACCAGTTTGAAAAAAGAGCTGGAAGAATCCTGTGTCAATGAAGAACAGCGCATGCGGGAAATTTCATTTATGGAATTTGAAGTAAAGGAAATTGAAGAAGCAGCCCTTCGCATTGGTGAGGACGAGGAGTTAGAGAGCGCTTACCGCAAAATGAATAATGCAAAAAAAATTGCAGAAACTATAGATAAAGTGCATCAAATCAGCGGTTACAATGGAGAACAGGGCGCCGGAGAGCAGATTGGCTATGCATTGCGTCTGCTGGATGGCATTGCAGGAATAGATGGAGAATTAGAAGAAAAGAGAAACCAATTGGCAGATATTGATGGATTGCTCAATGATTTTAACAGGGATATTGCCCAGTATATGGAAAGTCTGGAATTTCGTCAGGAAGAATTTGTACAGACGGAAGAGCGTTTGGATTTGTTAAATAAATTAAAGGCAAAATATGGAAAAACCATAGAGGCAGTATTAAATTACCAACAGGAAAAACAAAAAGAGCTGGAACGTCTGGCAGATTATGAAAACTACCGAGAACAATTAAAGAAAAAACTCACTGAGGAAACAGAAAAATTAAAACAAATTTCAAACAGTGTAAGTAAAATTCGAAAGAAAAAAGCGGAAGAACTGTGTGAAAAGGTGAAGGAGCATTTAGTGGATTTGAATTTCCTGAATACAGATTTCACCATGGAGTTTAAAGAAAGTTCTCAGTTTTCCCAGAATGGAATTGATGAAGTACAGTTTATGATTGCTACCAATTTAAATGAGCCTTTAAGACCGTTGCAGACCACAGCTTCCGGCGGTGAATTATCCAGAATTATGCTTGCTATTAAGACGGTTTTGGCAGATAACGATGACATAGATACGTTGATTTTTGACGAAATCGATACGGGAATTAGTGGCAGAACAGCCCAGAAGGTATCAGAAAAAATGGCATTGATTTCAAAAAATCATCAGCTCATTTGCATTACACATTTGCCACAGATTGCTGCCATGGCGGATAAGCATTTTATCATTGAAAAGTCGGTGGAAAATAATAAAACCCATACGAACGTAAGGGAATTAAATAAAGAAGAAGAAATCACAGAGCTGGCACGTATGTTAGGTGGAGTTACCATTACAGAAACCACCATGGAAAGTGCCAGAGAAATGAAAGAATTGGCAAATAGTACAAAATATAACGGGTGTTAAAAAAAGAAGAATTCATATACTAAGAAAGGTATATCATAGGATATATCTTTCTTTTTTATTACCATACATTCGTAAGAAGCTGCCGGTGGCAGGTTCTGTTGGTGGGAAGTTGCTGGCTTTTGAATAGGAGGTGTTTTTTTGGAAGAGTATCGTAGATTTTTGTGGAAGCTGTTGTTTGGAGGAATTGCATTTACATTTATTTATAGTTATGTTTGTATCCGCAATACAATTCCGGATGAAATTAATCTGGTGGCAGGCTCGGAGCAGGAACTGGATTTGAATATTCCTTTTCATGTAGATGGAGAAATTCGGATTCCGGTAGTAGAGGCATCCGGGGGGAGAGAAGAAGCATTGCGGGAAAAGGTACACTTTAATTTGGGAAATTCCTGTAAAGTGATTACCGGAGAATCCGGAAATTATCAGATGCGTTGTAGTTTGTTGGGGATTTTTCATCTGAAAGATGTGGATATCAATGTAATTCAACAGAAAAAACTGATTCCGGTGGGACAGCCTATTGGGATTTACATGAAAACAGAAGGTGTTATGGTAATTGGAACCGGGGAAGTGAAAGGAATGGACGGAATGAGTTACGAGCCTGCATACAATCTGGTTCGCTCCGGGGATTACATTGAGCAAGTAAATGGCGAAACCGTTTACAATAAAAGAGAACTGGTGGAAAAAGTGAATGATGCAGGAGAAGAAGCAATTTTAACTCTACGCAGAAACGGAGAACATATTAAAGTAAAAGTAAAATGCATCAAAACATCCGGTGATGAGCAGAAAATGGGTGTTTGGGTACGTGACAATACCCAGGGAATTGGTACTGTCACTTATGTGGATGAAAACGGAAGATTTGGTGCCTTAGGGCATGGCATTAATGATGTAGATACCGGAAAGCTGATGGAGCTGGAAGAAGGAAGTTTGTATACCACGGAAATTATGTCCGTAATGAAAGGCAGTGCAGGAAATCCGGGGGCTTTGGAGGGTGTTATCTATTACGACAGCGAATCAGAACGGGGAACTATCACAGAAAATACAGAATGTGGTATTTTTGGACAGGCAAACGAAGCCTTTCTACAGGAAACACAGGGAGAAGCTTTACCAATCTGTCTGAAACAGGAAATACAGAAAGGGAAAGCATATATCCGATGTACGGTAGATGGGATTACCGATAATTTTGAAGTGGAAATAATGGAGGTTCGCTTAAATGAAGCGGAAATCAACAAAGGAATTGTATTGCGTGTGACGGATGAAAGGTTGTTAGCAATAACCGGAGGAATTGTACAAGGAATGTTCACGAGTTATAATGGGAGCAACAACAGGAAAGCTAGAAAAATAAAGGGTTTCTTGATGTTCTAGTCCTATTTCATTGACCACGAAATAGTGTACTCTTGCGCAAGATACAACAGAATACTTACTAACCAATGTAT